>CAYRFI010000077.1:19254-19483 GCA_964423595.1 uncultured Thermoanaerobaculia bacterium | reverse complement strand
GAAATTTGAAATTCGAAATCCGAAATCCGAAATTGGGTGGGCTGGGTGGATGAAGTACGCGGAGTTGCACTGCGCTTCGGCCTTCTCGTTCCTCGAAGGGGCATCGCAGCCAGAAGACCTGGTCGAGCGGGCGGTGGAGCTCGGGCTCCCGGCGGTGGCGTTGATCGATCGCAACACGGTCTCCGGCGCGCCGCGCTTCTGGAAAGCAGCAAAAGAAGCGGGCATTAAA
>CAYRFI010000077.1:0-19244 GCA_964423595.1 uncultured Thermoanaerobaculia bacterium | reverse complement strand
CGCCGAGGTTGTCCTGGACGAATCAGATTTCGAATTTCGGATTTCGAATTTCGGATTTGCCACCCACCCCTCCGGAACGCGAGACGCGTGCCCCACAAAAGAGAACCGTCATGATGACCTTGTGGGGCAGCCATCCCGGCTGCCGGGCGGGCGGTCGAGAAATTCGAAATTCGAAATCCGAAATCCGAAATTGCCAGGGCCTCTGGGCCTCGTACCGGACCCGTTGCCCCCAGGAACGCCTCTTCCTCGGCTGACCCTGCTCGCGTGTGACCGTCGCGGTTACCGCAACCTCTGTCGTTTGCTCACCGAGGCCGCGCGCGGCCGGCCCAAGGGCAAGGCCCGCGCCGGCTGGCGTCAGGTCGAGGCCCATGCCGACGGTCTCCACTGTTTGACGGGAGGTTCCGAGGGGGTCCTCGCACAGCGTCTCGTCCACCGCGGCCTCGAGGCCGCCAAACGCGAGCTCGAGCATCTTCATCGTCTCTTCCCAAACCGGCTCCACGTCGAGCTCCAGCGCCACCGCTTGCGCGCCGAGGAGCATCGCAATCAGGCCTGCATCGATCTCGCACGAAGTTTGCGATTGCCGCTGGTGGCCACCGGCGGGGTCCGTTACGCACGGCCCGAAAACCGCGACCTCGCCGATGTCCTCGCCTGCATCCGCGAGGGCCTCACCCTCGATATCGCGGGCCGCCTGCTCGAGGGTGGTCGCGAACGCCACCTGCGCTCGCCGCGTGAGATCGAAATGCTCTTCGCCGATCAACGGCGGGCGGTGACCGCGACCGTTGCCCTCGCGGAGGAGCTCGAGTTCACCCTCGACGACCTCGGCTACCGCTTCCCCGATTACCCCCTCCCAGTCGGAGAAAGCCCCATCTCCCACCTGCGCCGGGTGACCTGGGACGGTGCCCGCACCCGCTTCCGCCCACTGACCGCGCGCGCCCAGACACAACTCGAGCGCGAGCTCGACCTGATCGAAAAGCTCGACCTGGCGGGCTACTTCCTCATCGTCTGGGACATTGTTCGTTTCTGTCAGCGCGAGCAGATCATGGCCCAGGGCCGAGGCTCGGCCGCCAACTCGGCGGTCTGCTACGCCCTCTCGATCACCGCCGTCGACCCGGTCAAAATGGAGCTGCTTTTCGAGCGCTTCCTGTCCGAGGAGCGCGGCGAGTGGCCGGACATCGACCTCGACCTGCCGTCCGGTGACCAGCGCGAAAAGGTCATCCAGTATGTGTATCAGCGCTACGGTCTGCACGGCGCCGCAATGACCGCCAACGTGATTACCTACCGCGCACGCTCGGCGGCGCGTGAGGTCGGCAAGGCGCTCGGTTTCTCGCTCGAACAGGTGGATCGCATCTCCAAGCGCTTCGGCCGCCACATGACCGTCGAGATCTCGGAGGGCGCCCGCGACCTCGACCACGAGCTGGCCGCCGTCGGTCTCGACCCCGCCTCGCGCCGGGTCGAGCACTTCAAGCGGCTGTGGTGGGAGATCCATCACCTCCCCCGCCACCTCGGCCAGCACTCCGGCGGCATGGTCATCGCCCAGGGACGGCTCGACGAGGTGGTGCCGCTGGAACCGGCGGCGATGGAGAACCGGACGGTGATCCAGTGGGACAAGGACGACTGTGCCGACCTCGGGCTGATCAAGGTTGACCTTCTCGGCCTCGGCATGATGGCCGCCCTCGAGGAGGCGATCCCCATGATCCGCACCCACGAGGGCGTGGAGATCGACCTCGCCCACCTGCCGCCCAGCGACCCGAAGACCTACGATCTCATCCGCCGCGCCGACACCGCCGGCGTCTTCCAGATCGAGAGCCGGGCGCAGATGGCGTCCCTGCCGCGCAACCGGCCGGAGAACTTCTACGATTTGGTGGTGCAGGTGGCGATCATTCGCCCCGGTCCGATCACCGGCAACATGACCAACCCCTACCTCGAACGCCGTCAGGGCCGTGAGGCCGTAACGTATGCCCACCCCTGTCTGAAGCCGATCCTCGAGCGCACCCTCGGCGTGCCCCTTTTCCAGGAGCAGCTGCTGCGGATGGCCATGGAGGCCGCCGGCTTCTCCGGCGGCGAGGCCGAGGAGCTGCGGAGGGCGATGGGCTTCAAACGCTCCCAGGAACGGATGGCGGTGATCGAAACGAGACTGCGCAGCGGCATGACCGAACGTGGTATCACCGGCGAGGTCCAGGAGCAGATCGTGCGTTCCATCACCTCCTTCGCCCTCTATGGCTTCCCCGAGTCCCACTCCGCCAGCTTCGCCCTCCTGGTCTACGCCTCTGCCTACCTCAAGACTCACCACCCGACGGCCTTCTACGCCTGCCTCCTCAACGCCTGGCCGATGGGCTTCTACCACCCCGCCACCCTGGTCAAGGACGGCCAGCGCCGCGGCGTCCGTTTCCTGTCAGTGGACGTCAACCACTCGGGCTGGCGCTGCCGTTGGGAGGACGGTGCGGTACGCATCGGCCTACGTTATGTCCACGGTCTCAAGCAGGCCACCGCCGAAACTATTGAGGCCGAGCGTGCACGGGCGGCCTTCGTCGACCCTGCCGACCTCGCCCAACGCTGCAATCTCTCCTCGGAGCAGCTCGAACGGCTGGCCCACGTCGGCGCTCTTGTTTCACTCGGTTCGAGTCGGCGGGCGGCACTGTGGCAGGTCTCCGAGGTGGCGGGGCGGCGCGGCCCCCTATTCGCCGACCTGCCTCCGGAACCGACCTCTCCCCTCACCGAAATGGGGCCGCTCGACGAGACTGTCGCCGACTACGCCGGGCTCCACCTCACCACCGGCCCCCACCTGATGGCCTACGTACGCGAAGAGATGAACCGCCGCGGCGTGGTGCCGGTCGCCGCGCTCGATGACCGCCGCGACGGCGACGTTGTGCGGGTGGCGGGCGCGGTGATCGTGCGCCAACGGCCGGGCACCGCGAAGGGCTTCGTCTTTCTGACCATGGAGGACGAGACCGGCATGGTACAGGCCATCATTCGCCCCGACCTCTTCCGGGAGCTCCGTCCCTTGATCGTGTCAACGCCGGTGTTGCTGGTCGAGGGGACCCTGCAAAAGCAGGACGGCACGATCTCGGTCCGCGCCCGCCGCTTCGAGGCGGTGCAGGCTGACACTGCGGTGGCGAGTCATGATTTTCATTGATCCACCCCTCCACCCATTTTGGATTTCGAATTTCGAATTTCGGAATTCGAATTTCCCAACCACCCCCACGTGTTCCCAGGAGGGCGGGTGGAAATCCGAAATTCGAAATCCCAAATCCGAAATCTGGAACGCGGTGATAGACTTTCCCACCGATCACAACAACGTATGGAACATCCCCGCTCCTGGTCCTGTTCCACACCTAGGAAACGACATGAACGAAGCCAACACACCCAAGCTCTCCGACCTCAAAATCGACCGTCAAGAACAGTCGAGTGGTGACGGAAACCGCCGCCTAATCCTGATCGCGGCCGCGAGCCTCGTCACCATCGCCGTGATCGCGATTCTCATCGTTGGCGGCACCTCGGTGACGACGGTGGAAGTCGCCATTGCCCGAGCCGTTCCGTCCGGCGGTGAGACCACTATCCTCAACGCCTCCGGTTACGTCGAACCGCGGCGCAAGGCCACCGTCTCCGCCAAGATCACGGGCAAGGTCACCGAGGTCCTGGTAGATGAGGGGATGATCGTCGAGAAAGGCCAGATCCTCGCGCGGCTCGACGACTCCGACGCCCGGCGGCGGTACGACGCGATCCGCGCCGAACGGGACGTCGCGCGGGCCGCAATCGAAGAACTCGAGGTCAATCTGGCCGATGCGGAGCGGACCTTGCGTCGGACACGGGAGCTGAGGGAACAGGGAGTCGCCAGCGTCCAGGATTTGGACTCGGCCACCGCGGCAGCGGACGCATTGAGCGCCAAACTCCGGGTCGCTCACAGCTCCCTCGACGCGGCTGAGGCCCAGCTCGCGGTCTCCGCCCAGGATCTCGAAAACTACACCGTGCGCGCGCCGTTCGCCGGCATTGCAGTGTCGAAGGACGCCCAACCCGGGGAGATGGTCTCACCGGTCTCCGCCGGCGGCGGATTCACGCGGACCGGGATCTCGACCATCGTCGATATGGAATCGCTCGAGATCGAGGTCGACGTCAACGAGTCACACATCGCCAAGGTCCATCCCGGCCAGCCGGCCGACGCCGTCCTCGACGCCTATCCGGACTGGCATATCCCGGCGACCGTGCGGACGGTCATCCCGACCGCCGACCGCCAGAAGGCGACCGTCAAGGTGCGCCTGACCTTCGACGAGCTCGATCCCAGGATCCTGCCCGACATGGGTGTCAAGGTCGCCTTCCGTGAAACAGCCGAGGAAGAGCCGACCGCAACGCCCGCACAATCATTGGTGCCGCAGCCGGCGGTGCGGTCCGGCGGAGTTCAGACGGTGGTGTTCGTGGTCGAAGATGAAACGGTGGATCGTCGCGTGGTCAGCGTTGGCCGCTCGATCGGCACAGACATCGAAATCATGGCTGGAGTCACCCCGGGTGACCGGGTTGTCGTCAGTGAGTCGGATGGACTCAGTGACGGTCAGAAGGTCAAGGTCAAGAACTAAGAGTCACGAGTCAAGGAGCGACTGGAATGGTCAGTATCGATGGTAAGGAACATAGCGAGAGTCTCATTCGGGTGCGCAATCTCAACAAGGTCTACCGCCGCGGGGGCGAGACGATCGATGTCCTGCAGGGCCTCAACCTGGACGTGGAAAAGGGCGAGTTCGTGGCTTTCATGGGCCCGAGCGGCTCCGGCAAGACCACGCTGCTCAACCTCCTGGGCGGTCTCGACACGCCCACCTCGGGCTCGGTGACTGTCGATGGCGACGAGATCACCCACATGTCCGGCCGGCACCTCGCGTCATGGCGCGCCCGGCACGTGGGCTTCATCTTTCAAATGTACAATCTGATCCCCGTTCTGACGGCCTTCCAGAATGTCGAACTGCCGCTGCTGCTGACCAAGCTCTCCAAGGCGCAACGGCGCCAACACGTCGGGACCGCTCTGACCCTAGTCGGACTTGGCGATCGGATGAAGCACTACCCGCGGCAGCTGTCGGGCGGGCAGGAGCAGCGCGTCGCCATCGCCCGCGCCATCGTTACCGATCCGACCTTTCTCCTCTGTGACGAACCCACCGGCGACCTCGATCGCAAGGCCGCTGAGGAGATTCTCGGCCTCCTGACCGAGCTCGAGTCCAACCATGGCAAGACAATTCTCATGGTGACTCATGACCCGCTGGCAGCGGAACGGGCGGACATGATCCTTCACCTCGACAAGGGTGCGTTGGTCGAGGCGGCAGAGGAAGCGGCCGCATCATGAAATACCTGCCGTTCATCTTCCGCAATTTATTCCGCAAGAAAACTCGAACCATTCTCACCATCGGCTCGATCGCGGTCGCCCTCTTCCTCTTCGGTCTGCTGGTGACAATTGAAACTGCGCTCAACGCCGGAGTCGACGTGGCAGGCGTCGATCGCTTGATTGTTCGCAACAAGATTTCGCTGATCATGCCCCTGCCACTGTCCTACCAGGAGAGGCTGCGGCAGATCGACCATGTCTCCGAGGCGACGTTCGCGACCTGGTTCGGCGCCGTTTACCAGGAGCCAAAGAACTTTTTCCCCCAGTTCGCGATTGACACGGAAACCTACCGCACCGTGTTCCCCGAGTTCAAGATTTCGGACCTGGAGTGGCAGTCGTTCCTTGCCGATCGCGAAGGAGCTGTGGTCGGGAAGCGCACCGCTGAACGATTCGGCTGGAAGGTTGGTGACCGGATACCGCTCCAGGGCACGATCTGGACCGGCACCTGGGAGTTCAACATTCGCGCCATCTACGAGGGCTCGCGCTCCGGCGACGACGAGTCGCAGTTCTGGTTCCACTGGAAGTTTCTCGAGGAGAGCCGTCCCTGGGGCAAGGGAACGGTCGGCTGGTATACCGTCAAGATCGACGACCCGGATCATGCGGTGACGGTGAGCCAGACCATCGACGACAGGTTCTCCAACTCTGCCTATGAGACCTCGACCGAGACCGAGCAGGCATTTGCCGCGGGCTTCGCCAAACAGATCGGCAACATCCGCATGCTCATCTTGTCGATTGGCGCCGTCGTTCTGTTCACGTTGTTGCTCGTAACAGGCAACACGATGGCCATGGCGGTGCGTGAACGGGTCCCCGAGCTCGGGGTCCTCAAGACCCTCGGTTTCGGCGACGGGACGGTCCTCTTCCTCGTGCTCGCCGAATCACTCCTGATTGCCACGGTCGGAGGCGCCTTGGGAGTTGGACTGGCAAAGCTCTTCACGTTGGGCGGTGACCCGACTGGCGGCATGCTCCCCGTGTTCTACCTGACTACCGGCAAGATGTTTCTCGGCATCGCGATCGCCGTTTTCGTCGGTCTGTTCGCTGGGTCAATCCCTGCGCTGACCGCGATGAACCTTCGCATCGTCGATGCACTGCGGAGGGTGTGATGGCGATTCCCCTTTCCTACAATGTTCGTTCGATCGCCGCGCGATGGCAGACGGCCATCGTCTCGATCTTGGGCATCGCCGGCACCGTCGGTGTCTTCGTCGCCATGCTCGCAATGGCACGGGGTTTCCAGGCAACCCTCATCGCCTCCGGCTCGGCGTCGAACTCCATCATCCGTCGCGCCGGCGCCAGCTCGGAAATGGACAGCGGCGTTTCTCTCGACCAGGCGCGAGTTATTGCCGATGCACCGCAGGTGGCTCGAAACGCCGAAGGCGTGCCGTTGTCGAGCCCGGAAATGGTCGTGATCGGTGCTTTTCAGCTGATCAAGAGTGGAACCGATGCCAACACCCAGATCCGCGGTCTGACACCAATCGTTCTCGAGGTGCGGCCCTCGGTCAAGGTCGTCGAGGGACGGTTTTTCCAGCCAGGTCTGGCAGAGCTGGTCGTGGGATCCAACGCTGTCCAGACCTACGCGGGGCTGGGCCTCGGTACGAAGGTCAACTTCGGTGGCCAGGATTGGAAGGTCGTCGGCATTTTCAACGCCGGCGGCTCCGCCTTCGATTCGGAGATCTGGTGCGATCACACCGTGCTCGCGCAGACCTTCAATCGGCCAAACAATGTCTTCAGCTCGATAACAGTACGGCTCAACTCGCCGACCGACTTCGAAGCCTTCAAGGATGCGCTGACATCAGACCCCCGCCTGACGGTCCAGGTCGAGCGTGAAACGGCGTACTACGAACGACAGTCCCAAATGGTGAGCACGCTGATCCGGGTACTGGGTTTTCTGGTCGCTTTCGTGATGGCGATCGGTGCGGTCTTCGGCGCCCTCAATACCATGTACTCGGCGGTTGCTGCGCGCGCCCGCGAGATCGCCACTTTGCGTGCCCTCGGCTTCGGCGGAGGCTCGGTCATCCTGTCGTTTATGTTTGAGTCAGTGCTCCTTTCTCTGATCGGTGGAGTACTCGGCTGTATCGCCGTTTTGCCGCTCAACGGTTTCACCGCCGGAACGATGAACTGGCAGACGTTTTCACATCTCGCATTCGCGTTCCGCGTCACACCGGGTCTTTTGATGGCCGGCATTGTGTTCGCTCTGTTTATGGGCTTCGTCGGCGGCGTCTTGCCGGCGGTACGCGCGGCAAGACTGCAGGTTGCGCACGCACTGCGGGAGCTGTAGCGGGCACGAAATCAGCGCGAGATCCGGGGTTTTCACCCCGGGCTAACCATCTGTCGCCGCTCCGCGGCTTGGCGTACCTCTCCGGTCTAACGCTGACGCCGAGCGCCGGCGGCCGTATACTCCATCGTCATGAACGACGAGATGTCCGAGAAATCACGCCGCTTCAGGATCCCTCATGTGTTCACGTTGCTGACCGGCGTGGTCTTCGTCTGCAGCCTCCTGACCTTCGTCGTCCCTTCCGGAGAATACAAACGCGAAACCCGGTCCGTCGGCGGGCGCGACCGAACGGTGGTGGTGCCCGACACGTACACCACCCTGCCGAAACACTTTTCCGCCAGGGGTCTGGTGTTCCAGGACGGGGCGGAGGGGCTGGCAAGCCCTGTCAGCCTCGAGGGTTTTCTGAGCGCCATCCCGCGCGGTATGGTCAAGGCGGCTGACATCATCTTCTTCATATTCATCATCGGTGGCGTGTTTGGCATCCTGCAGGCGACCGGCACGATACCGGCAGTCCTCGGCGCCGTCCTCAACCGTCTGCGATCGTCGTGGAAGGTCCTCACCATCGTCCTCATGATGGCGATGGCCATCGGAGGCTCCACCCTCGGCATGGGTGAGGAGTTCATCCCCCTGGTTCCGATCTTCCTCATCGTTGCCAAAGAGATCGGTTGCGACCGAATATTTGGCGTGGCGCTGGTGTATGTCGCCGGAGCGGTCGGCTTCGCCGCCGCCACCACCAACCCATTCACGGTCAACATCGCGCAGGAGATCGCAGGGCTGCCGCTCAACAGTGCGATCGCCTTTCGAATCTTCTTTCTCGTGGCGTGCATGGCTGTGACCCTGGTTTACATGCTGCGCTACGGAAGTCGCATCCGCCGCGATCCCTCGACCTCGCTCATGGCTGACGACGATTTCGTGCTTCCAACCGACGACGCCGACCCGCCGCCCTTCGAGGGAGGACGCATCGTCATATTGGCTGCCTGCGTCGCCATCTTCGTCTTCATCCTCTATGCCGTCCAGGAGATGGGTTGGTGGCTGACCCAGATGGCCGGCGGTTTCATCATGATGGGCCTCGTCGCGACCGCGGTCTCCCGACTACCTCCGCGCCAGGCGACCCTTGCGGCAGTGAAGGGAATGGAGGAGATGACGGTTGCCGCACTGGTCGTGGGGTTCGCCCGCGGCATCACAGTCGTTCTCGAGGATGGACGGATTCTCGACACCCTGATCTTCTCGGCCGCTGCGTTGCTGCAACATGTTCCGAGATATGTCGCTGCTGAGGGCATGTTGGCATTTCAGACGATCCTCAATTTCTTCATCCCGTCGGGCTCCGGTCAAGCTGCCGTCACGATGCCGTTGATGTCCCCCCTGGCCGATGTCCTCGGACTCACGAGACAGACTGCGGTCTTTGCCTTTACCTGCGGAGACGGTTTCTCGAACATGGTCATCCCAACATCCGGCATCCTGATGGCGTCGCTCGGACTCGGCAAGGTGCCCTATGAACGTTGGCTGCAGTTCATGGTGCCCCTGTTCTTGCGTCTTCTGGCGGTGGCCGCAATCTTCATCGCCGTCGCGGTTGCAATCAAGCTCTGAATATCTATTCACCTCTTGTGAAATCACCCACTAATCGCTCAAAACACTCGTGATAAGCTATTTGAAGTGGGTCTTGGCCCGTGACATGCGGGTATCGTCTGTCTTTTCGCAGTGATAGGTTCGAAATTCAGTCGCGGTATGTAGTGGGGTCTGGGAATGACATCCAGCAGTAAAGACCAGCCAGGTCGCGGGTACGTCACCAGCCTGACGAGTTTCGAGACCCCGACCCTCGAAATGATCGCGAAACGGCGTCTCCAGCTTTGGGCGATGACCCTGATGCTACTCGTGTCCACGGTTGCGATCCTCAGCCTCGTCCTCTTCTGGGGCGATTCCCACATCTCCTTCTATGCCTTTCGTGGCATCGTCTACCTCGGAGTCGTGGTGCTTGTTGTGCTCTTCGGCGCCTATGCCATCAGCAAGGAGCTCGACCTGCGATCGCTGACCGAAGAGCTGATGGACGAGCGGGTCCTCGCGGCGGCTCTCACCAACAGCCTGCGTGAGGCCAATGCTCTCA
This sequence comes from uncultured Thermoanaerobaculia bacterium, assembly GCA_964423595.1. Classification (GTDB taxonomy): domain Bacteria; phylum Acidobacteriota; class Thermoanaerobaculia; order Thermoanaerobaculales; family Sulfomarinibacteraceae; genus Sulfomarinibacter. Next base: position 9,518 of record CAYRFI010000077.1, on the reverse strand, counting down.
TCGAATCCGGTAGTGATTCCAGCGTCCGTCTCAATGTCGAACAGGTTCTCGACACCATCCTCAACTGCTCGATGGATCTGCTCGACGGCCACAGCGGATCGATCATGCTGATGCACTCTGAAAGCGAGCTGAGAACCGCGTGTTCATCAGGTGACAACGCCGCTCGCGGGGCCCGCGTTGGTCTCAGCGAGGGTATCGCAGGACAGGTGGCCGCCACTCGCGAGCCCGTGCTGGTGCTCGGTATTTTTGATTGGGACCATTACGAGGATGAAGAACATCGCCCTGCGAGCGCCATCTGCGTGCCGTTGATCGCTGGGGAAGAGCTCCTCGGTGTCCTCAACATCAACGCGAAAATCGATCGCAAGTACTCCGAACGCGACCTCCGTGCCATGAGCTTGTTCGGTGAGCAAGCGGGCGCCGCCATTGCATCGGCGCGCTCTCACGAGGCCAAACGCAAGGTCGCCAATCAGGGCAACTACCAGGCGATGCACGACCCGCTGACTGGTCTTCCCAACAAGGCGCTGCTCCTCGACCGGGTCGGAAACAGCCTTGCGCGGCGACGGCCGCCGGGTCACGCGGCGGTCTTGATGTTTCTGGATCTCGACGACTTCAAAAGGGTCAACGACAGCCTCGGCCACGCGGCTGGCGACGAGGTCCTCGTTTCCCTCGCCGAACGTCTGGTCAAGAGCGTTCGGTCCGGCGACTCGGTCGCCCATTTCGGCGGCGACGAGTTCGCGATCCTGCTCGAAGCCAAAGACCCGGATGAGGCTACCGCCGCCGCGAAGCGGATTCTCGGCGACCTCGCCAAACCCTTCCCTCTCGAGGGTCGAGAGGTCAAGTTCACCGCAAGCGTCGGTATCGCCCTCGCACGATCGAACGAGATGGGACCCGACGAGCTGATGCGGAATGCCTTCACCGCCCTCCACACGGCCAAGGAACGTGGCAGGGCCGAGATCACGGTTTTCGAAGAGTCGATGCACTCGAGCGCCTTGAGCCGTCTCGATCTCGAGCAGGACCTCCGCCATGCCGTCGACAACAACGGCCTCGACGTCTACTTCCAGCCGCTGATGCATCTCTCCGACCTCACGGTGCACGGTTTCGAGGCCCTCGTCCGTTGGATTCACCCCGAGCGAGGGGTGGTCTCGGCGTTTCATTTCATCCCGTTGGCGGAGGAGGCCGGCCTCACCCCGAAGATTGACCGCATGGTTCTCCAACGCACCTGCGCCAAGGTGCGGAAGCTCAACAACACCATATTCGCCGATCGGCCCGCGGCAGCTCACGTCAATCTTTCGCCGACCAGCATTCGCCAGACCGATTTCGTCGCCAATCTCGCCAATGATCTCTCCGCATCCGGTCTCGACCCCGAACACCTGGTCCTCGAGATCACCGAAGGCGTCATGATGCAAGACGTCGAACAGGCGGCCAGCAGACTTCGCGCCATCAAGTCCCTCGGCGTGCGCCTCGCTCTCGACGATTTTGGAACCGGCTACTCGTCGTTGAGTTACCTTCGCAGCTTCCCGGTGGATGTCGTCAAGATCGACAAGCTTTTTGTCGACGAGATCGAGACGGACAAGGGAGCATCGGCACTGGTTCAGGCCATCCTCCGACTGGGTTTGGGGCTGACCTTCGACGTCGTCGCCGAAGGCATCGAGACCCAGGAGCAGATGAAGAGTCTCCTCGACCTCGGCTGCCTCTACGGCCAGGGTTACTATCTGGCCCACCCGCTGTCGTCACCCGATCTGGCCGAATTCCTGGAAAAGGTCCGGCTGGCGCCACAGATCCCCACCTGAGCCGTGATAACCTGGGTTTCGAGACCGACTCTCAGGGAAAGCGATGCTGAGATTTGCCCTCAATGATGGCCTAGTGGAGGCGGCAATCCACCCCGGGTTGCCGGCCCTCGACTTTCTGCGCGACGACGCACGGTTGACGGGCGTCAAATATGCGTGCCGCGAGGGGGACTGTGGTTCGTGTGTCGTTCTCCTGGGCCAGCCGGTGGGCGAAACCGTTCGATACCGGGTGGTCACCTCTTGCTTGCTGCCGGCCGGTGCGCTGCATGGCCATCACGTCGTGACCATCGAGGGTCTGAATAGGCGTGCGCTCGGACCCATCCAAAGGGCATTTGCGGACGAAGGCGCGTCGCAGTGCGGATTCTGCACCCCGGGATTCGTGATCGCATTCACCGGATATCTCCTCGAAGCGACGCGATGGGATGAAAGCGAAGCGATCGAGGCAATTGCAGGCAACATCTGTCGTTGTACCGGTTATGCCTCGATCAGGCGTTCGCTGACAACCGTGCTCGACCTCCTCCGACGCCACGTGGTTCCGAACGAGGACCGCATCCCCGCCCTCGTTCGAGAAGGCCTGCTTCCCGAGTACTTTCTCCGTGTCGGTGACCTCGTGGCCGACCTCGAGATCGCGCAACCGACCTCGTCACTGCAGGGATCACCAGTGATCGTTGCGGGCGGCACGGACCTGTATGTGCACCGGCCCGACGAGCTTCCGGAGGGTGACGTCTGGGTGCTGCCGATCGAAACTAGAAACCCAATCTGGCAAGACGGCGACCATATCTATCTCGCCGCGGCAGCTACCGCCGAGGATATGAAGCGATCGGAAGTTCTCGAGCATTCGGTTGGTGGCATCGAAAGGGCGATGCGACTGATGGGGTCGCTCCCGATCCGCCAGCGCGCCACCATCGCGGGGAACATTGTGAACGCCTCTCCGATCGGCGACATGATCATCATCCTGCTCGCTCTCGACGCCGAGATCGGGCTGATCGCCGGTGAACGCCATCGATCGCTTCCACTCAAGGAGTTCTTCCTCGGCTACAAGGACCTCGACCTTCAGCCGCGAGAGCTCGTCGAATGGGTCCGTTTCCAAACCCCACGAGGGAATTCTCTCTTCAACTTCGAAAAGGTGAGCAAGCGAACCCACCTTGATATCGCCAGCGTCAACACGGCCATGGCGGTGGAGGTGCGGAACGGTCGGATTCACACTGCATGCGTTTCGGCCGGCGGCGTCGCGCCGATTCCAATGCAGCTTCGGCGCACCGGGGAGTATCTCTCAGGCCGCGCTCCCGATGCGGAATCGGCCCTCGGAGCAGCTGAAACGGCCCGCACCGAGGTGGATCCGATCTCCGACGTGCGCGGCACGGCTGATTACAAGCGGCTGCTCCTCGGTCAGCTCGTCCTCGCCCATTTCAACGTTCTCTTCGGCATCGAAGCCGGGCTCCTCGAGGAGGCGAGCGCGTGAGCAACCACGAGATCGCACCCCATGCCCGCGGTGAGTCGCTCTTCGTCGGCGACCTCCCCGATCCTCCGGGGCTGCTCCACGCTGCAGTCCTGGCCTCGCCGATACCTCACGGTCGCATCGTACGGCTCGACACCACCCCTGCCGCCGAGATTGACGGGGTCGCATGCGTTCTCACGGCCGCCGACATCCCGGGAGAAAACCAGATTGGCGGCATCGTTCAGGATGAACCGCTTCTCGCCGCGGGCGAGGTCCACTTCGCGGGCCAGCCGATCGTAGCCGTCGTCGCCGATAGCCCGCGTCGCGCCCGTCGGGCGGCTGCCGCCATCGAGATCGAGTTCGAGGAGCTGCCCGGCGTCTTCGACCCACGACACGCCGCCGCAACCGGTTCGCTGATCGTTCCGTCCCGAACGTTTTCGCTCGGCGACGTCGATGACGCGTGGTCGTCCTGCGACGCAGTGGTCGAGGGTCGTGCCGAGTCGGGCGGTCAGGAACACCTCTACCTCGAGACTCAGAGTGCTTTGGTCCTGCCCCAGGAAGGCAAACGCCTGAAGATCTTCTCGTCCACACAGGCGCCCACCGCGGTCCAGCGCATCACCGCCAGAGTCCTCGGGCTCGCCATGAACGATATCGAGGTCGACGTGGCGCGCCTCGGCGGCGCCTTCGGCGGCAAGGAGGACCAGGCGACGCCATGGGCAGCAATCGCGGCGCTGGCCGCCTCGTTGCTCCGACGACCCGTGAGGATTACCCTCTCCCGGGCGGAGGACATGCGGATGACCGGCAAGCGCCATCCCTACTCCTCGGACTTCAAAATCGGCCTCAACGCGGATGGCAAAATCCTCGCCTACGAGGCGACCTACTACCAGAACGCCGGCGCTGCTGCCGACCTCTCGCCTGCGATTCTCGAACGCAGCCTCTTTCATTCGACCGGCAGCTATTTCGTACCCAACGTCAGAGTGACCGCCCTGAGTTGCAGGACGAATCTCCCACCGTTTACCGCCTTCCGAGGATTCGGCGCGCCGCAGGCGATGTTCGTGATGGAATCGGCGATCACCCGCGCGGCCGAGGTCATGGGCATGGACCGCATCGATATCCAGCGCCGCAACCTGTTGGCGGAGGGCGACACATTTCCATATGGAATGAAGGCGCAGCAGGGAAACGCCCGCCGGTCCTTTGCCGAGACCGAAAGACGGTTCGACGTCGCCCGCCTCAGACGTGAGATCGACGTGTACAACTGCAACAATCGCCTCACCAAGCGAGGCCTCGCCATGATGCCGGTGTGCTTCGGCATCTCCTTCACTTCCACCTTCCTCAACCAGGCCGCCGCCCTGGTCCACGTCTACACTGATGGGAGCGTCAGCGTCAGCACGGGGGCGGTGGAGATGGGTCAAGGCGTCAACGCCAAGATCCTGAACGTCGTCTCGCACGCCCTGGGTATCGACGCCGGCCGCATCACGGTCGAGACCACCAACACCCTCCGGGTGGCCAACACCTCACCAACTGCTGCGAGCTCCGGCGCCGATATGAACGGGCGAGCCGCCCAGATCGCCTGCCGCGCGATCATCGATCGCCTGCGTGAGGTGGCAGCCGAGATCCTCGAGGTCGATTCCTCGCAGGTGTCAGTTTCGGCGGAAGCCGTCACCGTTGACGGCAAGCCCACCAAGGTCGGCTGGAACAGGCTCGTGTCGGAGGCGTACTTCAAACGCGTCAGCCTGTCGGCGCAGGCCCACTATGCAACGCCGAAGATCCACTTCGACCGAGAAACCGAAAAAGGTGAACCCTTCGCCTATCACGTCTATGGCAGCGCGGTGATCGAGACGACCGTCGATTGTCTCCGTGGAACCTACACCGTCGATCGGGTCGGCATCGTCCACGACGCGGGTCGCAGCCTCAACCAGCTGGTTGACGTGGGACAGCTCGAGGGTGGGCTGGTCCAGGGCATCGGCTGGATGACCATGGAGGAGCTACTCTTCGAAAATGGCCGTAACCTCACCGACTCCCTCAGCACCTACAAGATTCCAGACATCCTCTGCACCCCGGAGATCGAGGGCCACTTCCTTGACGACGCCGACAACCCGAACGCGGTGATGCGCTCCAAGGCGATCGGCGAACCACCGTTGATGTATGGCATCGGTGCCTACTTCGCCCTCCTCGACGCCCTGCGGGCCTTCCGACCGGACCGCGAAACCTTCTTCCACGCGCCGATGACGCCGGAGAGGGTCCTGATGTTCCTGCATGGTGACCGGCATGCCGCCTTGACCGAAGAAATTGCTGAAGCAGCGGCGGTCGTACAGCGATAAATACACGTGAAAGACCACAGAGGCACAGAGGGTCATTTTCGATCCGTCACAAACAAAAAGTCACAAAGATACCAAGTCATCGCGAAGCCGCCTTCGGTGCTCAGCGTCCGCCTCTTTGCGTCTTTGCGTTCTTCTTTGGGTGGCTCTGCGACTCTGCGGCTCCGCGTCTCTGCGTTTTCATTTTTTGTGTCGAGTCCGCGTCTTGACTAGAATCAACGCATGGCTTTGCCGAAACACATTCAGACCGATCCGTGGCAATTCGCGCTCGAGTCCCTGCGAGATGGCCGGCGCGCTGTATTGGTCTTTGTCGTTGACCACCACGGGTCCGTGCCGGGCGTGACCGGGACCCGCGTTGTGGTCTCGGACGAGGCTTTTGCCGGCACCATCGGCGGTGGTGCGGCCGAGATACATCTGATCGAAAGGGCGATCGCTCATCAAAGTGAATCTGAGATCTATCGATTTCTCCACACGCCCAGCGGCGGCGGAACCCTGTGCTCTGGAACCCAGGAATTTGCGATCATTTCGCTTTCGCGAATAGATGAAAAGGCTGTCCGATCGATCGTCGATGTTCTGGAACGCCACCGTACCGGTACTCTCCGCCTGACACCGGGCGGGGTCGAATTCGAACCTGGCGAGGCCCGCCCGCATTCCTTCTCCAAGAGAGATGGTTCTTGGGAGTACATTGGGCCCATCGGGCTCGAGGACACACTCTTCATCATCGGTGGCGGGCACGTGGGCCTGGCCCTTTCGCGAGTCATGTCCACCCTCCCCTTCCGGATCGTCGTCCTCGACAACCGCGAGGAGCTGCCGACTATGGCCGCGAACCGCTGGGCCCACGAGCAGCATGTGGTCGACTTCGAACGCATTGGCGACCATGTCGCAGACGGTGATCGGTCGTGGGTGGTGATCATGACCTTCGGTCATAACCACGACCGCCATGTGCTTGAAGGTCTGCTCGGGAAGAACTTCGCGTACGTGGGTCTGATGGGGAGCAAAAACAAGGTCCGTCAGATGTTTTCCGCCATGGTCGCGGACGGAATCCCCGAAGCCGCGCTCGAAGGCGTCAGGGCACCGGTTGGAATGCCCATCGCCAGCCACACTCCCGAGGAGATCGCGATCAGCGTCGCGGCCGAGATCATCGGTCTCCGCAACCGGAGCTGAATCGATGCCCGAGATCACCTTCCAGCTCAACGGTCGTGTGATCACAGTTTCGTACGAGGATGGGATGCACTTTCTCGAAGTACTGCGGGAGTGCTGCGGCATCACGTCCGCCAAGGACGGTTGCGCACCCCAGGGCGTGTGCGGCTGTTGCACCATCCTACTCAATGGCAAACCTGCCCTTGCCTGCCGGCTGGATCCGTCCAGTGTGGATGGTTCGCAGGTCGTGACTCTGGAAGGCCTACCGGAGCGGCAGCGGCAGCTGCTGGCCGATGCCTTTGTCCGTGAAGGCGCGGTGCAATGCGGCTTCTGCACGCCCGGCATCGCCGTTCGCGCGGCTCACCTCATCAACCAGGGACTGACAGGGGATCGTTCACGCGTCGAGCGTGGGCTCGCCGGCCATCTCTGCCGGTGCACCGGTTACAACCGCATCGTCGATGCCATCCAGACCGCTGGCGAGGCGTCGCGCGACGGCGCCGCGATCGGTGACGGTCCGCCGCGGCGTCCGCACCACTTCGGAGAGGACTACCGTCTCGAGCGCAGCTCGGAAATCCCTCGAGGCGACGGCATTGGCGCCTCCACCGACCGCTATCGTGGCCGCGATCAGGCCCTCGGCGCCAAGGACTTCGTGGCCGACATGACCGTAGGTCGGATGCTGCACGGCGCCCTCGTCCTCTCCGACCATCCCCGCGCCAGGGTGCTCCGGATCGAAACTTCGAGGGCATCCCGTCTCCCGGGAGTCGAGAGAATCCTCACCGCCGAGGATATTCCGGGGGTCTGCAACCACGGGTTGCTGATCCCAGACTGGCCGCTTCTGGTGGCTCAGGGCGAGACCACCCGCTACGTCGGCGATGTGCTGGCGGTGGTGGTGGCCGACAGTCAGCACCGTGCGCGGAGGGCGGCGGAGAACGTGGAGGTCACATACGACATTTTCGACCCGGTGGCATCGCCGGAAGCGGCTCTCGCCGCCGATGCCCCGCCGCTCCACCCCGGGGGCAATCTGCTCGAGGTCTGCGCGTTCTCACGCGGGAACGTTGACGAAGCCCTCGCCGATGCCGCGTTCGTAGTCGACGAGACCTTCACGACCCAGCGCATCGAGCACGCCTTCCTCGAACCCGAGGCGAGCCTCGCCGCTCCCGCCGGTGAAAGGGGTCTCAAGATCTTCTCTCAGGGCCAGGGCGTTCACGACGACCAGCTCCAGATCGCCGCCATCCTGGGCATCAATCGCCGACACATCGAGGTCGAGCTGGTTTCCAACGGAGGTGCCTTCGGCGGCAAGGAGGATCTCTCCGTCCAGGGTCATGCCGCGCTCGCCGCCTGGCTCCTGCAACGTCCCGTGCGGGTTGTCTTGACCCGTGAGCAGTCGATGCGAATCCACCCCAAACGCCACCCCATGACCCTCCACTACACCGTGGGTGCCGATGCCGACGGCCGGTTGACTGCCGTCAGGGCCGACATCGTCGGCGATACCGGGGCCTACGCCTCGGTCGGCACCAAGGTCCTGGAGCGCGCCGCCGGCCACTCGTGCGGCCCCTACCGCGTGCCCAACGTCGACGTCGAAGCGAGGACGGTCTACACCAACAATCCACCGTGCGGCGCCATGCGCGGCTTCGGCGCCAACCAGGCTGCGTTCGCGATTGAAGGCGTTCTGGACATCCTGGCCGAAAAGATCGGCATCGACGGCTACGACATTCGCGAACGCAACATCCTCGGACCAGGCGACCGGTTCGCGACCGGACAGCGCATGACCTCGAGCTGCGGAATTCGTCAAACTCTCGAAGCCGTGAAAGACATCTACAAACGATCGCCCAGGGCCGGCATCGCCTGCGGTATCAAAAACACCGGCATCGGCAACGGCATGGAAGACGTCGGAAGGGTGGCCATCCAGGTGCTCGATGGTGGCCGCCTCGAGGTGGCGACAGGCTATACCGAGATGGGTCAAGGGCTGCACACCATTCTCCGCCAGGTGGTGTCTCAGGAGACTGGTCTGCCGGCGGAGACCATGACCGTTCGTACCAACAGCGCGCCCGACATCGAGTGCGGCATGACGACGGCCTCTCGGGCCACCGCCCTGTGCACAGCGGCCGGGCAGATTGCTGCCCGCCAGCTCGCAGGAGTGCTCGCAGACTCCTCGCTCGACGAGCTCGTCGGCCGCCGTTTCCACGGTGAGTTCATCTGCGATTTCACAACCGCACCGGGTCAGGACGCCGAGGAACCCGTCACGCACATGGCGTTCGGCTTCGCGACACAGGTGGTGATCCTTGCCGAGGACGGGACAATCGAGAGAGTCGTCGCGGCCCACGACGTCGGACGCGCCATCAATCCCCTGCTCTGTGCAGGTCAGATCGAGGGCGGCGTCCACATGGGCCTCGGCTACGCCCTGTCAGAAGATTTTCCGTGCACCGACGGCCGGCCGGACTCCCTCCTGCTGCGTGACCTCGGGATCCTGCGAGCGGCCCACACGCCACCCATCGACGTGATTCTGATCGAGGTTCCGGACACGGTCGGCGGCTACGGCTCGAAGGGGGTCGGCGAGATCGGCCTCGTACCGACCGCCGGAGCCGTCGCCGGCGCCCTCTATGCCTACGACGGCATTCGACGCACGTCCCTGCCGATGGCCGACGCCCCGGCTGCACAGGCGTCGCTGCCTCCTTCGCGGGAAAAAGGTTGATTTGGAGCCAGGCTAGAGCCCGGCCCCCAGGTGCCCGGCAACTTCCTCGAAGTACTGGTCGAGATCGGCGTCGACAAAGTACCGGCCCGGGCCCGGCGTCAGACCTACCTCGCCACGGTTGACCACCACCACGTCTCCCCCGG
>CAYRFI010000076.1:0-21982 GCA_964423595.1 uncultured Thermoanaerobaculia bacterium | reverse complement strand
CACCCGCATGACATCGGCACCATCCTCGACTCGGAGGGCATTGCGGTTCGTGCCGGTCACCACTGCGCGCAGCCGGTGATGGCTCGCTATGGACTGTCGGCGACCGTGCGCGCCTCCTTCGCCATGTACAACACTGCTTCGGAGATCGATGCCCTGGTGGCCGGTCTCAAAAAGGTCAGGGAGGTTTTCGGCTGATGTCCGATATGCGCGAGCTCTATCAGGAGGTCATCCTCGACCACAACAAAAAGCCCCGGAACTGCTACGTGATGGACTGCCCGACCCGCACCGCCGACGGCCACAACCCTCTCTGCGGCGATATCGTCAAGGTCTATTTGCGGATCGAGGACGGCATCATCGAGGAGATCAGCTTCCAGGGCCACGGCTGCGCCATCTGCACCGCCTCGACCTCGATGATGACCGAGTTGGTCAAGGGCAAGAGCGTGACCGAGGCGAGGGAGATCTTCGAAGGTTTCCACGAGATGCTGACCGGCGTGGCCGAGGAACAGGGCATCGAGCTCGGCAAGCTGCAGGTCTTCGAGGGCGTGCGCGAGTACCCGGTCCGGGTCAAGTGCGCGACCCTCGCGTGGCACACGCTGAACGCCGCCATGGATGGCGACGAATCGGTGACAACCGAATGAATGAGGAATGCCACCCACCCACCCTGAGACGCATCGAGTACCGGGGGGAGGGGTCGGAATTCCTAATTCCTAACTCCTAATTGGAGATCTGTACGGCTATGGGTAGTGCCCTTCGCGATCAAGTTATCGAAGTGTTACGGGGAATTTACGATCCCGAGATTCCGGTCAACATCCACGAGATCGGCCTGATCTACGAAGTCAACGTGGATGACGAGGCCAACGTCCACATTCTCATGACCCTGACCTCTCCAATGTGCCCCGTCGCCGAGAGCCTGCCGCCCGAGGTCGAGGAGAAGGTGGCGGCCGTCGATGGTGTCACCTCGGCCCGGGTCGAGGTCACCTGGGACCCGCCGTGGGACCCGGAGATGATGTCCGAGGCCGCCAAGCTCGAACTGGGCATGTTCTGAATTCGGAATTTCCACCCACCCACCCAAAAACACAAAGACACCAAGCACACCAAGCACACCAAGTACACCAAGAACCCACTAAGGAATTTTTCTTGGTGAGATGCTTTGTGCCTTTGTGCCTTCGTGGTTGCGGTTCAGCGAATCTCCGTCAACCTCGTCCGCCGGAGCCAGAGTTTCCATCACCCAACCGGACGTCATCCCGGCGGCCTTATTGATGGCGCGAATGCTGCCATAGGTGAGCGACAGCACCCCATCATGAATGCTCCGCACGACCCAGGTGGGCGCGGCGATCGGTTTGATCGACTCGAGCATCCGAAACGGCGTTTTGGCCGTATGGCGGTGGTGCCTCTCTACGAAGTCCGCGCCCCGCTCCACCCCGTCGTGGATCAGACGCCTGAGTCCCTTGAGGCGCTTCCAGTCCTCTCTATCCATCGTCTTTCACCCAGCGTTCGATGTGTTCGAAGACAGCGGGGTGCCGGGCCAGAGCCAGGTGGTTCAGCCCCGGCATCACCTGCACATCGGATCCGCCCGGTGCGCCGGGCTGTGAGCCGCAGGCTCCACCGGCGGCGCTATAAGGCCGCACGATAACGTCCCCGAAAGTCCCCGTCCCCGCCAGCGCCTGACCGACGACGAGATGGTGGCGCGCTGTGGCCAGCCAGGAGACAGGTACACGGCGATTGTTCATGAGTTCGTCCGGGTCACAGTCGAGCCAGTCCTGGTCGACCAGGTTTCCGAAACGAAGGTCCTTCACCCCGGCGCTACGGGTATTCAGCACGTCGCGGATGACGCGGGTGGCCGTGGTGTTGAAAAGCCTCAGCATATGGGTCGCCACGTTGGTGGCTTTCTCTAATGGAGCCCCCAGGTGGGGAGAGCCCAGGTAAACGACGTGACGTACCCATGATACCCAGTCCTGGCCCGCTTCGCTCCCCAGGTGACAGGCGCTGCGGATGACCAGCCCACCCAGGCTGTGCCCGATGAGCAGCAGCTCCGTGACAGCCGCGTTGTGGCGCTCGCAGAATCGCTCCAGGAGCCCGGCCAGCTGCCTGCCGTTGGTGGAGACGCGCAATCCCGTATTGAAGCGCAGGTACAGTGGCATGTAACCACAGCGCTGCTCCAGCAGCTTGCCGTATCCCCCTCCCCGGTGGTGCGCGGGGAATTCCCACAACGACTCGTTACAGCCGAGACCGTGCACCAGCACGCAGACTTTGCCACTTGGGGACGTCGCAAGATCTTCCGGCGACACCGGTCGGTTGTCTTGGTAAAAGGCTATCCGCTGCTGGAGCTCGTTGCCGGTCTGTGAGAGGTCCTCACCGATCCAGGCGTTGAGTATGCTGATGGCGTTCTCGACCATCCCCGGTCCACGGTTCCCCAAGTTGTTCTCCTGCCGCGCCATGAACGCGACCCTAGCACACAATCGCAGAAGCACCCGTTCCGGTCACGGCTGGAGCTTGTAGCCCACTCCTTGGACGGTCAGGATGTAGCGTGGGACGCTGGGAACCGGCTCGAGCTTTCGCCGCAGTGATCGGATGAAATTGTCGATGGTTCGCGGCGAGCCCTCAAAGCCCCAACCCCAGACGTTGTTGAGGATCTCTTCGCGGGTCCGGGGCCGTCCCGGAATGAGCGCGAGAAAGCAGAGCAGGTCGAACTCTTTGGCCGACAGCACTACCTCCTCGCCCTGAACAGTGACCCTGCGGTTGTCCCGGTCGAGCGTCACCTGGCCAAAGGTGAGAGGGGGCTGCGAGAGCTGGTCGGGGCGACGACGGCGGAGCATGGCCTCAACGCGGGCCAGCAGCTCGGGCAGCTCGAATGGTTTGGTCAGGTAATCGTCGGCGCCGATGTTGAGACCCTCCACCTTGTTGTCGGTGGTGCCGCGGGCGGAGAGGATCAGCACCGGCACATCCTGCCGACGACTGCGCAACTCGGCCAGGATATCGAGACCGCTCCAGCCGGGGAGCATGATGTCGAGCACGATGAGGTCCGGACTGATGTCGAAGGCCTTGCGCATGCCATCCTCGCCGTCCACCGCTGTCTCGACCTGATAACCGTGGAGCTCGAAATTGAGGGCCAGCCCCTCACGCAGCGCCCGGTCGTCCTCGATCACGAGGATGGTGTCCTGGTGACTCGTCATAGAGCTTCCACCTGGTCAGATTCCGGCGAGGCCACAGGAAACCGCACGATCATGCGGGTTCCCCTACCCTCGCTCGAGTTGACTTCAATCGTCGCGTGGTGGGCAGTGACCAGGGCCTTTGTGATGGCGAGTCCGAGCCCGACGCCGGAGGATGTGCCGCGGAGCCGGGCATCCCCCCTGAAGAACGGTTCGAAGATCCGACGCTGGTCGGTGATCGGGATCCCGATCCCATTGTCCTCGACCTCCAGCACGACCTCGCTGCCCTGATCGAAGGCTCGCACGACGATCCGCTTGTCCTCGCCGGTATATTTGTAGGCGTTGATTAGCAAATTGAGCAGCACGGTGACGATCCCGTTCGGATCGTGAGCCACGCTGGCGGTGGTCGACACCTCTGAAGAGAGCTCGACATCTCCCGGCGCGGTGAGAAGGGAGAAACGTTCCAGCGCCGTGTGAACGGCTCCGGCCACCGAGGCGACGCGAAGCTCGAGTACCAGCCGGTCCTTGGCAGCGCTGCGCCAGGTCAGCACCCGGTCGACGATGGTTTCCAGCCACTCGGTTTCGCGAACGATTGTGTCAAGGCACTCCCTGGTTTTGTGCGGGTTCTCCCGCAATCGTCCGGCCTGCAGGGTCTGCGCGTACATTCGGATGGCGGACAGCGGCGTGCGCAGCTCGTGGCTCACGTTGGCGAGAAAATCAGCCTGGAGCCTTGCGATGCGTGCCTTGCGGCCCAGTAACACCGTGGCGGTCACCGCGCCGCCAATCGAGGCGACGGCGAAGCAAATCACCAGCACTCCTATCACGAGGTTGTTGGCCTTCTCACCCAGGGCGATGCTGACGATGCCGACCGATGTGGAGAGGATGACGGGCAGAATCACCCCGACGGCGAGCGTCACGATCACACCGGTCAGGCTCAGGTTGAGGCCGAGCTTCCGGAGCCGGGTGACCACCTGCGCGGGCCGATCGCCGAGGGCTTCGGCGGCCATCGCCGAGATCCGGGACCTCGCGGTCGTTCGTGGATCCCGGGTGGAGCGTTCATCAGGTCTCAATTCCATCACCGACAGTATTGCGCTCTCCGCTCTCGATGTCACACCGTTCTGCTGGGTGCTGGCATCTCCGATCAACCGTGACATTTTCGTGACTTCCGTTCCATACGCTTATCGGCAAAGGCCGCCAGCAGTGTGGCCGCGAAAACAGGGCGCGGAGTCGGACATGGGATCGTGCGTGGAATCAAAGAGAAAGCCGAAAATCCTCCTGAGCGGCGTCTTCGGTCCCTACGGAGTGGACGACGATTTCGGCCGCAAAGAAAACATCATGGAGCTCTATCACAATCAGGTGACGAAGGCGCAGGGGCCGGCCTCGTTTCGCTTTCACCACCGCTCGTTCGGGCTCTATTTCATCGCCGCCAATATCGATGCCGATGTGACGGTCCTCGATTTTCCGAGTCGGAATCGTTTCGCCCGCGAGATCGAACGAGGCGGCTACGACATCGTCGGAATATCCTTCATCATGCCGAATTTCGACAAAGCGCGGGAGATGGCTCGAGTAGTACGGGAGAAAGCGCCACACGCCGAGATCATCCTCGGTGGGCACGGAGCGGCCATCGAAGGGGTGGAGCGGCTGATCGACTGCGATCACGTGGTCAAGGGCGAGGGTATCCGCTGGATGCGCGAACACCTGGGCCAGGACCCGAATGCGCCGATCCACCACCCCGCGCTGCCGAGCGCCGAGTGGATGAGCATTCTCGGCGTTCCCTTGATGGGGCCCTCGTCCAGTCTGCTCGTGCCGGGCGTGGGTTGTGTCAACGGGTGTAACTTCTGCTCAACCTCACATTTCTTCGGCAAGAGCTATATCCCATTTCTCGAGTCGGGCAAGGCACTCTTCGAGACCGCGTGCCGAGTGGCCGACGAGCGCGGCACCGACAGCTTTTTCGTCATGGACGAGAACTTCCTCAAGCATCGTGACCGGGCTCTCGAGCTGCTGTCGGAGATGGAACGCCGCAAGCGCTTCTTCCGCTTCCATATTTTCTCGTCCGCGGAAGCGATCACCGCTTTCGGTCTCGACAACCTGGTCCGACTCGGGGTGGACCTGGTGTGGATCGGCTTCGAAAGCCGCAGCCGTCAGTTTGCCTTTGTTAAAAACCACGGTATCGATGCCCCGAGGCTGGTCCAGGACCTGCGGGATCGCGGCATCGCCGTCCTCGCGTCAGGCATCCTGTGTATGGAGCATCACACGCCCGACAACATGCAGGAGGACATCGACTTTTTGGTGGGTCTCGAAGCGGACTTTGTTCAGTTCATGCTCTTGACCCCGATCCCGGTGACAGGCCTGTATCTCGACCTCCAGCGTCGCGGGCTGCTGCGGATGGACCTGCCCTTTCAAGAATGGCACGGCCAGAAGCGCCTCAGTTACCACAATCCGGCATTCGACGACGATGAGCCGGAAAGGTGGATCAACCACGCCTTTCGCCAGGACTACGAGGAGAACTCGAGCTCCATGTTCCGCATGGCGGAGACGGCGGTGCGCGGCTACGAGCACCTCGCAGCCATGACCGATCGCGACACCTGCCTCGAGAGGCGGATGGTGCAGTGCAGGGAGAAGGCGCGCAGCTGGAGTCTGATCCTCCCGGCGGTGGCGCGAAACGCTGTCAACCCATTGGAGCAAAGGCGGTCGAATGACCTCATTGATCGCGCAGGTCGGCTCTTCGGTCGGCGTCTGTGGGAGCGTGCCGCGGGATTCGCCACCATCGCCCTGGCGGGTCTCTGGAAGCTCCGGCTCAAGACCTTCGGTGACCGCCTGCAGCCGAGGACCATCGTGACCCGTTACCCGGCTGTTGCCGTCACCCGCAAGCTGATTGACGGAAGTACCACGGCGGCTGTTGGCCGCACGGAAGTGCAGCAGTTACCTCCGGCCGCCGCTGCCATCTCACCCGCCGCAATGATGACCGACGGACAATAGCGAAGTCGGGTTAGGCCCCCCCTCGGGTCCGGACATGATGTCCGAGGCCGCCAAGCTGGAGCTGGGCTTCTTCTGAACCCGTTTTCTGCCCACCCACCCAAAAACACGAAGACACCAAGTACACCAAGAACTCACTAAGGAATTTTTCTTGGTGAGATACTTCGTGCCTTTGTGGTTGTAGTTGGGCGGGCGGCCCTCACCGTGCTTTAATGGTCGTCCGATGGGCACGGCGCGTCACAACCTTCGTCTCTACGGCCACCGCGGAGCGCCCGCGCACCTGCCAGAGAACACGCTGGCGGGCTTCGAGCGGGCGCTCGCCGATGGTGCCAACGCGCTCGAACTCGACGTCCATCCCACCGCCGACGGCCATTTCGTGGTCGCCCACGACCCCGATGGTCAACGGATGGCAGGCGTCGCCGAGCACATCAGAACCAGCACCCTCGACCAGGTGAAGAGGTGGAACGTCGCAGCTGGTACGGGCCTCAGCGATCTCGACCATCACTCGGTGCCGAGTCTCGCGGAGACCCTTGAGGCGTTTCCCGATGTGCCGATGAGCATCGACCTCAAACCTGACGATCCGGACGCAGTCGCCCTCCTGCTCGAGTTCGTTGCCACCTATCACGCAGAGGATCGGGTAACCCTGGCGAGCTTCAACACTCGAGTGGTTCGGAAGATCCGCAAGCTCGGATATCCCGGTCGCACGACGCTGTCAAAAGCCGAGGTGGCACTGCTCCGTTTCCTCCCGGGTGCGCTGGCGAAACGGTACATTGCGGGTGATGCCGCCCACATACCCGTGGTTCACAGTGGGATCCGGCTTGACGGTCGACGTTTCATCGCACGCTGTCGCTCCCTCGGTCTTCGCGTGGATTATTGGGTCGTGGACGATCCCGAGGAGGCGCGCCGTTTGCTGGACCTCGGTGCCACTGGGATCATGTCGGACGACCCGGCTCTCGTCGCCCCGGTCTTCAACGATTTCCGTTGATTTCTGGCGTCGGGTCGTTGACGCGATTTTTGAACCGCGAAGAACGCTAAGATAGTCGCTAAGATATTTATTACATGCTGTTTATGACAACCCTTGCGCGGTCTTAGCGGTCTTAGCGGTCTTTGCGTTTCAAAAGAATATTGAAGCGATTCAACGATTCTCTGGATCGATGTCTATGATGTCTGTATGGCTCGAACGAAAGGACCGCCTGGCCCATCAGATCCCGACGCGGGGGTCTGGCAGGGAAAGTCCGTTGCACGGGTTGCCGAGAGCCCGGACGGGATGATCGTGCTGGTCGGCAAAACAGCGCGCGATAACGACATCCTGTCGCTCAAGCTGGCCGCTCCCAGAGACTTCTGGCTGCACGTCGCGGGCGAGTCGGGCTCGCACGTCGTGGTCCGCAACCCGCAAAATCTCGACGCGTTGCCGCGGCCGACCAAACGATTCGCGGCCGGCCTTGCCGCCGGATACTCCAAAGCGAGATGCGGCGGCAAGGTGGCGGTCCACATGGCCCGCGCCGGTGACGTCACGAAACCGCGGGGCCTCGCCCCCGGCAAGGTCCAACTGCGCCGCTTCACGAGCTTGAACGCAACCCCGATCCGGCTCGACGACGAGGGAGATGAGATGTGAAGACATTCGGTTCCCAGAGCATGGTCGAACCCTTGAAAAGAGTCCTTGTCCGACGTCCAGACGAGGCCTTCGGCGGAGCCGACCCGGAGCTCTGGCACTACGTCTCGCAACCCGACCTCGTCAAAGCGCAAGAGGAACACGATGCCCTGGTCGCGACCCTTCGCGAGTCCGGCTGCGAGGTGCTCTATCACGAGGTGGAGCTGCCGGAGCACGCCGACGCCATCTTCACCCACGATCCGGTGATCGTCACCGATGAGGGTTCCATCATCCTGCGCATGGGCAAGATCGAGCGGCGCGGCGAAGAGGCGGCAATCGGGGCGGCCCTGGAGCGGCTCGGTATACCGACCCTCGCCACCCTCGAGGGCGGGGCGACCGCCGAGGGCGGCGACCTCTTGTGGCTCGACCACGACACCCTCGCCGTCGGCCGCGGCTATCGCACCAACGCCGAGGGCTTCCGCCAGCTCACGGCCGTCCTTCGAACCCTCGGCGTGGAGACGATCGAGGTGCAACTGCCGCACGGAGACGGCCCGGTCTCGTGTCTCCACCTCATGTCGCTGATCTCTCTGCTCGACCACAACCTGGCAGTGGTTCATCCCCCGTTGCTGCCAGTCCCGTTCGTCGAGCTGCTCGCCAGCCGCGGCATCACGGTGGTCGAGGTCCCCGACCACGAGTACCCGACAATGGGGCCCAACGTGCTCGCGCTGGCACCGCGGCGATGCCTCATGATCGAGGGTAACCCGGTCACCCGGGAACGGCTCGAGGCCGCGGGCTGCGAGGTCCTCACGTACCATGGCGAGGAGCTCTCGCTCAAGGCCGAGGGCGGCGCCACCTGTCTCACCCGCCCGATTCTGCGCGAGTCGTCGTAGAAGAATTTGACACCGGCGACGAGCCGACATAGCTTTTATCCCGAAAACGAAGACACAAGCGAGGTAATCGATATGGACCCGATTGAAACTCTGTCCAACGAGCACGGCCTGATCCGTCAGTTTCTCGACGTTCTTTCGATGGCGGCGGAGAAGATCGAAAACGGTCAGCGTCCGTCGGAGGCGCTCTTCGAAAAGGGCGTCGAGTTCGCGCGCACCTTTGCCGACCACTACCACCACTTCAAAGAGGAGCACGTGCTTTTCGTGCAGCTCGCACAGAAGAAAAAGGGCGAGGTCGACGCCCAGCTCGAAGCGCTGCGCTACGAACATGAGCGCGGGCGATCACTCGTAACCGGCATCGAGGGCGCCGTGCCGGGTTACGCCGACGGAGACCCTATCAAAACCGGCGAGCTGCTCGAGAACATCGCCGCTTATGCCTCGCTCCTGCGTCACCACATCCACGTCGAAGATCACGTCTTCTTCCCGATGGCGCGCAAGATGTTGACCCAGAAGGAGTTCGAGGTTCTCGCCCCGGAGTTCGAGAAGGCGCACGCCAAGCTCGGCAGCGACATTTTCGAGCGCTGCCACAAGATGGTCGTCGACATGGGCTCCATCGTTGCGCATCTGAGCTGACGGCACGGAACCAGCCGCGGACGCATCAGCCCGCATCCGTTTGGTTGCGGGCTCACGGTTGCGCGGCTCTATGGTTTCGCAGCTTGGTATGATCAGCGTGAGTAAGGAGAACTCACGATGGCCACCTACAACATGAACCAGGTCAGGGTCGGGCTCAAGATCATGGTCGATGGCGAACCCTGCGTCGTCGTTGACACCGATGTCGTCAAGCCGGGCAAGGGCCAGGCCTTTACCCGGGTCAGGTACAAGAACTACAGAACCGGACGGGTCAACGAGACCACCATGAAGGCGTCGGACTCGGTCGAGGGCGCAGACGTGGTCGACACCGAAATGCAATATCTCTACGCCGACGGTGGAATGTGGTACTTCATGGATCAGCAGACCTATGAGCAGATCGGGGCTCCTCCAGATGTCGTGGGCGACGCCGGCCAGTGGCTCAAGGAGGAGGACATCTGCTCAGTGACCCTCTTCAAGGGCAATCCGATCGTCGTCACACCTCCCAATTTCGTGATCCTTGAGATCACCGAGACCGATCCCGGCGTCAAAGGCGATACCTCCTCGGGCGGCAACAAACCCGCCACTACCGAGACCGGCGCTGTTGTCCGGGTGCCCCTCTTCGTCCAGATCGGCGACAAGATCAAGGTTGACACCCGCACTGGGGATTACGTCTCCCGCGCCTGACCCGTGCCTGTCTTCGTCTCCGTCTCCGTGCCCAATTTGATTTCGGATTTCGAATCTCGAATTCCGGATTACCCACCCACCCCCACCCACGGCTGGCGGGTCTGGTGGGAACTCAAACCTCAAACCTCAAAACTCAAAACTCCGCTCGGCAGGGCACAACCGTGACCTCGGGAATCGACGATTGGCGCCCAACCGCTTCGCCGGAAGCCCTCCGCCTCCGCGCCGATATTCTGGCCAAGATCCGTGCCTTCTTCGCCGAGCGCGAGGTGCTGGAGGTAGAAACTCCACTCCTCGCCTCGACGCCGGTCACCGACCTCCACCTCCGCGCCCTGAACTGTCGCTACCGCGGGCCAGGCGCGGATGAGGGTCGCGAGCTCTATCTCCAGACCTCGCCGGAGTTTGCGATGAAACGGCTACTGGCCGCCGGCAGCGGCCCGATCTATCAGATCTGCCGGGCAGTTCGGGATGGAGAGGCGGGACGGCGACACAACCCCGAGTTCACGATCCTCGAATGGTATCGGCCCGGGTGGGACCACCACCACCTGATGGACGAGGTCGACCAACTCCTGGCTGCGACTCTCGGTTGCGGTTCTGGTGAGCGGCTGTCCTACGCAGCGACTTTCAAGCGCTACGCCGGGATTGAAATCTTCGACGAAACCGACGCAGGCCTCCGCCTCCGAGTCGGGAGGCTCGGCATGAGAGACGTCGAGGGTCTCTCGCGAGACGACCTGCTCGACCTCGTGCTGACCCACACTATCGAGCCTAAGCTCGGGCACTGTCAACCGACCTTCATCCACGACTACCCGGCCTCCCAAGCGGCGCTCGCAAGAGTCCGGGTCGGCGATCCCCCGCTGGCCGAGCGCTTCGAGGTCTTCGCCGAGGGCGTCGAGCTCGCCAACGGTTATCACGAGCTCACTGACCCTGCGGAGCAAGGTCGGCGTTTTGAGGCTGATCTCGAAGCGAGGAAGAACCGCGGCCTGCCCACAGTCCCGATTGACATGCGGTTGCTCGCCGCCCTCGAGCAAGGCCTTCCCGACTGTGCGGGGGTCGCCCTCGGCGTCGACCGGCTGATCATGGTCGCCGCCGGCACCCGCAACATCGCCGACGTTCTCGCCTTCCCGATCGATCGGGCATAGCGCCCGTCTCCTTCTCAGTGTCCGCGCCCGAATATCTCGATCGCTGCCGCCCAATCTCCGCTACCATTGAGAAACCGTGAACGACGAATCCACCTCGCACCAGGAGCGCCTTGCCTGGGCCCTTTTCGCCGCGGTCATTGCGGTCTTCGCCTGGCTCGTGATTCGCGACGCCTGGCTCTGTGACGACGCCTTCATTACCTTCCGAGTGGTCGACAACTTTCTCAACGACTATGGGCTGCGCTGGAACGTGGTCGATCGAGTTCAGGTCTACACCCACCCGCTATGGTGCCTGGCGCTCATATGTGTGGGCGGCATCTTCACAAACCTGCCGCTCGCATCGCTGTGGTTCTCCATCGTTCTGTCCATCGCAGCCTTCGTCCTGGTCGTACCCAGACCGCGACGGAAGGAGCTCGACCTCGTTCTCTTGGCGCTTCTAATACCCGCCTCCAAGGCGGTTGTACAGTTCGCGACCTCGGGTCTGGAAGGCCCGCTCGCCTTTTTGTTGCTCGCGGTGTTGATCCTGGCCTGCGACGGACTCACGTCCGAATGGGGCCGGTGGGATCGATGGGTGCCGCTTCTCGCAGCCGCAGTCGTGCTGACGCGCCAGGACTTGCTCCTGATCGTGGCTCCCCTGTGCATCGCATGGGTGGCCCGCAAAAACACCCGCAGAGCGACAGTGCCGATCGTCGTCGGGATGGCCGTCGTCGCGATGTGGGAGATCTTCTCATTTGTCTACTACGGCAGCCTGGTCCCCAATACTGCCCTTGCCAAGCTCAACACAGGGATTCCACTCTCGGAAAAGATTGTCCAGGGCTTCCACTATTTCGGCGACTTCGCGCTGCGCGATCCTGCTGGGATGATTGCACTTGCGACCTGTCTGCTCGTTCTCGTCGTCCGCCGCAAGGATCTCCAGGCCCGTGCCGTTGCCGCCGGAATCCTGCTCTACCTGATCTACATCGTGGTCATCGGTGGCGACTTCATGAGCGGCCGCTTCTTCGCCGTCCCCGTGTTTCTGGCCGTCGCGGAGGCGGTCCGTGCAGCCGAAGACCGATCTCCATCCTCTGACGTTGTGGCCTTGAGCGCCGGTATCGCAGCAGTTCTCATGGTCGCGACGCACCTCTTTGGCTTCAATGGATTTGTGGCAGACAGCGCCAGCCGCAACGGTATCAGCGACGAGCGGAAATTTTACGCCCCCGCACTGTCCCTGCAAGCGATTCGGGACGGGCAGGCAATCGAGAGAGTTCTGTGGGTCCGAGGTGCAAAAAGGTTAGCTCGCAGGAAATCAGCCGCGCTGCGGGCGGGCACGATCGGGCTTGCGGGGTATTACGGTGGGCCGACCGTCCACATCCTCGACGTCCTGGCACTTGGAGACCCACTCCTCAGTCGGCTACCTCCGAGAAAGGGGTCGCGAATCGGTCATTTCGAGCGAAAGATCCCTCAAGGATATGAGGCGAGTCTTCTTTCGGGCCGGCTCTCTATCGAGGATCCGGATCTCAACGAGTACTGTCGGGTCGTGTGGTCGGTAACCCGGGGACCGGTGTGGTCAATGCAACGGCTTGGTGACAGCGTTCGCCTGATGGCCGGCGCCTACAATCCTCTTGTCGACGCCTACGAGTCCCGCTCCGGCGCCTGGCTCCGCGAGCCCGGGCTGCCCTCTCTGCCGCTGCCAAACCAGACTATCGAGTCACTGTACGTTTCGGAGTCCACCTTCGATGACGCAGACACACCCTGAACCGCCACACCGAAATTCGGATTTCAGGACTGGCCGCCGGGCAAAATGCCTCTGACAGCAGGACTTGCCACGGCGCTGAGCCCGGCGCGCGACCGGGACGGAAGCCCGGATACAATCCGATTGTGGCGCCGAAGAGATTTAGGTTCTGATCGTGGCGGGTCTCCAATCACCTCTTTCCCGATTCATCCGATATCATCGGTTTGCTGTGAACGACGAATCCACCTCGCGCCAGGAGCGCCTTGCCTGGGCCCTTTTCGCCGCGGTCATTGCGGTCTTCGCCTGGCTCGTGATTCGCGACGCCTGGCTCTGTGACGACGCCTTCATTACCTTCCGAGTGGTCGACAACTTTCTCAACGACTATGGGCTGCGCTGGAACGTGGTCGATCGAGTTCAGGTCTACACCCACCCGCTATGGTGCCTGGCGCTCATATGTGTGGGCGGCATCTTCACAAACCTGCCGCTCGCATCGCTGTGGTTCTCCATCGTTCTGTCCATCGCAGCCTTCGTCCTGGTCGTACCCAGACCGCGACGGAAGGAGCTCGACCTCGTTCTCTTGGCGCTTCTAATACCCGCCTCCAAGGCGGTTGTACAGTTCGCGACCTCGGGTCTGGAAGGCCCGCTCGCCTTTTTGTTGCTCGCGGTGTTGATCCTGGCCTGCGACGGACTCACGTCCGAATGGGGCCGGTGGGATCGATGGGTGCCGCTTCTCGCAGCCGCAGTCGTGCTGACGCGCCAGGACTTGCTCCTGATCGTGGCTCCCCTGTGCATCGCATGGGTGGCCCGCAAAAACACCCGCAGAGCGACAGTGCCGATCGTCGTCGGGATGGCCGTCGTCGCGATGTGGGAGATCTTCTCATTTGTCTACTACGGCAGCCTGGTCCCCAATACTGCCCTTGCCAAGCTCAACACAGGGATTCCACTCTCGGAAAAGATTGTCCAGGGCTTCCACTATTTCGGCGACTTCGCGCTGCGCGATCCTGCTGGGATGATTGCACTTGCGACCTGTCTGCTCGTTCTCGTCGTCCGCCGCAAGGATCTCCAGGCCCGTGCCGTTGCCGCCGGAATCCTGCTCTACCTGATCTACATCGTGGTCATCGGTGGCGACTTCATGAGCGGCCGCTTCTTCGCCGTCCCCGTGTTTCTGGCCGTCGCGGAGGCGGTCCGCACGAACGGAGACGGGACGAGAGCTCTGTCCGATTCCTTCCCTGGAGTGTGCGCCGCCGCCTTCATTCTGGTTGTGGTCCACGTTTTCGGTTTCGATGGATTTGTGGCAAACAATATCAGCAGCAATGGGATCGCCGACGAGCGTCGCGTCTACGCACCGGCGCTCTCCTTGGGAGCGATTCTCGATGGGCGGGCGATCGAGAGAGTTGGGTGGGTCCACGACGCAAAAGAGTGGCGCGACAAGGGGCCGTCCGGACTGATCGCAGACGCGGTCGGACTTGTAGGGTATTTCGGTGGACCCAACGTGCACATTCTCGACGTCCTGGCACTTGGAGAACCACTCCTGAGCCGGCTGCCGGCGAGGTCAGGATCAAGGATCGGCCACTTTGAAAGGCGGATTCCAGAGGGCTATAAAGAGAGCCTCCTATCTGGGCACCTGTTGGTCGAAGACCCCAACCTCCGCGAGTACTGCCGAGTGGTGTGGTCGGTTACCCGGGATCCGGTGTGGTCGACCTCCCGCCTTCGAGAGAGCATCGAACTTCTCATCGGAGCATACGATCCCTTGGTCGACGACTACCTGGCGAGATCCGGCGATTGGCTTCGCGAACCCGGCGTTCCGGTCGTGTTGAACCCCGACGCCACCATCGAGATGCTCTACCTGCCGGAGACACCAGAGAATCTGCCTACAGGTGACGCAAATTGACGCAGATGGCCTTTTCCCCAATTCCCAATTCCTAATTCACCAGAGCTATACTCCCTCCATGACTCTCACATTGATCGTCGTGTTTTCGGTCTTGTTCGTAGTCACCCATCTCGGGATGTCCCACAACCCGATCCGACGCGGCCTCGTAGACAAGATCGGCGAGTGGCCGTTCCGAGGTCTCTACTCGCTGATCTCATTTCTGACCCTCGGACCGGCAGCGGTTCTGTGGTGGCAGAACCGGCACCTCGGTGCGGTCCTGTGGGAGCTGCCGTTTTGGGGCGAACGGGTCATCGCAGCGGTGCTCGTCTTCTTCGCACTCCAGCTGTTGCTGCTTTCGCTGGCCACCCCGAGCCCCGCCAGCATGGTTCCGGCCAAAAACGAAGCCCGCGGCATCCTCCGTGTGACCCGCCATCCGATAAACATGGGGCTCGCTCTCTGGGGTCTGGCGCACGTATTGGCGAATGGGACGGTCGGCGACGTTGCGTTCTTCGGCTCCTTTGTGGTTGTCGGTATCCTCGGCTCGTTCCAACAGGATTCACGCCTTCAACAGAGCAAAGGTGAAGAGTTCGCGGAATTCTGCCAGCAGACCTCCGTGCTGCCCTTCGTTGCCATCCTCAGGGGCAGCAACCGCCTTGCCCTCGACGAACTGTCGTTCCCGCTTGCTTTCATCGCGGCCGCTGTTTTCACCATTCTCCTCTTCTTCCACAGCAGGTTTTTTGGCGGAGAACTCTTCTAGCCGACCCACCGACACAGATCCCTGATGCCGGATAAATCAATCACCTATCTCCTCTCACTGTGTTGTCAGGGGTGGGTGGTACCAACATCTGGGATCTGTGATCCGAGGTCCGGCGGGTGGGTGGCAGGGCTATACTCCCTGGATGACCACAGCCGCGGCCATCATCATCGGCGACGAGATCCTGAGCGCCAAGGTTCGCGACTCCAACACACCCCTGCTCATCGATCTCATGGCGGAGCTCGGGGTGGACCTCGAACGGATCGTCGTCATCGGCGATGAATACGAAGGCATCGCGGCCGAGGTCGCCGCATGCGCCGAAAAGTACGACGTGGTCATCACCTCCGGCGGCATCGGCCCGACCCACGACGACTGCACCGTGCGCGGCGTCGCCGACGCCTTCGGGGTCCAGGTCGTCCGCCACCCCGATATCGAGGCGATGATCCGCGCCTACTGGGGTCCGCGCTTCACCGAATCCGCGCTGAGGATGGCGGAGGTACCCGAGGGCTCGCGCCTGTTCTACGGCGACGACGGACTGCTGCCGCTGGTGGTATTCAAGAATGTCTATCTCTTTCCAGGAGTGCCGCGGCTCTTCGCGGTCAAGCTCCAGAGCCTCCGCGGCGAGCTCAAGGGCACACCCAGATTCGTGCACAGCGTCTTCCTCAACGCGGACGAAAGCCGGGTCGCGCCCCTTTTGGGACAGGTGGCCGAGGAGTTTTCGGACGTCAAGATCGGCTCCTACCCCCGTTACGGCGAGGAGACCGGCCACCGCCTGTGGATCAGCATCGAGGCTGTCGATGCCGGGTCGGTGGCCGCGGCAACCGACCGGCTTCTCGACGTTCTGAAGGACGAGGAGGTCGTGCGGGTGGAAAGATCTTGACAGACTATCAACACGACCCACAGGCCGAGCTCTGGCAGCGCTTTGTCGACACCGTGCGACAGGCCCCGGATATTCCGCATGAGGAACAGTGGGCGCGATACAATGAGATTTTCGCCGACCGTGATCCGGCGCTACCGCCTCCCCCGGCCTGGGTACCTGAGATCGATCGACTGGAACACGCCAACATCACGGCGATGATGCGCGAGCTCGGGATTGACGATTACCGATCTTTTCACCGTTGGACCTGTGACAATCGCGCCGATTTCTGGGGTCGTGTCGTCGACCGCCTCGGCATTGTGTTTTCCCGAAAGCCGGACCAGGTTCTCGACCTCGCGGCCGGTCCAGCTCAGCCGAGGTGGTTCCCCGGAGCCGAGCTCAACATCGTCTCGAGCTGTTTCCAAGGGGACGGCTTCGATATCGCGGTCGTGGTGGGCCGTGAAGGTACGGACGAGATAGAAGCGGTCACCTACGAAGAGCTCGAGCTGCTGGTCAACTCGGTCGCCAACGGGCTCGCCGCGGCAGGCTTTGTGCCCGGCGACGCCATCGCCCTCTACATGCCGATGAATCTCGAGTGTGTCGCGGCCTACCTGGGCATCATCCTCGCCGGTTGCACCGCAGTCTCGATCGCCGATAGTTTTGCCGCGCCGGAGGTCGCCCGTCGCGTCGAGATTGCAGGTGCCGCGGGCATCATCACGGTCTCGAGTTTCGAACGCGGTGGACGGTTGATCGAGCTCTATCGAACCGTGCGCGACGCCGACGCCCCACGCGCAGTCGTGATCGCTGCAGAGGGGTTCTCAGAGCAGTCCCTTCGCGACGGCGATCTCCTGTGGTGGGACTTCCTCAGCGACGAGACCGGGTTCGAAGCCCTCACCGGAGCGCCCGGAACCACCACCAACATTCTCTTTTCCTCCGGCACCACCGGCGACCCGAAGGCCATCCCGTGGACCCACCTGACGCCGGTCAAGTGCGCGATGGACGGCCATTTTCACCATGATATCCAACGCGGCGACGTGGTCGCGTGGCCGACAAACATCGGCTGGATGATGGGGCCGTGGCTGATCTACGCCACGCTCATCAACCGTGGGTGCATCGCGCTTTATAAAGGCCTTCCGTCAGGTCGTGGATTCGCCGAGTTCGTCAACACTGCTGGCGTCGGCATGCTCGGCGTCGTACCGTCGCTGGTACGGGCATGGCGTGACTCGGGCGCCTGCGACGGGGTCGACTGGTCGAGAATCAACGTTCTGAGCTCGACCGGTGAGCCCTCCAGCCGGCACGATTATCTGTGGCTGATGAGCCGCACCGGCTACCGCGCGCCGGTCATTGAGTACTGCGGAGGCACCGAGATCGGCGGCGGCTACCTCACCGGCACTGTGGTTCAACCGTCCTCGCCCGCGACATTCTCAACTGCGGCGCTCGGCCTCGATCTCGTCATCCTCGACCAAGAAGGTCGATCGGTCGACAATGGCGAGGAGGGAGAACTCTTCCTGGTGCCGCCCTCGATCGGGCTCTCGCAGACTCTGCTCAATCGCGATCACGATGCGGTCTATTTCGAGGGCTGCCCACAAGGGCCCGACGGCGAGGTGCTACGGCGCCACGGCGATCAGGTATCGCACCTCCCGGGCGGATACTTCAGGGCCCAGGGTCGCGCCGACGACACCATGAATCTGGGTGGCATCAAGGTCTCGTCACTCGAACTCGAACGCGTGCTCGAGCACCACCCGGCGATCTACGAGGCGGCCGCGGTGGCAGTGCAAACGGGCGGAGAGGGGGCCGAAAAGCTCGTCGTGTTCGCGGTGCTTTCTGATGACGTGTCGGAGGATGAGCTGCAGCGCGACCTCGAAAAGGCCCTCGCCAAAGAGCTGAACCCCCTCTTCAGAATTCATGACGTGGTTCTTGTCGACTCCCTCCCTCGCACCGCCTCCAACAAGCTGATGCGCCGCGAGCTCCGCTCGAAATACGACGAATCGTAAACAAAACCACAGAGGCACAGAGGGCACAGAGCCGCACAGAACTTTTCGAAACCTTGGTTGACCAACAGGTGCGCGACCCGGACCCCGTCATCGCGGCCAAGGACGGGAGCGCCAGTTCAAATAATCCCTGTGTTTTTCTCTGTGTCTCTGTGTCTCTGTGGTTCAACCGGTGCTACCCTTTCGACGTGCTGTTTGACGAACTGTCGACACCGTGCGGTCTCGTCGATCTCGATCGCTTCGAGAGCAACGCGAAGCGGATGGCGGAGAAGGCGTTACGGCTGGGAGTCCGGCTTCGCCCCCACGTCAAAACCCACAAGTGTGTCGAGGCGGCGCGAATCCAGACCGACCTCCACTTCGGTGGTGTCACCGTCTCGACGCTGGCCGGGGCCCAAGCTTTCGCGGCCGGCGGTTTCAGCGACATCACATATGCAGTGCCCATCGCGCCGCAGAAGATCGGCGACGCCGCCGATCTGCACGCCGAGATCGGCAACCTCAACCTGCTCGTTGACCATCCCGATACGGTGCGCGCCGTCGAAGCGGTCGCCGCATCCCGCGGCATCATCTTGCCGGTGTATCTCGAGATCGACTGCGGCGGCAAACGTTCGGGGGTCGACCCGGCGAGCGACATCGCCCAGATCCTGGTGCGCCGACTCGCGGACTCCGAAAACATCAATTTTCGCGGCCTCCTGACCCACGCCGGTCACGCCTACCGTGCCCGCTCCCGTTCAGAGGCCTACGAGGTGGCGTGCCAGGAGCGCAACCTGATGACTGCGATCGCGGCCGAAGTTCGAGACCTCGGGGTCGAGATTCCGGAGGTCAGCGTCGGTTCCACCCCCACGTTGCGCGCCATCGACGACCTCACCGGCATCACCGAGGTCCGCCCGGGAAACTACGTCTTCTTTGATGCATTTCAGGCGGCAATCGGTAGCTGCGACCTCGACGACGTCGCCTTCTCGGTGTTGGCAACCGTCATCAGCGTTCATACCGAGCAGGCGCGCGCTATTGTCGATGCCGGCGCCCTCGCCCTCAGCATGGACCCCGGACCGTCCCACGTCGACGTCGAGTGCGGTTTCGGTCTCCCTGTGGCCCTCGAAGACCAGCATCCCCTCCCCGGTCTCCGCCTCGTCGGATTGACTCAGGAGCACGGTACTCTGACCGGCCCCGGCACCCAAGCCCTCCACCCTGGCACCAGGATCCGCATCCTCCCCAACCACTCCTGTCTTTCGGCCGCCTGCTTCGACCGCTACCACGTCCTCCGCGGCACCGAGGTGTTCGATGAGTGGCACCCGGTGAGAGGCTGGTAGCGACTGCCCACCCGCCTGGATCCAGGGTCCAGGATTCAGGGTGCAGTGCTACCCACGCGCCAATTTGATCGGTACGTTATGATTGAAAACGCGCACCGGGTGCGCATTCATTCTCATACCTGGCGAGCACGACAGAGTCCGTTACGAGGCGGCGTCCGCAGTGGTATTCTGGGCGCGCGAGAGGGGTGTAATTCAGGCGATTATGGGAACCGAGAAGAAACAGGTTATCTACGACGAAAAGACCATCCAGACCCTGGATGCGCTCGAGCACATCCGGCTGCGCACCGGCATGTACATCGGACGCATCGGCGACGGATCGAACCCGGCCGACGGCATCTACGTGATGCTCAAGGAGGTCATCGACAACGCTGTCGATGAGTTCATCATGGGCCATGGCAAGCGGGTCGTGATCACGCGGCACGGTCCCGAGATGTCGGTCCGAGATTTCGGCAGGGGTATCCCTCTTGGGAAGCTGATCGATTGCGTCTCCAAGATCAACACCGGGGGCAAGTACAACGACGATGTCTTCCAGTTCTCGGTCGGGCTCAACGGTGTCGGCAACAAGGCGGTCAACGCCCTGTCGTCCGAGTTCGAGGTCATCAGTTACCGCGAGGGCAAGTTCAAGCGCGGGCTCTTCAGCCGGGGCAAAAAGAAGGAGGAAAAAGGAGGCAACGCGGGCAAGGAGCGCAACGGCACCTTCGTTCGCTTCATCCCCGACCCCGAGATCTTCGAGGACTACGGGTGGCAGGAGGAGTATCTCGAGCACCGACTGCGGTACTACGCCTTCCTCAACAGTGGTCTGACCCTCGAATACAACGGCGAGAAGTACGCATCGAAAAACGGCCTTGCCGACCTCCTCGCCTACGAGCTCGGCGGCGAGCCGACGGTCTACGACGCCTTCCACTGCAAGCTCGACCGGCTCGAGTTCGCCTTCACCCACACCCACGCCTATGGCGAGACCTATTTCAGCTTCGTCAACGGCCAGTACACCAACGACGGCGGCACTCACCAGAGCGCCTTCCGCGAGGGAGTACTGAAGGGTGTCAACGAGTATGCAAAAAACGGCTTTTCCGGCGAGGACGTGCGAGACGGTCTGGTCGGCGCTGTTGCGGTCAAGGTCCAGGACCCGGTCTTCGAATCGCAAACCAAGAACAAGCTCGGGTCGACCGAGGTTCGTTCCTGGGTGGTGAACTCGGTCAAGGATCAGGTGATTCTCTGGCTGCACAAATACCCCAAAGAAGCAGAGAAGCTGCTCGAGAAGGTCAAGAACAACCAGAGGGTTCGCAAGGAGCTGTCGGCGATAAAGAAGGAGGCCAGGGAGCGGGCCAAGAAGGTGGCGATCCGCATTCCCAAGCTCATCGACTCCAAGGTCCACCTGTTGGACGCCAAAGACAAAAGGCGCGAGGAGACGACGATCTTTCTCACCGAGGGCGACTCCGCGGGCGGCGCCATGATCCAGGCCCGCGACGTCCAGACCCAGGCCATCTACTCGCTCAAGGGCAAGCCGCTGAACACCCACGGGCTGGGGCGGGAGGCGGTCTACAAAAACGAGGAGCTCTACAACATCATGCGAGCCCTCGGCATTGAAGAGGACCTCGAGGGCTTGCGCTACAACCGGGTGGTCATCGCCACCGACGCCGATGTCGACGGCATGCATATCCGCAACCTGCTGCTGACCTACTTCCTGCGCTTTTTTGAAGAGCTGGTTTTCTCGGGCCACGTCTTTATCCTCGAAACGCCGATCTTCCGAGTCCGCAACAAGAAGGAGACCGTCTATTGCTACTCGGAAACCGAACGCGACGAAGCCTCCGATCGACTCCACAACAACGAGGTAACTCGCTTCAAGGGTCTCGGTGAGATCTCACCGGCAGAGTTCAAGCAGTTCATCACTGACGACGAGCACATGATGCGGGTCACGACCGGATCGATGGGTGACGTCAAGCGGGCGCTCGACTTCTTCATGGGCAAGAACACCCCAGCCCGAAAGGAGTACATCATCGAGCATCTGATTGCGGATATTGCGTGACGACGTGAGGAGCGCCTTGCCACTTCGACGGCACCGGTGCCACTCTTCACATTGTCTGCCCGAGAGACGTCCCGAGATTGAAAGTGGTTCATCAGACAATGTGAAGGGCGGCACCTTGCTCGACGAAGAGAAACGGGCGAAGAGAACCGGTGCCGAATCTGCCGGTTCGCACGATTCAACGGCAACAGGAGCTACATGACACGCATCGCCCCCTTGATGGGCCAGAATTTCATCGAGTACGCGAGCTAC
This sequence comes from uncultured Thermoanaerobaculia bacterium, assembly GCA_964423595.1. Taxonomy (GTDB): domain Bacteria; phylum Acidobacteriota; class Thermoanaerobaculia; order Thermoanaerobaculales; family Sulfomarinibacteraceae; genus Sulfomarinibacter. Next base: position 168 of record CAYRFI010000076.1, on the reverse strand, counting down.
GTGATCATCGATCGCGCGATCCCCGACGTGCGCGACGGCTTGAAACCCGTCCAACGCCGCATCCTCGCCACCCTATCGAAGATGGACGACGGCAAGTTCCACAAGGTTGCCAACGTCATCGGCGACACCATGAAGCTCCACCCGCACGGCGACGCCTCGATCGGCGAC
>CAYRFI010000075.1:17050-22308 GCA_964423595.1 uncultured Thermoanaerobaculia bacterium | reverse complement strand
CGCCGGCCATGGGGTTGAGGCCGTAGACTGTGCGCCAGGGCTCGGGCAGCAGGCTCGACGGGTAGGCGATGGGCGTGGCGAAGAGCCAGAACTGGGTGAGGAACGGCACCGTGTAGCGGATGTCGCGGAACTGAACGTTCAGCGCCGACAGCCACAGGCTGACGCCGAGGGCGGTGACCAGAGCGAGCAGGAGGAACAGCGGAAGCCACAGGATGTTGATCGTCGGGTAGATTCCGTAGTAGGCCATCATGCCCAGCAGGACCAAAAACGCGAGGGCGAAGTCCACGACGCCGGAAAACACGCTTGCGATGGGAATGACGAGGCGTGGGAAGTACACCTTCTTGATCAGGTGCTGGCTGCCAACGAGGCTGTTGGCACCCTGCCCGAGGCCGGTAGCGAAGAAGGTCCATGGAACGAGGGCGGCAAAGCTGAAAATTGGGTACGGTACGCCCTCGGAGGGGATCTTGCCGAGCTTGCCGAAGAAGAGGCTGAAGACGACCATCGTCATGAAGGGCTGAATGATTGCCCAGGCGGCCCCGAGGACTGTCTGCTTGTATCGCACTTTGATGTCGCGCCAGACCAGGAAGTACAGAAGTTCGCGGTACTCCCACAGCTCGTCAAGCTTGAGGGAGACCCAACCGCTGCTGGGCCGGATGCGAGTGACCTGCAAGGCACCGGTGTTTGGCATGCTATCGGTCTGCGTGGTTGCTGATCGGTTCATAGGTATCAGGACGAAGGAATTGCGCCGAGCACTTCTCTTGGATTCAGGGTCGCAACGATCGGATCGTCTCCCTCCAGCTGCCGGGCCGGGGCGCCAACCATTGTCGATCCGGGTGGACAATTACTCGTGACCACCGCACCCGCCCCGATAACGCAGCCGTCGTCGACCCGGATTGGCCCCAAAACGACCGCGTTGGCGTTGAGGACGACGTCGTCGCCGATGACGATGTCTCCGGGCCCTGGCCGTTCCTTCATGACGATCCAGTTGCCGCCAGTCAAAATCAGCCCTTTGCCACAACGGGTCTTTCGCGACACCAAGACTCCAAAACAAGGATGGAGGATTCTGAGGCCGGGGCCGAGGTCCGCACCGTACCTGATGTCCACTCCCGGACCGAGCAGCCGAAGCAGAAAGAGAACGGGCCAGAGGACGAGCCTGACTTTCTCGAAGTTCTCGCCAATGAGGAGATATAGGCATCGACTTATTCGATAGGAGAGGATCCCTGGCGCGCTTCCGTACGGGATCCACATGGTGAGCCACCGGTACCACCTGCCTCTGACGATGGCGGAAAGGTCGGCGTGGAGGTATCGGAGCTGCTGAATCGCTTTGCGAATTCTCAACTCCTGATTCTCGATTCTGAATTGCCGTCCGACCACACTGCACGCGGGACGCCTGCCACACAATGAGATCTCATGCTGGGTGAACTTTTCCGTACCGGCCGCGGAAAACGCCGCGGGTATCGATGACGAGCGATGCATGCCCGAGGACGAGGTCATAGTCGACAGCTCTGTGATCGGTGACGAGAACGACAGCGTCGGCTTCTGTCAGGGCATCAGGATCTAAATCGACTGAACTCAGTTGGGGCAGGTCGGGCCAGCTTCGCATGGAAGGCGCCACGGGAATATGGGGATCGTGGTAGCTGACTTCGGCGCCAAGCTTGAGGAGGCGGTCGATGACCTCGAAGGCCGGGCTTTCGCGAGGGTCATCGATGTCTGGCTTGTAGGCCAGGCCGAGGATGAGGATCTTCGCGCCCTTGACCGCCTTGCCCTGTTCGTTAAGTGCAGCTTGGAGCTTCTCGATAACGTAGCCGGGCATGGCGGTGTTGATTTCGCCCGCCAGCTCGATGAAGCGGGTCGGCACACCGGCCTCGCGGGCTCGCCAGGCGAGGTAGAAGGGGTCCAACGGGATGCAGTGGCCGCCAAGTCCTGGACCCGGGTTGAAGCGCATGAAGCCAAATGGCTTGGTCTCGGCGGCGTCGAGGACCTCCCAGATGTCGAGGCCGAGGCGGTCGTAAATAATCTTGAGCTCGTTGACGAGGGCGATGTTTACCGAGCGGAATATGTTTTCGGTGAGCTTCGCGGCCTCGGCGACTCGCGCCGAAGCGACACGCACGGTGCGGTCGACGATCTGATCGTAGAGGGCCTGGGCGAGGTCGCCCGAATGCTGATCGATCCCGCCAACGATCTTGGGCGTATTCGTGGTTCCAAACGAGGGGTTGCCGGGGTCTTCGCGCTCGGGGGAGAAGGCGAGGAAGAAGTCAGTACCGCATTTCAAGTCGGAACTCGGAATTCGGAATTCGGAATTGCCGCCCACCGCCGAAGAGATTTCGGATTCGATCTGAGATTCAGGGGGTCCTTCGACTCCGCGCCCTTCCGGCTCCGCCCTTCGGGCTTCGCCGTGACGAGGCAGGGCGCTCCGCTCTGGATGACAGCCCTGTTCAAGGATGGGTTTGAGGAGGTCTTCGGTGGTGCCGGGGTAGGTCGTCGATTCGAGGATGACGAGCTGGCCGGGGCGGAGGGTTTCGCGGACGGCATGCGCCGACGCTTCGACGTACCGCATGTCCGGTTCTTTGTGCGCGCCAAGGGGAGTCGGTACGCAGACAAGGATGGCGTCGGGCTCGGCAAGGCGAGCGAAATCGGTGGTTGCCTCGAAGTGGCCTCCCGCCACCGCGCGCTCGACCCGCTCACAGTCGAGGTGCTTGATGTAGCACTCCCCCGCTGTCAGCTGATCGACCTTGGCGGGGTCGACATCGAAGCCGAGGACGTTGAAGCCCTTCTCGGTGAAGGCCAAAGCCAGCGGGAGGCCGACGTAGCCGAGGCCGATGATGCCGACAAGGGCACTTTTGCCTTCGATTTTCTCGCGGAGTTGTTGAGCGTGGTTACTTGTCATTCCGATTTCGCAGTCCTCATTTTTGACTCTCCACACGCCCACGGGTGGTGATAAACCCCGCCCCTACAACAGAATACGAGATGGAGGATATTGGCGCTATTGTTGGCGGGCCCTGAAGGACCCGCCTACGGAAGAAAAGAGTAGACGTCATCCTGCCTTGTCCGTCTTCGGCTTTGATGCCGACGTTGTTGTCGCTTTCGGTGGCACCTGGTCGCCGTAATAGCCGTAGCGGGTATATGAGTAGTAGCCCGCGTAGTAGTAGTGATCGTGCTCGATGTCGACCTGGTTGAGGACGACGCCGGCGATGCGGGTGCCGGTGCGGTTGAGCAGGCGGATGGCCTCTCGCACGATCTGGCGCCGGGTGGAGCCGTACTGGACGACGAGTACTACGAGCTCGGAGAGGCGGGCGCAGATAACGGGGTCGGTGACCGAGGCCACGGGTGGCGTATCGATGAGGATCCAGTCGTAGTTCTTGCGCGCCTCGTCGAGCAGCTGGCGGAAACTCTGCTTGCCGAAGAGTTCCGGCGGGTTCGGCGGCAGCGGGCCCGAGGTGATCAGGTCGAGGTCGGTGACGTTAGGGAACGAATGGATCACTTCAGATGCGGTGCGTTCGCCGAGCACGACCGAGGTCAGACCGCGCACGTTTTTGGCCTTGATCATGCGGTGCAGCCGCGGCTTGCGCAGGTCGGCGTCGATCAGCAGCACCCGGCTGCCGCCGGTGGCCAGCACCTTGGCGAGGTTGAAGGCGACCGTGGTCTTGCCCTCCGACGGGACCGCTGAGGTCACCATCAGCACGTGGCTGCCCTCGCCGCGGGCGGCGAGCATGACGGCGGTTCGCAGCGATTGGAAGGACTCCCGCAGAGCCCGCGTATCATCGCCTTTCATCTTCGGCAGAGCTGTCAATGTCTCGAGGCCGAGGTAGCGCTCCACCTGGTCCGGTGAACGCAGGGTGTGGTCGAGGAAATCGAGGCCGAGCACCAGGCCGATGCCGAGGAAGAGCCCGAGCACCGTCGCCACCATCGCCGACCGTTTCGGGTTTGGGCTGTATGGGCCTCCCGGCATCCGGGCCGGTTCGATCACTCGCACGTTGTTGAGCGACGCGGTCGAGGCGATGTCGGCCTCGTTGGAGCGCGCCAGCATGTCCTCGACGAAGGCTTTGTTCTGGTCGTACTCGCGCTGCAAACGGTCGAGCTCGAGGGTCTGTTGGGAGAGGTTGATGGCCTGCACCCTGAGCTGCTGAATGTTGTCATACAGCGACCGCTCACGGCGCGAGGCGATGTCGAAGTCGGTCTGCAGCGAGACCGTGATCGTCTGGACCTGCTCCGCGATGCGCTGGTTGAGACCGTCGATCCGCGCCCGCAGGTCCTTGACCTCGGGGTGGCCCTCCCTGAGCGTGCCGAGCTTTTCGGTTAGCTGCACCTGGAGGTTATTTCGTTGCTGCACCAGGTTCTGCATGGTGCTGTCCTTCAGGACCTCGGGGAAGCTGGCCTCGGAAATGTTGGCGGCGCGCAGGCTGCGCAGGGCGTTGAGCTTGGTTTCGAGGCGGATGCGCTCCGCCTTGGCGTTCGCATACTCGGTGGTCAGCGTGTTGACCTGCTCGGTGATGACGTTCTTGTCCTGGTCTGCGAGAAGAACCGCATCCTCTCGCTCGCGGAATTCCATCAGATTCCGTTCGGAGTCTTCCAGCTTGTCACGCAGAGGGTCGAGCCGGCTCTGGATCACCTCGTAGACCTCGCGGGTTCGCTCGAGGCTGTCCTCGATGTTGGCCGCCTTGTACTCGTCGATGTAGATGTTGAGCCATTCGGCGATGGCGTGCTGCTCGCGGCCCACGAGGGACACTTCCACGACGAAGGTCTCCTCGATCGGTTCGGCGCTGATTCCGCCCAGAAGGACGCTGACTGCATCGCCTCCGGCAAAGGTCGGATGGCTCTCGAGACCGAGGCGGCGCACCACCCGTTCGGCGAGCGACCTCGTCTTGAGGACCTCCACCTGGTCGGCGATGATCCGATCCATCTGCCACCAGCTCATGGCGAGATCGAACTGGTTGTTGCTGAGCTGCTGCGGCGGCTGGATGGCGATCTTCGTCGACGCGCGGTACATCTTGGGCCGGGTCAGGGCCCACGAGGTGGCGAAGACAACGGTCGCCGCCAGCACGGCCAGCACCAGCCACTTCCTGGACCAGATGAGCCGGGCGTATTCCATGACGTCGATCTCCGGCTCGGCCTCTTCGGCCCACTGCGCCCCGTAGGAGTTCCACGGGGTCGCCGGTGCGGGGCCGCGGGGGGAATTCATGTGATACGGCGGGCGGGATTGGTCATCGGACATAGCGCACCCCACAATCCCAATTTCGGATTTCGGATTTCGGATTTCG
>CAYRFI010000075.1:0-17040 GCA_964423595.1 uncultured Thermoanaerobaculia bacterium | reverse complement strand
GAGTCTCTGCGGCAAGTAGATTTCAAGGTTGTTCATGACGGACTCCCTGTGGAACCGATTTCAGATTTCGGATTTCGGATTTCCACCCACCCAATCTCTATCCGAATTTGGAAGGCTTTTCTTGATCGACGACTAATAGTGACCATTTTCAACTCTCATTGTTTTTGGAAGAAGATCGTCAATATCTTCTCCGAATCCCTCGGAACCGTATTCGATGTGGCTCTCGTCAGATACCTGAGTGCCTTCAGAATTGTCAGCCTTTCGGTCGTTTGCTCTCACCGACCGACCAATTGAAGTGAAGATTGCCAGAAGCTCATTCGCCTCAGACAACAGCTGGGTACAATCATGTCAGCTTCCGAGCGAAGTCTCAGAACAAATCTCCAGCCAGTAGACAGTTTCCGATGCCTCTTTCTCAGCAATGGTAATCTTGTGCACGAAGTCTTTTCGAGAGACCGCGTGGTTGGCCTCACGGTAGTTGGCGCCGATCGACGTCCCGGACTTCAACAACTGGTGACCGACTACCCGACCGGAAGCAGACGAGTCGAAACCACCTACAAACTTGATCACGCGCACCGCGAACTGCTTGGTCCGTCGTTACAGTTCCTGTTTGTCCATCAATTGTCTCGAGCCGTCCTACCTGTCAATATGTCCGAATCATCAAACCGAATCAATGCACAAATCCGAAATCCGAAATTCGAAATCCGAAAATCAAACTTTGTAGTAATCGCGGTACCACTCGACGAACTTCTTCACCCCTTCTTCTATAGGGGTGTCCGGCTTGTAGCCGACGTCTTCGGTCAGCGCTGAAACGTCTGCGTAGGTATCGGGCACGTCACCCGGTTGCATGGGCAGGAGGTTCTTCTCGGCCTCGCGGCCGAGGCACTCCTCGATGACCTCGATGTAACGCATCAGCTCGACGGGTTGGTTGTTGCCGATGTTGTAGACCCGCCACGGCGCGCGGCTGGTCGCGGGGTCCGGATCGTCCCCCGACCAATCCAGGTTCGGTTCCGGCGTCGTCTCCATCACCCGCACCACGCCCTCGATGATGTCGCCGATGTACGTGAAGTCACGGCGGTGGTTGCCGTAGTTGAAGACATCGATCGGTTCACCGGCGAGGATATTCTTGGTGAACTTGAAGAGCGCCATGTCGGGGCGGCCCCACGGTCCATAGACGGTGAAGAATCGGAGCCCGGTCGTCGGCAGGTCGTAGAGACTCGAGTAGGTGTGAGCCATCAGCTCGTTGGCCTTTTTGGTGGCGGCGTAGAGCGACATCGGGTGGTCGACGTTGTGGTGGACCGAGAAGGGCATTTCGGTGTTGGCGCCGTAGACCGAGCTCGAGGAGGCGTAGACGAGGTGTTCGACCCCAGTGTGGCGGCAGCCCTCGAGGACGTGGAGGAAGCCGACGAGATTCGAGTCGACGTAGGAGTGGGGGTTCTCGATCGAGTAACGCACCCCCGCCTGGGCCGCGAGGTGGACGACGACACCGAAACCGTAGGTGGCGAAGAGGGCCTCCATCTTGCGGCGATCGGCGAGGTCGATGCGGGCGAAGGTGAAGGCGTCGCGCGCGTCCAGGCGCTCGAGACGCGCCTCTTTGAGGGCCGGGTCGTAATAGTCGTTGAGATTGTCGAGACCGACGACCTGGCGGCCCTCACCGAGCAGCCGCTCTGCGAGGTGGTAGCCGATGAAGCCGGCGGCGCCGGTGACGAGGACTGGCTTCGTAGATATTTCAGTCATTGGAGTGTCACACCCTCATGATTTCGAATTTCGAATTTCGGATTGCGGATTCCGAATTTCGGATTTCGGATTTGCCACCGCCCGCCCGCCCAGAAAATTGGGGCGAGTCGGAGGGAATTCAACATTGATAATTGAGAATTTAAAATTGATCGGAGTGCCTAGCTCCCGCACTATGATTGCATATGCAACCTACTGATTTATAAAACTTTATGCGAATCAGGCGCGAAAAATCCGCCCGATTCGTCAGGCTCGCACCACGGCGAGCATTTCGGTCTCAACCTCCACCAGACTTCGCCGGCGGAGGAATTCGAGCAGTATTCTGGCCCGCTGACCACCACGGAGGTAGCCGCGGAAGATCCCCTCCATGTCCTTGAGCGGTCCCGCCATCACACGCACCTTACGACCCTTTTCGATCCCGAGCTCGAGCTCGGTCGGAACGACATAGCCGCGCGCGGCCTCGCGGGCCCTGAGAGCATCGATGATTTCCTGATCCACAGTCGCCGGCTCGCGATCGAATCGCACCAGATGCAGCACTCCCGGGCAGTAGCTGACAGCGTTGAGGTGGAGGCGCGGATTGCAGCGGACGAAGATGTAGCCGTTGAAGAGAGGCGTCGGGCCCTTCGGCGCCCGTGGATGCCACGGCGGTTCGAGATACAGCGGGCAATAGGGCTCGACCTCTCGTTGGCTCAGATGACAGACCGCAACCCGTTCCTGGCGTGGTTTGGTTCGCACCACCAGCCACTCGCGCGGCAGGTCTTCGACATCGATCGGAAATCGGCCGGAATTACCTTTCATCATAAGCAATTATCTCATATGTCGATGTTGCGATAGAATCGGCCGCTGCGAATCGTCTGGCGCCCGCGGACCGCGGGTGATGCGACCGGTTCCCGCGAGAAAGGACGACTGATGACCACAGCAACCACCGCCGATTACAAAGTGAAAGATATCGGCCTCGCTGACTGGGGCCGCCGCGAGATCGCGATCGCCGAAAAGGAGATGCCCGGGCTGATGGCGACCCGGGAAAAGTACGGTGCGGAGAAGCCGCTGCAAGGTGTCCGCGTGATGGGCAGCCTGCACATGACGATCCAGACTGCGGTGTTGATCGAGACTCTGAGCGATCTCGGGGCCGATGTCCGCTGGTGCTCGTGCAATATCTTCTCGACCCAGGACCACGCCGCTGCCGCGATCGCCGCTCGTGGCATCCCTGTCTTTGCCTGGAAGGGCGAGACCCTCGAGGAGTATTGGTGGTGCACCAAACAGGCCCTGACCTGGCCCGACGGCAAGGGCCCGCAGCTGGTCGTCGATGACGGCGGCGACGCCACCCTGATCATCCACCGCGGCTACCAGGCGGAGGATGATCCGGCGATGCTCACGAAACCGTCTGACAACAAGGAGCTTCGCATCATCGACAAGCTCCTGCAGGAGACCCAAGGGATCGCGCCGCGCTTCTGGCATGAGCTAGTGGCCGATTGGAAGGGCGTCTCCGAAGAGACCACCACCGGCGTCCACCGCCTGTACAAGATGGCCGAGCGCGGCGAGCTGCTGGTGCCGGCGATCAACGTCAACGACTCGGTGACCAAGTCGAAGTTCGACAATATCTACGGCTGCCGTGAGTCGCTGGTCGATGGCATCAAGCGCGCCACCGACGTCATGATTTCGGGCAAGGTGGCCCTGATCTGCGGCTTCGGTGACGTCGGCAAGGGCTCGGCCGAGTCACTCGCCGGCCAGCGTGCCCAGATCTGGGTGACCGAGATCGATCCCATCTGCGCGCTGCAGGCGTGCATGGCCGGCTACAAGGTGGTGACCGTCGAGGATGCCCTCCCCCACGCCGACATCTACGTCACCACGACCGGTAACCGGGACATCATCACCGCCGAACACATGAGCCGGATGAAGGACCAGGCCATCGTCTGCAACATCGGCCACTTCGACAATGAGATCCAGGTCGACGCCCTCGAGGCGTGGCCGGGGATCGTCAAGGAGAACATCAAGCCACAGGTTGACCAATACACCTTTCCCGACGGCCACTCGATCTTCCTGCTTGCCGAGGGACGGCTGGTCAACCTCGGCTGCGCTACCGGCCACCCCAGCTTCGTGATGTCGAACTCCTTCACCAACCAGGTGCTGGCCCAGATCGACCTCTGGCAGAACGAACACGAGGTCGGGGTCACGACATTGTCGAAGAAGCTCGACGAGGAGGTTGCGAGGCTGCACCTCGATCAACTCGGCGCCAAGCTGACGACGCTGACGCCGGAGCAGGCGGAGTACATCGACGTGCCGATGGAGGGGCCCTATAAGCCGGAGTGGTATCGGTATTGAAGAACTAGGAATTGGGAATTAGGAATTAGGAATTTCCGCCCATCCATCCACTTTTGAATTCGGATTTCGGATTTCGGATTTCGGATTTTCCAACCACCCCCAGAGGTTGGATCGACCAACCGCCCGGGCCACCCGGTTCCACCCTGGCACGCCCGTGTCGGGATAAACTCCTCCCGGCATTGAATCCCCAACCCCCGTTCCGCCCGGGCGGGATATATCCCGCCCCTGCGAATGGAGATCGGGTGGTATCGAGTTACGCGAGTCCGCCTATGACATCCTGAAGCGGATCGCCAAAATCCCGACGCTGGCGAGGAGAAGGGCCAGAGCGAAGTACCCCACCTCGCTCATCGTTGGTATGCCTTGTCCTTGTTGTGCGGCTGCGATGGAAAACTCGGCGCCCCAGTTGTTGGAAGCAAGGCCCGGAACGGTAACCGATTGGAGGAGCCCTCCCGCCTTCGAGTACTGGTCGATGACATCCAAGCCATTCCGAACGTACCAGAGGGTATCGCTGGAGGGCTCGTAGGCGAGGCAGCCGCGCCCACTCGAGTGCGCGAACTGGCCAACCAGGGAGCCGCCTGTAGTGTACTGATAGATGTTGTTCTGGTCCGATATCCACAGGTTGCCGGATACCAGGTCGTAGGTGATACCCACGAGATCGTTGCCGGCCACAGAAAACAGGACAACCTCGTTCTGGAAGTCGGGATCACAGGCGTACACGGTCGCTGAAGTCGAAAAGGCATTGCCGAGCTGGTAACTGGTCGTTGGGCTCGCGGCAGCATCAACCGCGTCGATGTCCGTGTATGGAACCGAGACTCCGGTCGCAACACCGGTCAGGTCATACTCATTCGCCACCGTTCCATAGTAGGACCCCATCCAGATGCTGCCGCGCACCGCGAGCGGATAGCCTCCGGCATATGTCGCCCTTGTTGCCAACAGCGTACCGGTGTCGGTTTCCACAATTGCCAGCCGCTGTGCGTCACCATCGGTGACGTAAAGCTGGCTAGCGGTCGCGCTGGTTGAGAGCGTCAGGACGACTAGAAGAGCGCACCAGAAAAAAGCTGTCCGCGCGGATTTGTGAATCATGGCCTCCCCCTCGAAAAACGAAAATGATTTTCGACTCGTCACATCGTACCCGTTCTCAATAATATATCAGGGCGTTAACGGCAGAAGGCGCTGCTCAATTTTGGATTCCAAATCACGTGGATCCCTCAACCCGCCCAATGAATATTCGAAATTCTCCCCCACCCACCCGGCCTCCGGCTCCGCGTTCAGCTTCGCCGTGCCACGTCGCCCATCGGGCTTTGCCGTGGCAGGCCCGGGCGAAGAAAGATGGGATCACCTGTCGGAGCGGCAAATATGCAGCCGTTCATCAACGGCCGCTATCGCCTGAACACGGGCGGGATATTTCCCGGCCCAAAAAATGGGTTTGGATTCGCAGGGGAGGGGTTTATCTCTCCAAATGTTGAATCCCCTACCCTCCTTTCGCCCCGGCAGCGGCGAGGAGGCGGAGGAGCTCGAGACAATATTCGAGGTAGGGTTCGAAATTGATTTCTGGTGCGACTCCTGATTGACTGAGGAGCCGCAGCCAGTAGTTGGTCTCACGCGTTTGTTTCAACGCAATCGCCATCCTGCGATCGAAATCTCTTCGACTTTCGACAGCGCTCACACCTTCGAGAGTGGCACCAATGCTGGTACCCGAGCGCAGCAACTGGCGCGCAAGTAATTCTTCTTGTCGCTCCTCCAGCATTTTGCACAGAGCGATGACCGTCAGAGCAAACTCAAACGCCTTTTCTCCCACGCCTCCCGCCGCATATTCGCTGATCCTCGGTTCGCCGTCTCCGTTCCACCCATCCGGGTGGGAGTCGCCACGCACTCGAAACAACTCCATGAACCTTCGCGGTGAAACAACCGGCACCGCTGATCCTTTCGCCGCCGCCAGAAGGTCCCGATCACCGGTTACGAAGATGTCGGCCTCTGCTTCGATCGCCGCCGCGAGAATGGTGGCATCGGATTCATCGAATCCAGGTTTGACCGGTACGGCGGCCGGGTCCGGCACGGTCTCCACATGGTCGAGAATACTCAGAGCGGACTCCAAAGCTGTCTTAGGGGAGTGGAGCTTGTCGCGAAGAACGCGCTCCAATTCCTCCACCACGAGACTCGAGACCAGAGGAACATGTTCGCCCACCACAATCTTGAGAAGATCGGTGCAGAGACCTCGGCTGACGAACGCGCTGACCAGGATGTTGGTGTCGAGAATAACCCTCACGGCACATCGCGAAAGACATCGTCGTCAGTCAACCAGCCATGCGCTTCAGCGAGTGGCACCAGCTGTTCTCTAACCTCATCCAGGGCCGAGATCGCGAGCTGTCGCCGAAGCGCATCGCGCACCACCTCGCTGCGAGTTCGTCCAGAGCCTGTGGCGGCCCGCTCAAGCGATTCCGAAAGCTGGTCGTCGAGACGGATTGTAAGTGTCGTACTCATGTATGACAATGTAGTGCGACGTTTCGTGATTTGCAAGACAGAGACTTACAGGTTCCCAGATTTTGGATTTCGGATCTCGAATCTTCCACCCACCCTCCCGGCGGGCGGTTTTGCGTTTGGAATTCCATGTTCCAGATTCCAACCTGCTCGGGAGGGGATAAACCACGCCCTGTTTCGGCCCTTTTACCCGTTCGGAGTTGCCGGATGGCCTGAATGTTGCCGCCGGCAAGGATGACGGATCTTTAGATCCACAACTTGGAAAAGCGGTAGGGTCCCGGGAAGGAGTCGATGAAGAGCGCGTCTCCGTCTACACCGGCGAGCCGTACGATTCCCTTCCTCACTTGCGCCCCGGCCCCTACGCGACGTAAGCGTGACCTTGGTCACGTTGTTTGCCTATTTGCGATTATGTTCATATGAAGAGGCTTGACATTGAGTTTTCCAGGACCGAAAGTTAGGCGCAGACCAGTAGTGATTACTGATACGCAGACATGGAGGCAACCAGGCATGATCGAACCATCACTCAATCCCAACTGCTCACCGATCCCACACTCCTCTCCGACTCCGGCGCGGCCGAACGCCTGCGACGGTCGATGTCTCGCCACCCGCCTCGCGACCCTTCTGATCGTGTTGGTATGCGTAGCCCCAACTCCCTCCGCCATCGCACAGGGCGGCGGCAGCGGTTACACCTTGGTCGGTTGGAACGACCTCGGCATGCACTGCATGGATGCGGACTACTCGGTGCTCAGCATCCTGCCACCCTACAACGTCATCCACGCCCAGCTCCTCGATCCGTCGGGCAACCTTGTCATCAATCCCGCGGCTGCCGGCATCACGGTCACCTACGAGGGCGTGGCCGATCCCGACGGCTCGATCAACACGACGTCGATCGGGAAGACCAACTTCTGGGACTGGGTCGCCAGCCTCTTCGGCGCCCCACTCGCACCCGACGAGGGAATCGCCGGCTACGATATGCCCGGACCGGTCAACACGCCCCAAACCATGCACTTCGATGCCGGTCTTCACTGGTTCAGCGGCGAAGGAATTCCGATCACGCCGTACGACGACGACAACAACAAGAATTACTACCCGATGATGCAGCTTGTTGCCCGCAACGCCTCCGGCAGTGTTCTGGCCACCACGCGCATCGTGTTGCCGGTTTCCGACGAGATGTCGTGCTCTTCGTGTCATGGATCGGGCTCCATCAGTTCCGCGGCCATGCCGAGCGGAGGCTGGATCACCGATCCCGATCCCGAGCGTGAATACCGGCTCAACGTGCTGTTGCTTCACGATGAGATACAGGACGGGTCCACGCAGTACGCCAATGCGCTCGCGGCCGCGGGCTACAACTCGTCCGGCCTCTACGCCACCGTCACCTCGGACGGGAACTCGGTGCTGTGCGACGCCTGCCACGGCTCCAACGCCTTGCCCGGCACCGGCCAGCCCGGCATCTCGCCCCTCACCGAGGCGGTCCACAGCCTGCACGCCCGCGTCGTCGATCCCGCCAACGGCATGACTCTCAACGCATCCGCCAACCGTACGGCGTGCTACACCTGCCACCCCGGCTCCGACACCCGCTGTCTGCGTGGTGCCATGGGCGCCGCGGTGGCTGCCAACGGCGACCTCGCCATGCAGTGTCAGAGCTGCCACGGTAGAATGACCCGGGTGGGGATGGCAGGCCGCGCCGGATGGTTCGACCAGCCCACATGCCAGAATTGCCACAGCGGCACGGCGACCAACAACAACGGCCGGATCCGTTACCTGAAGGCCTTTGACGGGTCGGGAGAGCCGCGGGTCGCGGTCGACAACACCTTTGCCACCAGCCCGAACACCCCCGTCGCGGGCGTGTCGCTGTACCGGTTCTCGACCGGCCACGGCGGCCTCCAGTGCGAGGCGTGCCACGGCTCGACCCATGCGATCTTCCCCTCGAGCCACCTCAACGACAACCTGCAGAGCATCGACCAACAGGGCCACGCCGGGACGCTCGCGGACTGCACCGGCTGCCACGGCACCACTCCGCGAACGACATCCGGCGGGCCGCATGGCATGCATTCGATCGGCCAACGCTGGATCGAGGATCACAAGGATGTCGCCGAGCACAACGCCGGGCAGTGCCGCACCTGCCACGGCACCGACTACCGCGGTACCGTGCTGTCGCGGGCCCAGGGCGACCGTACGCTGTCCGCGTTCGGCACCAAAAACTTCTGGCAGGGCTTCCAGATCGGCTGCTACACCTGCCACCGGGGACCGAACGAAGAAGACCGCAACAACAACCGGGCGCCGGTTGTGAATGACGTGACGGCGTCGACCGACAAAAACGTGCCGGTCGAGATCCCGCTGTCCGCGAGCGACGCCGACGGCGACAGCCTGTCGCTTCGCATCGTGTCGCAGCCCGCCAACGGAACTGTCGGCCTCGTAGGTACCGTCGCCACCTTCTATCCATTTGCCGGATTTACCGGCAGTGATACCTTCACCTACGCCGCGTGGGACGGTTCGACCAACTCCAACCTCGGCAACGGTTCCGTCACCGTCGCCGACACCGGCGGCAACACCTGCACGGTGGACTGCTCAGCGACGGTCGATGCGACCGGCGAGGTCGGCGTACCCGTGTCGTTCTCTGGTAGCGCCGTGCTCAGCGACTGTGCGGGCGCCGCGACCTACGCGTGGGACTTCGGCGACGGCAGCGGGGTCTCCGGCGCCAACACCGCCCACACCTACGATGCACCCGGTTCCTACGACTGGTCCCTCACCGTGACCGCCGGAGGCGTCACCTGCACCCGAACCGGCACCATCGAGATCGCCGCCGCGGAGTCCCAGTGCTCGTTGTCCTGCCGCGCCGAGGTCACCAGCAGATTCTGGGCAGGCAAGAACGTCGAGTTCCATGGCTCGTCCGAAAGCTCGAACTGCGGCGGCTCCGTGGTCTACGAGTGGGACTTCGGCGACGGCAGCCCGGTCGTCCAGGGCGAGGAGGTCAGGCACACGTACAGCACACCCGGGACCTTTACCTGGCGGCTGCGGGTCCTCCGGGACGGCGCCGTGTGCGAGAGGACCGGAACGATCGCAATCAGCAACGGCACGCGCCGGTCGGGGGATCGCCACTCATCCTGAGATGCGCGCCTGCTGAGACCACCCTGCCGGCGACGCGCGGTCAACCCGCGTTCGCCGGCGCTTATTTATTGCAGCCCGCGCGCCGAATTGTTCAATCGGCCTCTGACCTTGCCAACACGACCTGGATGTTGCCTCCGGCGAGGATCTTTTCTCTGGCGACCGACAGACCGTGCGCCTCGATGAGCGGCGGGAGGCCGTTACGGGCGAGGAAGTCCCGGTGGTTCTGGAAGTGATCCCAGCCTGCCCCGAACTCGATGGCGAGGATCACGGATCTGTAGAACCACCCCTTGGGGAAGCGGTAGGGTCCCGGGAAGTAGTCGATGAAGAGCGCGTTGCGATCCCCACCGGCCACCCGAACAATCTCGTTCATAACGGGCGCCCGCGTCGCAGGCGGCATTTCGTGCAGGGTGAGAAACGAAAGCACGAGATCGAAGGATTTGTCGGGGAACGGCATGTCCGCTGCGTCGCCAAGATGGAGGTCCGCGCGGTCGCCGAGCTTTCGCCGGGCGAGGTCCACCATCGACGGAGAGAGATCCACGCCAGAGACCTCGCACCCCGCTTCGGCAAACAGCTCCAGATTCGTGCCCGTACCACAACCCACCTCGAGGATCCTCATGCCCTTTCTCGGCCCCGCCACCTTCGCGACATATCGTCGGAGAGACGCGTTGAACGGCTCGACGATCGTGTCGTAAAATCTGGCGATTCTCCGGTAGGGGTCGTTCATGGCGTGAGGCCGGTGGTCCGGGCGTCACTGCGCCGTTCGGGGAGCAACCCCTCCGAACGCAGGAGCTCCTCGACCACACTCCGGGTCTGGAGTTTCGGGCCGTCGGTCGACACGGTATGGAACAGCTCTTCGAAGTCGAGGTTCGGCGCCTCGAAATCGGCGCGCTGGTTCTCCATCAGCTCGACCCGTCCATCGGAGCGGGTATCGTGCTGCTGGCGCTTCTCGAGCCGGTGGCGCTGCTCGTCGGGTTCGCATACGGTCTGAATGAAGATGAGTCGGGCATCGGCTCGCTGGGCGGCCTCGATCACCGGCAGCCGCTCGTCCTGGTACTTGAAGGCGCCATCCACCACCACCGGGAAACCACCAAGGAGGAGATTTTCGGCCCGGCGGCAAACCTCGGCGTACGTTTTCCGGTTCATCTCCGGTGAGTACAGGCCCTCGTTGTAGGGCACGTACACGCGGGTGTTCTCCCCCACCCCGGCGATCTGCTTGCGCACCGCGTCGGTCGACAGCATGTGCCAGCCGAAATGCTCACGGAGATAGCGTGCGACGTTGGTCTTACCCGAGCCCATCAAACCGTAGAGAACCACCAACGACGGCTTCTCGGCTCCGCCCGCATACTGATATGCAAGACCGAAGTAGCGGCGGGCGAGGTTGCGCTGGGCACGCCGAGCCCCATTATCGAGGGCCGGGTCGGACGACGTGAAACAGGCGATCTTGCCCCGCACGTAGGCGCGATAGCACTTGTAAAAGTCGAGCAGCCGGACCAGGTCGGTGTCACCCGAGGCCTCGACGTAGCGATCGACGAAGTGTTCTGAGAGATCTGGCCGGCCATTGAAGTCGAGGTCCATGGCCATGAACGCTAGGTCCACCGCCACATCGCCGCAGCGAAACCGCTCGTTGAACTCGATGCAGTCGAAGATGATTGGCGGGTCTTCGAGGAAAACGTTGCCGAGGTGGAGGTCGCCGTGGCTCTCGCGGATGCGTCCCTCGGCGATGCGCCGCTCGAAGAGGTCTGAGTTGTCCTCGTAAAAGGTATTCGTCCAACGACGGATGTGTTTGTAGCGGTCGTTCGAGAGGAGCTTGCCGGAGTAGTCCTTGGTCTGGCTGAAGTTTTCGTCGGTGTTGAACTTCACCGCCTCGACGGTCCCGTACTGATCGATCCCCTCCCCGGTCGCCGCGTCACGGTAGAACGGCACCAATACCTCGACCAGCGAATCCATATGTGCGGCGGAGAGCTCGCCCCTCGCCAGCACTTCGCTGCCGAGCAGGCGTTCTTCGAGCTCGCGCATGACGACCACCCAGTCGATGATCTCGCCTTGACCTTCCAGCACCAGGCGGTCACCGTCGAGAGTGATCGGCGCCGCTCTCAGGTAGACCGACGGGGCGAGACGGCTGTTGAGCTCGACCTCGGCTCGGCAGTAGTGCTCGCGCAGCTCGATGGTGGAGAAGTCAAGGAAGCCGAAGTTGACCGGCTTCTTGAGCTTGTAAACGTACTCACCGGTCAGGAAAACCGATGAAATGTGAGTCTGAAGGAACTGCACCTTCTCGACCGGGTGGGGGTAGAAGGCTGGATCGGAGAGGGCCTTGACGAGCTGGGCGTGGTCGATCTGGCTCACTCAATTCACGTTGTCATACCGAGTCGGTCGGGTCAATACGAATTCGGAATGAGGAGTTAGGAATTCGGAATTCCCACCCATCCCCCCGGGGAATTGATGGTCGATCCGATCGACCGCGCATACAAATCGGTTTGGAATCGTAGGGGAGGGGTTTACTTGTCCCGGCGTAGCCGAAGGCGAAGCCGGATCCGCTCCCGGCGTTGAATCCCACCCACACGACGACCGGTGGGAGATCGTGCGGGCGAGACGCCCGCACACAAGAATCAGTGCACGTTGTTCTGGGTTCGTGGCTCCGGATCGCTCGCCGGCGGAGCCCCGACCTCCGTACCCTCGTCGACTCCATCCATCTCAGGCACCATCGGAACGCCGCGGAGGTAACAGTCGATGCTGCGGGCGGCCAGCTTGCCGGCACCCATTGCAAGGATGACAGTGGCTGCACCGGTCACGATATCGCCGCCCGCAAAGACGCCCGGGATCGAGGTCATCTGGGTGATCTCTTGGGTCATGATGCGACCGCGCTTGTCGACATCGAGGCCCTCGGTGGCCTGGGTGAGCAGAGGGTTCGCCCCCTGGCCGATCCCGACGATGATCGAATCGAGCTCGACCTCGTACTCACTGCCTTCGATTGGGACCGGTCGCGGGCGGCCCGACAGATCGGGCTCGCCGAGCTTCATTTTCTGAACGCGAACACCGGTGACGACGCCGTCATCATTGCCGAGCACCTCGACCGGAGCGGTGAGCCAGCGGAAGTCAACCCCTTCCTCTTCGGCGTGTTCCAGCTCTTCAAGGCGTGCCGGTGCCTCTCCGCGGGTCCGCCGATAGAGACAGATCACCTTCTCGCAGCCAAGACGCAGGGCCGTGCGGCAGCAGTCCATCGCCACGTTGCCTGCGCCGACGACTGCCACCCGACGGCCGATCGCCACCGGCGTATCGTATTTCGGAAAATCGAAGCCCCGCATGAGATTGACCCGGGTCAGAAACTCGTTCGCCGAGCACACCCCGATCATGTTCTCACCGGCAATGCCCATGAAGTACGGCAGCCCGGCGCCGGTGCCGATGAAGAGCGAGTCGTATCCCCACTCCCCCATCAGCTCCTCGATCGTCGCTGTGCTGCCAACTACGAAGTTGCACTTGAACTCGACCCCCATCTTGGTCAGACTGCGGATCTCGTCGCGCACGATCGCCTTGGGCAGCCGGAACTCCGGAATGCCGTAGATCAGCACCCCGCCGGGCTTGTGGAGGGCCTCGAAGACCGTGACGTCGTGGCCCTCGATGGCCAGCGCTGCGGCGCAGGCGAGGCCGGCCGGGCCGGAGCCGATGACGCCGACCTTGAAGCCCGACGGTTCCTTGCACACCGGCATTTTGACCTCGCCGCCCTCCCTTTCGCGGTCCGCGACAAAACGTTCGAGGCGGCCGATTGCGACTGGATCGCCCTTGTTGCCGGTGACGCAGGTCTTCTCGCACTGGTCCTCCTGCGGGCAGACGCGTCCGCAGATAGCAGGCAGAGTGTTGTCGGCCTTGATGATCGCCAGCGCCTCGGCAAAGCGGCCGTCGGTAACGGCGTGCACGAAGGCCGGGATATCGATCCCGACCGGACAGCTGTCGACGCACTTCGGCTTCTTGCACTCCAAACACCGCTCGGCCTCACCAACAGCCATCTCCTCCGTGTAGCCGAGAGCCACCTCGTCGAAGTTGCAGACGCGCTCCGCCGGATCCTGGGCCGGCATCGCGTTGCGCGGGATTTCGAGACGTTCCTTCTTTGTCAGCTCTCGGCCCATGGCTCTAACCTCCACCCGCGACCGCGCGACAGTTGTGCGATTCCAGGTATCTCCTCCTGGCGACCTCTTCCTGCTCGAGGTAGATCCGTTGCCGCTGCATCATGCGATCGAAATCAACCGCGTGGGCATCGAACTCGGGGCCGTCAACGCAGACGAATCGGTTTTCACCGTTGATCCTCACGCGGCAGCCGCCGCACATTCCGGTGCCGTCGATCATGATCGTGTTGAGCGACACCAGGGTCCGAATACCGAGTGGGCGCGTCTGCTCGGCGACCGCCCGCATCATCACCGCCGGGCCAATGGCGATGACGAGCTGCGGCTGACCATTATCCTCGATGTATCTGTCGAGGGCATGGGTCACCAGGCCTTTGGTCCCGAAGCTGCCATCATCGGTGGTGTAATAGATCTCGTCCGACACCTCCTCCATCTCGCGACGGAGAATCACCAGCTCCTGGGTGCGACCGCCGAGAATCGACACCACGTGGTTCCCGGCGTCGTCGAGGGCGAGGGCGATTGGCAGGAGCGGCGCGATGCCAGCGCCGCCGCCGATGCACACGCAGGTGCCGAAGTTCTCGACGTGGGTGGGCTTACCGAGAGGGCCGACCACCTGGATGGAGTCCCCAGGCTGCAGCGTGCCCATCTCCATGGTCGTCTTGCCGACCTCCTGAACGATGAGGCGGATCGTCCCCCTGACGGCGTCGGAGTCGGCGATCGTCAGCGGAATCCGTTCGGAGTGCTCGTGGAGCAACACCATCACGAACTGGCCGGCGCGGTGTCGGCGCGCGATCACCGGGTCGTGGATGATGTAGCTCTTGAAAGACGGCGCGATCTCTTCGATCTCGAGGATGCGGGCCATCACAACCCCCTTTCTCCTTCCTCCTCCCGGCTCACACCGTCGGTCCCCGCTGGTGGGGATAGGACTGGGAATGCTCGAACCAGAGATGAAAATCGTCGACCAGGGTTTCGTAGCGACGCTTGAGGGCCGCGAACATCATTGCATTGTCGATTGCCAGGGCGCACTGCTCGCCGATCGACATCATCATCTGCTTCTCGTCATCCGAGAACGCGTAGGGCTTGTTGGTGAAAAGGCTCAAGATCCCGGTCGGTTTCCCGCGGGTTTCGAGCGGCACCAGGAGGAGCGACGAGATCCCTTCGCGGGCGAGCTCGTCGGAGAGAATGATTCGGCCATCCTCGGGACCGTGGAGAATTGCCGTGCAGTTTCCGGCCAGCACCTCTTTGATCAGCTGCGGCGAATACAGGCCGCCCATCCGTTCGACAAAGGTCTCACTCAGACCGTACGACGCCCGCGGTTCGAGGTCGGATCTCGGTCTGTCGATCAGCTCGATCGCGCAGCCCCGGGTACGAAGGTCCTCGCTCACCGTTTTGACGATGGCGTCAAGCACCACCTGCAGGTCGAGCGACGAGCGGATCGACTCGGTGACGTGGGCAAGAATCATTCGGAACATCGAATCGATGATGGCGCTCGTGCAAAACAGCGCAACGACCTTGAAGAACTCCATCTCGTCGTCGCTGAACTCCCTGTGGGTGCCGGTGAACAGGCGCATCACCCCAATGACCTGGCCGCGAGCGTTGAGGGGAATCGTCAGCATCGAGATGATGCCTTCGGCCTTGAACGCCTCCGGGTACTGAACGCGAGGGTCCGAGACACTGTCGGCGACCATGACCACCTCACCCTTGAGGGCCGCCGCCACGCTCTTCTCCGCATCCACGGGCCCCTTGTTGAGGAAGGCTTCGCTGAGGCCGTAGGACGCGACGTCGTCCAGCGTCAGGAGATCACGGCTGAGGAGACGGAAGTGGCAGGCTTTGAGGTTGAACTCCTCGACAATCGCCCGCGCCGCCGTCGCCAACAACACCTTGGTATCGAGTTGAGCGTTGAGGGCATCGCCGATGACATGGAAGACGTTGCGACACTGCCGGCACTTGACCATCGAGGCCTCCTCGCCGGTGAGGAGACGATGCACCCACCGTCACTCCCACCCTTGATTTTCGCTGGAGGTCAGACTGCATGTGGCCAATACGAGCTACCGGCGGCAAAAAGAAACCGCCGTCTCACTTCCGCGCTGGCTCATAATCCGCAAGCGCTTTTTCAGGAGGGGTTGACCTCACGGACTCAATCTATGTCCAGTTGAGCTAGCCGTCAATGATTCTGAGATAGTATTTTATTTCACATGTATGAATGCGCAACGCAATCTCTGAAAACGGTTCAAGGCTTTGTCGCGACGGACTTTATGGAATCGCGACAAAGCTATTTTCAGTTTTCAGAAGGATGATCCAAGGCCGAATTCTCCGCCAACGGTCTCGCGAGACGTGGCGGCGATCAGATTGGGCTTGGTTTGTAGTTCGAGTTCTCGGTGATGATGGAGAGCTTGAAGCCCTGCCACTCGCTGGTGGTGATCGACCGCTTTGGATGATTCGGGCCGTACTCGATCGAGCCGAAGGTCACATCGAGCGCCACGGGCAAGCCTTTGGCCGAGGTCTTGATCGTGGCCGAAATCGGCTTGTAGGTCGACCCCGAGAGAGTGATCTCGACCGAATCGCCCGTTGTCATGACATCCCGGGAAAGCAGGAGGAGATCCCCGCCACTCTCCTGGATCTTGGACGTCGCCACGGCTCTTTCGGCGAACAGCGGGTTCAGGTAGCCGTCAAGCTGGTCTTTGACCCCGAGCACGAACTCTCTGGCCGCTTCCAGCTCTTTCTTCGACAGCTTCTTGCCGTCCGGGCCGCAAACCTTGCCCTCGGCCACCTTGCTGCTGATTTGCATCTTTTCGACCATGCCGCCCATGACGTAGCGCACGGTGTAGGTGTCGGACCGGCGGAGCTCACCGTTGACGAGAAATGTCATCTTTGTTTCCCAGGAGTATTGCTGCAGGTTCTCCTGGTTCTGGCGCATCTTCTTGGCCATCGCGGAGAGGTCGAGCTCCTGGGAGTGACCGGCTGCCGCCACCCCCACCGTCATCGACGCAATCGCCACCATGCATTTCAGTCGATTCATCTCGTTCCTCCCGCAATTTAGCGCCCCGCAACGGCCCACCGTTGCGGGGCGCTAAATTGCCAATGGTGCCGGAGGTGGGATTCGAACCCACACGATGTTGCCATCGGAGGATTTTGAGTCCTCTGCGTCTGCCATTCCGCCACTCCGGCGCGGGGGTATTCTGGCGTTGTCGGGCGCCCTCGGTCAAGCCCTGAGCCTCTGAGCCGTTTCCTCGATCCGGGCAAGGGCCACCTGGTCCACCGGGGGGAATGGAAAATCCTCGAGGTG
>CAYRFI010000074.1:9702-22423 GCA_964423595.1 uncultured Thermoanaerobaculia bacterium | reverse complement strand
CGTCAGCATTGACGACTGGGACCGGGAGATCTCCCACTGGGCGGTGGAGAACACACCCATCTTTGGCTCGACAGAGAAAGCCATCGAAGCGAGCGACAACCTCAAAACGCTCACCACTGTGGCGATGGTCGGAACCGCAGTCGCAGTGCCGAACGGCGGTGGCGCCTGGGAGTGGAAACCCGAACGACTGGTTCTCGAGGTGGGGGCGGTCCAGCTCAACAACCTCCTGACCTCCGGGCTCAAATCCGCGACCGGTCGCGAGCGGCCAGATGGATCCGACAACCGGAGCTTCCCGTCGGGGCACTCGTCGCAGGCGTGGACGAGAACGACCCTGGCCTGCAGGAACGTCGATCAGATCCCGAGCCTGGCAAACGGCTGGGGCGTGGCCCTGAAAACCTCGTTTCATGTTTTCGCCGCCGGAACCTCATGGGCGCGGGTTGAAGGTGGCGTCCACTACCCCTCGGATGTTCTCTTCGGTGCGGCGCTCGGCAACTTCGTCGCGATCTTTGTCCACGACGCTTTCCTCCCGGCGGATTCAAGAACCAGAATCAGCGCGACCCTCAGTCGAAATGAAGCGTCGTTTTCGATTTCCTTGGCTTATTGACAGGAAGAAATCCGCATCGAGGCGGGTTGAACCGGGGGAATCGGATAGAGGAGAGATCATGCGAATTCAAGCTGCCCTGACCATTTGTCTGACGATGTCCACGTTCTCGGCGATCGCAGCGGAGGCGCCGGTCGTCGAGGTCGGACGTGCGGCACCCGATCTCGAGCTGCCGGCGGCCGACGGCACCTCTCGTTCGCTCGCGGCCGCCGACGGCATCACGGTTTTGGTGTTCTTCCGCGGCCTCTGGTGACCATTCTGTCGATCGCAGCTCGGCGAGCTGCAGGAACACCTCGAAGAGTTCAGTTCGCGTGGTGCGGAGATCTGGGCCATCAGTTCAGATACTCCGGACAAACTGGCACAGTACGCCTCTTTGAAGGGGATCACGTACACGCTGCTTTCAGACGGCAACCAGACCGCCATCAAGACGTGGGGAATCGTCAATCCCAAAAGCCCGAAGATTCCTCATCCAACGACGGTTGTCGTTGATGGTGAGGGCGTCGTGCGATATCTGCGCCAGGATATCGACTACAAAAAACGCCCGCCCGTCTCCGAGATTCTCGCAGCGATCGACGGAAGAAACTAGCCCGCATATCTCACCAACTTTCTGCTGCGGGCGCCGATGCACCGCACCCAGCGGTGTTTTCTCGCCTCGGGGTGCTCGACGTACTGCACGTACGCGCTCCGCGCCCCTCGGGTTGAAAACCCCACTGTGCACGGCACCTCGCCGCCCTCGCGACGAGACCTGGTGAGATATGCGGACTAGGCTACGAGCCCGAAAGAGAAAGGGGCGCGACGGATCGCGCCCCTTCGGGTCGTTCTGTTCCGGTCGTGGGCCAGACTTACATCTCGGGGGTGGTACCACCAAGGTGTACGATGAGCAGGACCTGGTCCCAGTGCGCCGACGGGTCCATCATCGGGCCGATCTCGGCGCCCATTTCTTCGGTGAAAATGGCATCAACCGCAGCCTGGACTTTGTCGATGGATCCGAGGTTCGGCATGGTGTACCACCCGATGTGGGTCCAATCGCCAACTCCGTGGATCTCCTGCGTTGAGAGACCGAAGCTGGTGATCGTCCCATCGGCGAGGAGCTTCTCGTAGACGGGCTGGATGTGTTTCTCATAAAACTCAGTGAGCTTGTCAAAGTTGCCCGGAGTGGCCTTGTAGTAACCGATGCGGAAGTACTTCGGCGTCTGATCGCCGGAGCCCATCTGGTGGACGTGGTGGCGGATGATCCAGTCGTGGTGAGAGCCGTCGACAACGGCGTCGTTGTAGGCCTTCATTGATGCGGCCGTCTGCTCGGGAGTGCGGGAGGCGAAGAGCTTCATGAATCCCGCCTCGAGGTCCGAGACCTTGCTCCAATCGGCCATGGTCGCCCACAGCATGAAATTCATGTGGTCATTCGGGGTGTGGGTGATTGGGATCGCGATCCCCCACGACATCAGCGTGCCGTTGGCGAGCAGTTCGTCGTACATCGGGCCGTCTTCCATGATCGTGGCACCGATCAGATCTCGACTTTTCCCGGACTTGGTTTTTTCGAACGCGAGCCAGGAGATCGGGCCCGGCTCCTGGGCGGTCGCGAGCGGCGCGGCTGCGATCATGAACAGTACTGCCAGCGAAATCCAACGCTTCATTTCTCATCCTCCTTGATCGTTGAGGGCGGTCGGGGCCCTCGGTTGCCGTTTTCGATCCCGATTTCACTCTTCGGGTCGACCGATTTTCCGACATTGAGATGCAATATCGAAAAGATAGCAGTTTTCGAAACCCGAATCAAGCAACCATCCGACCTGCGTGTACGTGCGGCGGGTCGGGCCGACCGGCACCGGCGCCACCCTCGGCTCGAGCCTGTGGGCGGGAGTCGCCGCCGGCTGGGAGGCGTAGCGCCGGCAGAATAGACCCACGCTCCTCTGATCCTCGAACCCGCCCGCATATGTCACAACACCTCGCCGCCAACGCGACGAAGGCTGGCGAGGTATGCGGGCTGGTTCTTTCTCCGATTCGAGGTACACTCGATCTCAGAGGAACCGATCACGATGGGCGAGGGGAATACGAAACCTGGCGGTCGGCAGGCCCTTGATGACATCATGGGCCGCATGGCGGAGCCGGATTTCACGGTGCGCCACCGGCGGGTGCCGGAGATTCCCGCGACAGGCGCCCATGTCAGCCCGGAAATGCTGGCGATGATCTCGCCGAAGTCCCGCTATATCCGCCGGTGGAAGCGCCACGCCCGCCGCTGTCTCCACTGCGCCAACGTCTTTCGCTACTACGGCATCTCGCTGGATTGATCAGCGAACCAATCGGTCCGGCAATCTGATTGCGGCCGCGTTGTTAACGCAAAGACGCAAAGACGCAAAGACGATCGCAAAGAAACCATCAGAGTAGTCTTTTCGTGTGTTCTTGGCGGCCTTCGCGTCTTGGCGGTTTCAACGTTGATGCGGTGAGCAGAGGCATTTCGTGTTGTGATCGCCCTAACGAATCTTCTATAGGCATGAAAGATTGGAAGAGATTTGACTTAGGGGTCATCCTCGTCAACACTCCTTCTCAACTGAGGAGGACATCATGAAACGCGCGGTTTTCGTCGTCCTTGTTGCTGCACTTCTGGCTCACTCGTCGCCGGTCAGCGCACAGGTCAACCTCGTGGCCAACGGTGACTTCGAGGGCGGCGGCGCGTCATGGACCGAATGGTCGAGCCCCGGCGGCTGGACCACCGGTGTGTTTGCCCACGACTACACCTCCGGGGTCACGATCTGGCCTCCAGTTCCGTACCCGTATGCCGGAGTCGGCAGCCACGGCCAGCACGTCGGCACCAACAATGTGCACGGCGGGATCTACCAGGTGGTCAATGTTCAGATCGGAATGCCCTACGAGGTCACGGGAATGTGGTCCGGCGGCATCGGTGAGGGCGGCTCGTTGCCCTTCGATGTCGCCTGGTTCGAGGTCACGGTCTATCAGGGTGCGGTCGGCGCGGCGGAGATCGATGCCGCGCCTGGGCCCGGTGATGTCGTGATCGCGAAACGGGAGTACACGGGCGACTCGATCGTCTCCTTCGGCTGGGAGCAGTTCAGCGGCTCCTTCGTTGCAGAGCAGAATCAGGTGACCCTCGCCTTCAAGACCGGCAAAGTGAGCCCGAACTGGCACCCGATCGCGGCTTTCCAGGACAACGTCAGCCTGAGGCTGGCACTGTCTGATATCCCGACCGTTGGATCCGCGGGCGTGGCGGTGTTCATCGTGGTCCTGGCAATGGCCGGGTTGGCGATCCTGTCGCGGCAGACTTTCTGACGCGACTGTCGATTGTTGTCTGTCGATCGCTCTCAAGACTCATGTCTCTAGGGTTATCATTGAGACAACCCCGGAGAACTCTGACATGACGACCTCGAATTCCCTGCGTACCTTCGGTTGCAATGGACGGCTCGGGAGGCGGGTGATGCTGTGCCTCCTCATTCTGACTCTCGGCATCGGTCTCGCTCACGGCCAGGCGCCGGACCCCATGTGGGGAGAGGACGCAGTGGTGTGGGCGGGTCGTTCCCGCGTCGGCTTTTCAACTAGCCAAAACCCTGTCGTCGAGCGTGTCGATGGGAGCATTGTCATCGCGGGACAAGGGAGTCACGACGGTACCTTGGGGACGATCGTACTTGGACTCTCGGCGAGCGGCGAGCCGCTGTGGCAGAGCATCATCGGCAAGGGCGCCCAGCATCATGAGCCGATCGGCATGCGCGCCCTCGAAGACGGATCGGTGCTGCTCTTTGGGCGCGTCTACAAGGAAAACAGAGACGAGGGGTATTCGCCCTGGATGGGTCGACTCGATCGCGACGGTCGGTTGTCCAACGAGCGGCGGATCGATGGACCTGAGGTTCGCACTGCATGGGCCTTTGATGCAGCCGAGGACGGCTCGACCGTGATGGCGGGCCTCGGCAGCGACCCCGATATCTGGGTTGTCAAGACGGGCCAGAACGGCGCGGTGATCTGGAGCCGAGCGTTCATACGATCCGGGTCTGAACTCAAGGTGTACGACGCGACGTGTACGGATGACGGTGGTGTTGTACTCACCGGTCATCTCAGCCGAGATGTGTGGGTCGCGAAGCTCGATAGGGACGGCGACATTCAGTGGTCGATTCGTGCCGGGCATTCTCAGAGTGCGGATGTTGGCTGGGGAACTGTTCAGAGTGATGACGGGGGTGTCATCGTCGTCGGTCAAACCGAAGCGATGGGCGCCGATGGCGTGCTCTGGCTGCTCAAACTCGACGACCGGGGACGGCCCCAATGGCAGAGCGCTCTGGGTGGTCCGAAAACCGACGTGCCGAGGGCCGTGGCCCCGGATTCTGAGGGAGGAGTGTGGACTCTCGGTCACTATGGAACCCGATCGGATGACGAGGGCAACCCATCGCTCTGGATCGTGCACGTATCGGGCGAAGGTACCATCGTGGCGGAGACAATCATCACTGATTCCGGCTTGCGGGACAGTGCCGCCCGAGCACGTTTCGGGATTTCCGCGACCCGAGATGGCGGTGCCGCGATTGCTTTTCGATCCTACGCACGCGGTGGGCGCCTGCGGGTCCTCAAGGTGGACGAAGCAGGAAGGGTCGCTCGGAACTATCCCTGGTTCGAGGTCTTGGAGTCTCCGTTCCGGCGAAGCAACCTCGCTGTTCGGCCGGCGCCCCTCGAGTCGGGCAGGTTCTATGCTCAAGCGGAAGAGATCACAAGCGATCAGGTGGAGATCCCATTCGACCAGTTGAACGGTTGGGAAATCGATGCGCCGCCCGGAACCCCCCGCCCTCGCGAGATTCCAGCCCCACGCCCTCTTCCACCGCTCGGCGGTGAAGCATCCGATGAGGAGCAAGAGGCTTCCGCGTCTCAGCTGCTGATGGATGGCCGGTTCAAGGCCCTCGAAAAACGTGCGAAAGATCTCCTCAGGACACAGGAGAAGAACGAGGACGGGCGCTTGAAACTCACCGTTTTTTACGGCGATCTGGCAGTCCGTACTGAGCCACTCCTCAGCTTCGGTGTCGAGCGAAGCCTTGGCCAGCTCGAGTTCTGGCAGCATTCGCGGCGCTCATCGGTTACCGCTCGCGTTGCGCTCGCCAGAGCGTACATCGATGTCGCCTGGGAGAGTCGGGGAGGCGGCTTTGCGTGGAAGGTGACGAAGGAGGGCGGAGCCGAGTTTCGCAACAGGATTCGGGCTGCGTCGGAGGTGCTCGCGCCACTCTACGTCGATCGCCCGGAAGACCCCATGTACTGGTCGACTCTTTTGCGGATCGCGCACATCGGCGGGCCGGCGCCGGCGTCGACGGACGAAATCCTCGCGGCAGGGCTCGAGATCGCCCCCGACTTCTTCGACCTCTACCTGACCGAGCTGATGTTCCTGCGACCGCAGTGGGGCGGAGGACGGGGCGAGATCGAGAGATTTGCTGCCGAGATGAGCGATCGGCGGGCGGCAACGCTCGGTGACGAGCTCTATGCACGCGTCGCAATGCATCTCTACTACGCGGAACCCGACGACAAGGTCTTTGGTGAGCACGCGATGAAATGGCCGCGTGTCAAATCCGGGATGGAGCTCGTGTTTGAACGCTATCCGTCGCGATGGAATCTCCACATGGCAGCTCGGCTCGCCTGTCTGGCCGGCGACCGGGAGGAGGCGCACCGCCTGTTGACGATGGACGGCGCGGAGTACGGCGATGATGTGGCCGGGGTCTGGTACGACGCGGAAAGGTACGACAAGCACCGAGCTTGGGCGATGCGGCAGCCCGCGGGAGAATGGGTGTCGTCTCCAGTCGATGAATGGCCGCCGCTCGTTTTGGCGATCGAGCCAGGCGAGGATTCACCTGACGATGAGGGAAGCCGTGTCGGATTCGTGGTCCGCCAACCCGAAGGTCCCCCGCTGGTCATTACCGCGATCTCGTCCCCGGTCGCGAAACGTGGTGATCCGAATGCCACCCTTGACCTTCTCTCACTACAGAGTCGTGTGGCCTCATGGAAGATAACGCCACCGGGCCGGGTGGACGGATTCACCAACCTTCGCGTCCTCGGCTCGAGAAACCCGCGAGGTGCTTCGATCAACCCGAGACTGGTGGTAGCCTGTCTTCCCGACCATATCGAGGACCCCGGTGTGCCCGGTCTCCCCCTCATGAGTTCAAAGGAGCAGATCAGCAGACTCTCGATAGCGGCGTGTGCCGATGGGCGGGCCGAGTGTGTGCAGCAGATCATCGAAGGCCGAGTGACAAGTGGCAACTATGACTCCGACCGTAGAGCTACGGCGGTGACCGTCAATGTTGACCCGTGGGGATACGAATCCGTTCGTCTCGGTGCACCGGTCTTCGACGAGATCGGGCGTGTTTTTGGAGTTGTGGTGGAAAAGAGCGAATACGCCGGCGGCTTCGAGGCTGAGCTCGAATACAAAATCACGTGTGTGGCCCTCGAGCGGGTGCTGCAGTACTTCGATCCGGAGAGCCCGGATCTGGTGCCCGCTCAACCTGCCATCGCTCATTCCCAGGTGATCCAGGCGACGCTGGACCTCCTCGAGAACGGTCGCTGGGACGACCTGCACATGTTGACGGAATCAGCAAGGAACCTGAGGACGACGGACGGGAGCTGGGTCGGGCTCGGTCCGATCGACGCCGTCTCGCGGAGATGTTTCAGGCCCATCATGGGACAAAACAGGCGGCCCGATGACGTGATTGGGCCCATCCTTGAAGAACGGGTCCGCGAGGAGCCGACCGATACCTTTGCGAAGATCGCGGTCATGTCGCACGCTTCGTTCAACGGTCCGGACTGGCCCCAAGGGCTCGCCTGGACGCCGGCCAAGGGCAAGGAGCTCCAACAGCAGTGGTGCCAACACCTGGCCGGCGCAATGGCGAGGATGGTCGAGGAGCTGGGGGACGATGTCTATGCGAGGGTCGTCGCCGTACGCCACGCGGCGCAGTGCGGTAATTTCGAGGAGACCCTGGTCGCCCTCGCTGGGTTGGCCGAAGTCGCGCCGAACCTGACGCCGGTTTTCGAGGATGCGATCGCTCAGAACTGGCAGCAATCGGAGTGGACATACGAAGAACTCGGCGCTGCTATCGATCAGGTGGTGGCGCTCGGAGGACCGGAGGTGCAGTCGACACTCTACGGCAAGATCCTGAGGAACCGCCTGGGTCCCAATCGCGAGATCGATCCCGCGGTCGATCTCGATCGGGTCGCATCTGACATCGAAACATGGATCGACCTCTATCCCGGAAGCAGTTTCCTGGAAAGCAGTCTCCTGAGTGTTTTGTGCATCAAGGGCGACATCGAGGCTGCAGCAGCTCGTATCGATGTGATGCGATGCAGCGAGATCACCATGAGGGGCACGGTGTGGAGCGATGAGATCTGCAGAGCGTGTTTCGGCGGCGATCTGATACCGAAGCAGAAGCGTTGATCATTGGTGTGGATCAGCGCCTCAACACGGGGCAGAAGGGGGAGGGAGGCATGAAAGTTCAAAATGCCACTACCCCCGTGCCTGGCACCTTAAATCAGGTACCCGACTGGACGCAGGGCGACCTATGAGCACGACTATGCTGGGCGGCCGATCTCGGTGTCGGCCAACGGCCCGTGGGGAGGCGGCGACTACGTGGAGTACGTGTCGGACGTCTCCTACCTGCCCTTCGGGCCGGCAGACGCGGTGACCTACCCGCTTCTCGGCGCCGGCACGACCGACAACCGGCCTCACGACTCGCGCTACCGCCTCACCTCACAGAACCCGGGTCTTGCAGAGCCGCTGCGCTCTTATACCTACGACCTTGCCTCGAACCTCCTCACCGCCGACAACCTGACCGGCATCACCGACGAGGTCTACACCTACGACGACATGGGCCGGCTCGAGACGGCGTCTGGGGCATTCGGGGCCATCACCTACGACTACGACCCGATCGGCAACCTCCTCTCCCGTGACGCGGTCGGCGGACCCGATCCGGGACAGATGGACCTCTTCTACGAGGGCGGGACCTCGCCTCTGGTGGAGCGCGAGGAGACCACCCCAGAGGGGCAGGGCACGATCGTCCACGACATCGTCCACGACGCCATGGGCAACATCCTCGACGACGGGGTGTCGCGCTACTTCTGGGACCCGCGCCCCATCATGCGCTTCCACAAGAAGGGCGGGACATCCGGTTACTACCGGTACTCCGACTACACGGCCGACGGGCTCATGATGGCGAGGCGCGGCTACACGGTCGATCCGGTGGCCTACTACGCGCAGATGGTGATCGGCGCCTCACCGTCGGGGCAGCGTATCGGTGCCATATATCGGTGCCAGGCTTTAGGATCTTAGGAAGTTCAATACCCCACATCGACCCATCAACTTCCTAAGTTTCTAAAGCCTGGCACCCAAAGGCACCCAAACCGACGCCTTCGAGGTCTTTGCGAAACTCCTCGAGGATCTGCTGTGCGCAGGCGGCGCCGAGGGCGGCGGCAGAGGGCGCGAAGCGCGGGATCGCCTGCGTCCCAGGCGGAACGTCAGCCGGCTTTTTCATAGGCGTCAAAGAAGTCGTTTCTGGGGATCCCGGCCTGATTGCACATGGTGCGGAGGGTGGAGCTCTTGAGCTTCTTGTGGTTTGGCATGGTCAGCGGTGTGCGGGAGCCGTCGGGGTTTTGCCGAACCATGGCGATGTGGTTTCCTTCGCGGACCACCTCAAACCCGAGGGATTGAAGCGCCTTGATGACGCGCTTCTTCGGCGCGTCAATCGGAAACTTCGGCATCAGATGGCGACGCCTGATTCGGCGATAAATGCCTCGAGGACGGGAGGCTCGCCCTGGAGGACCTCGTCGCCGAAGGTCTCGATATGGAACCGGATGGCCGAGCGGACGTCGGCGAGCGCCTCCTCGTAGGTGTTCCCCTCACCGACCACGACGCCTTTGAGCCCCAAGGGATAGGCGACATAGCCGTCCGAGTGCTTCTCCACGATGACCTTGATGTTTGTCATGTCGCTCATCCTCCCGGGCTGGCCTGCTCTGGCGATGTTCGGGCCCCTGCTTCCCCAGGCCAGTTGGTCTTGACTCGGCGGTGCGGCGTCTTCTGACTTGACCGGAACCGCCACGGCAACCACTATAGTCGTAGGAAAACAAGTGAAGCAAGCGGGTACGCCTTATCGGTACCTATCGGTACCAGGTCAGACAAAGATGACAAAGTTGTGAGAGAGGCCGGCTGACACCGGCCTTTTCTCTTGATCCGTCGCCGGAGGATCTACGGAAGCGCTTTTTGTTTTCGAGCTTTGCGAGGCGGCCGTCGCGGTAGATCTTGGCGATGAATGGGCGGCGGTGGGAGGCGATGAAGCCTCGGATGCGGCCGAGGGCCTTGAGGACGGCCTTGCTGAGGGCGCCGCCGATCTTCTTTCCGACGGAGCGGTCGATGAAGAAGACGGCCGACTCGAGAGGGTCTTTCTCTACGCGGGGGCGAGCTCGCACCGGATGGCTTCCTCGATCAGGTCGCGTCCGCACTCGTAGTCAGAGGCGAGGTCCTGCATGGACTCACCGGCCTTGTAGCGGTCAGCCAGCACGGCGGTGGGGATGCCGGTGCCGGTCAGCACCGGCCGGCCGAAGGCGATGCGGGGGTCGATCATGACGGTGCGAGGCTGCTCGATCTTGGTGGCGCCGTAGCGGGTGAAGGGGAAGAGCCTGGAAGCCAGCCCCGTTTCGTCGTGCTCGACCCGCTCGAGATGCGCCTCCATGACCTCGCGGATGGCGGTCTGGCCGCGCAGCGAGACATTGACGAGATCACCGAGGATCTCGATGAAAAGGCTGAGGCCGTCGGTCTTGAAGCGAGCATCGGCCAGCGGGTGGTCGATGCCGCACTGAGAGCGCAGGTGGTCGATGGCTGACCGCACGTTGGCCAGCGCGACCCGGTGCTTGCGCCGGATGGCCGCGAGCACGTGGCCTCGACGAGATTTGTGAAGGAGAGCATGCGAGGCGTACCCTCGGGCACCGTGACGAGAGGCTCGAAGTAACGCTCGCCGACAGACACCGGGTACATCCTGCCCATCACCCAGGAGCGCAGCGTCGCGACCGGCACATACAGGTAGTGGGCCGCCTCACTGACCGTGTAGGCCGGCAGATCTCTGGGGTCCTTGCCCTTGTACAGATCAGCCATGACGCACCTCCTCATCGCTACGCCGAAAGGGTAACATCATCCGTGCCGGGTGAGACGATCCCGACAACGATGAAGTGGCCGCCCAGGGGCTTCAGCCCCTTGGCAGGTCAGTTTCACAGCTCTTCTTCCGTTTTTCCTTCTGCGGGAACTCGGCCTTCTTTGCCTTGAGATCCACACCCTTGAGCCCCTTGCGAAAATCCTCGAGGATCTGCTGATACCACCGTGTCTGACACCAATTTGGGCACCTTTTTGCAGCTACCAGGTTTCGCGCCGTTTGGCGTCGGAGTCGAGCTGCGGTGGGCGGCGGTAGGAACCGGTGAGCTTCACCAGCATGGTATGGGCGGCACATGCCGTCGGCTTGTCGGCCAGGTAGTAGACCGGGCACCGGCCGATCTCCACGACCTCCATCTCCAGCTCTCTGGCCCTGGCGACAGCGTCGCGGTGGCCGGTACCAAAGCTGAACCACACCCGTTTGCAACCGGCGGAGTGGGCGACCTCGACCGCCCGCGCCGCCGATCTCGGTTTGACCCAGATGATGGCGAGGTCGTCACGGTCCTCGGGGAGTTCGTCGACCGAGGTGTAGACCTTGCCGCCGGTGGTCGGCCCGCGCGATGTGGTGAGTCCGCCGAGATCGAAGCAGTAGAAGCGTTTCCCGATCTTCGTGTAGGCGTTGTACGAATACCCGGGGAAGCGATCTTCGGAAGAATCTCCAATGAGGACGAAGCCCTCTGCGTCACGGATCGTCTTTTCGAGTGGATGCATGAGAGGGAGCATACCAGCTCGCGAATCCGGATCTTCTCAGCGTGATGTGTGCGGTGCGTGTAGTATGCATTCCCGATGGAGGGGCGCTCATTCTGCCGATGGACTTTCGCAACCGTTCTGCTCGGAGTCGTGACTCCCTGTGTGCCGGGGGCGTTCGCTCAGGATCCTGCGACTTTCGAGCGGCCTGCTGCGGTGGCGGCACCTCTCTCCCAGGCGCCGACGATCGACGGTGATGTCCTCAACGACCCTGCCTGGAACGGTGCCACGCCTATCTCCGGTTTTATCCAGAAGACGCCGGACACCGGTCGGCCCGTCTCGGAGAGGACCGAGGTCTACATCGCCTACACCGGTGACGCAATCTACTTCGGTGTCGTCTGCTGGGACAGCGAGCCGGACAAAATCGTCGTTGCGGACAGCCGTCGTGACTCCGAGCTGGTAGAGACCGATAGCTTCCAGATCATCCTCGACACCTATCGCGACGAACAGACCGGCTTCGTCTTCGGCACGAACCCGGTTGGCATCGAGTACGACGGACAGGTGACGCGGGAGGGAGAAGGGGGAAATGCCTTTTCCGCCGGCGGCTTCAACAAGAACTGGGACGGGGTGTGGGAGGTCAGTGCTCAGATCTCCAATATCGGCTGGAGCGCCGAGTTCGCCATCCCCTTCACGACTCTACGTTATCCACGGGGAGAGGAGCAGGCGTGGACACTCAACATGCAGCGCAACATCCGGCGCCGCAACGAGCAGAGCTTCTGGTCGCCGATTCCCGTCCAGTTCGAGATCTACCGCCTGGCTCTGGCAGGGTCCGTCGCCGGTCTTCAGGTGCCGAGCCAGCGCAACCTCACGCTGCAGCCGTACGTGCTCGGTGGGGTCCAGGAAGAGAGCCGCCAAACCTCGACCAGGGACCACAACTTCGAGTTCGGGATCGACCTCAAGTACAGCATCACTCCCAGCCTCACCATGGACGCCACCTACAACACAGATTTTGCCCAGGTGGAGTCCGACGAGTTCCAGATCAACCTCGACCGATTCAACATCTTCTTTCCCGAAAAACGGCCGTTCTTTCTTGAAAACGCAGGTTATTTCTCGGTCGGAGTGCCGGAGGAGGTTGAGCTCTTCTTCAGCCGGCGTATCGGCATCGGTCCGGATGGCGAGGTCGTCCCCATCATCGCCGGCGCCCGAATGTCGGGAAAGCTGGCCCAGCGCTACAACCTGGGAGTGCTCTACATGAGGACCGAGGCGGTGCCGGGTGTGGCCCC
>CAYRFI010000074.1:0-9692 GCA_964423595.1 uncultured Thermoanaerobaculia bacterium | reverse complement strand
CGGATTTGCGGTCGCGCGTTTGAGCAGAGATTTTCCGAACCGGTCCTACCTCGGTGGAATCGTCGTCAGCCGCCAGGGTTATGGCGAGCCCAACGCGGAGGATGATTCCAACCAGACGTTTTCTGTTGACGGACGCCTGGGGATCGGCGAGTACGGCCTCATACAGGGTTTCGTCGCCAAGACCGAGACTCCGGGCGCCGAGGAGGGAGAGTACGCTTTCCGGCTCGGTGGGAGCTACGACTCCGAGCGGTGGTCGTACTCCGCCAGCTACACCGAGGTGGCCGACGATTTCAACCCGGAGGTTGGTTTCCTGACCCGGAGGGGCTACCGCAAGCCTTCGTTGTTCCTCATGCGCCGCATCCGGCCGCAGGATCTCTGGGGGCTGCTCGAGATCCGACCACACGTCTCGTACAACGGGTATTGGGACGATGAAGGGTTCCAGGAGACCGGCTTTCTTCACGTCGATTGCCACTGGGAGTGGCGATCCTCGTACGAGCTCCACACCGGCATCAATTTCACCCGCGAGGGGGTGAAGGAGGCGTTCGAAATCTACCCGGACATCTGGGTGTCTCCTGGCACCTATGACAACGCAGAGGCACAGATCGTCTTCTACACCAACCAGGGTGCACCAGTCGCTTTCGAATTGGAGACCAAGGTTGGCGGTTTCTTTGGCGGCGATCGTCTGTCGTTGACGCCCAACCTGCGTTTCCGCATCAGTGATGCCTTTAACGCCGAGATGGGGTGGAGCTCCAACAACATCGATCTGCCGGAAGGCGAATTCACGACCAACCTCGGCCGGTTGCGTCTGAGCTACAGCTTCTCGACCCTGATCAATCTCCAGGCGTTGATCCAGTACAACGATCGTGACGATATCTGGGCCGCCAATCTCCGTTTCGCCTGGCTGCGCACCGCGAACAGCGGCCTCCACGTTGTCTACAACCAGAACCAGGATGTCCACGGCCGCGGTCTGGGATGGATACGGAAAGACCGCAGCCTGATCGTCAAGTACTCGTATCTCTTCGATGTGCTGAAATAGTTCTGCACATTAGCCCCAGAGGGGCGACAGACGGATAGCCCGGGGCGTGAGCCCCGGATCTGGCGATGCACGGGCCGGTTTTCCTCTCCGCCCAAAAGCCACCATCGCCATCCATCGTGTACAGTACGCGAGACTTTTCGGAGTGTGAGGATGAGAATCGACCAGGCCATCGAGGATTGCCACCGCTGGGCGCGCGAGCACGCCGCTCAGGGACAGGTCATTCTCGACGATCTCTACCGGCGGCAGCTCGAGGCGGACATCAGGTTTCGCGGCCAGCCGATCGCGAGCTTTCTTCGCCCGGTTTTCATCTCTGAGCGGCAGCGAGACCTGGTGAGGAGGGCGTCCCAGGTCCTGCTCGACTGCGCGGAGCGGCTGATCGAACAGTACATGGTGGACCCGGAGGTGCGCGAAACCATCGGGCTGCCTGCGGACGAAGAAGAGTTCGCGTTGCTGGATACGGGTCTCAAGCGACAGGTGGTCGTCGCCCGTCCCGACTCGTTTCTCAACGGCGACGACCTCAAATTTCTGGAGTTCAATTCCGACAGCCCGGCCGGAGTGGTATGGACCGATCTCCACGAGGAGGTCTTCCTCGCCTCGCCGATCCTGAGCGAGCACCCGTGGTCGGCAGACCTGGGAAAGTGCAGCTGCCGAAAGCTGCTGATCGACGGCCTGTTGGATGCATTCGCAGAGTTCGGGCTTGCCGAGGAGCCGGTCGCGGCGATCGTCGATTGGTGCGATGCCGGCGCGTGGCCCGAGTTTCTGGTCGTGCAGCGCTGCTTCGAGGACAGAGGGGTCGAGGCGGTGGTTGCCGATCCGCGCACCTTCGAGCTCCGCGGAGAAACACTCTTCGCCGATGGAACCGCGGTCAACCTGGTCTACCGGCGGGCGATCGTCCGTGAGCTGCACGAAAAGCGGGAGGATCCTGGCGTGCGCGACTTCCTCGAAGCGTATCGGCGCGGGCTCGTCTGCGTCGTCAATCCTTTCCGGGCGAAGGTCTCCGGTTCCAAAGCGTGTCTCGCACTGCTGTCGGACGCCCGCTTCGACCGCCTGTTTGACGCCGAGCAGAATGCGGTACGGCGCGCCCACGTTCCGTGGACCCGAGTTCTGCGTGACGGCACGGTCGACTTCGAGAACCGAGGGCATGATCTCTTCGAACTGGCGCGAAACGGCAGGGAGCTCTTCGTGATCAAACCCACCAACGGATACGGCGGTCGCGACGTCATGATCGGCAACGAGACCGAACCTGGTGCCTGGGACGAGCGACTCGACCATGCGGCGATGAACCCCGGTGAATGGACTATCCAGCGGTTCGTGGACATTCCCGAGGAGCTCTTCCCGGTGATGGAACCCGACCTCGGTTTCGAGCCCCGCAAAGTCAACCTCAACCCTTATCTCTTCGGCGGCCGCTACGCCGGTTCCTTTGTCCGCCTGTCAACCAACTCGGTGATCAACGTCTCGATCGGCGGCGGGATGGCTCCCGCCTTTGTTCTCCCCGATTAAATCAGACGCCACCTCCCGGCCACGCCTGTCCTCGACAGGAGACGGACGGTTTTCGTCGATATGAGAGAAACGAGCCCGGATTGGTCGATCATGTGGGTATCTTCCACGGTAAAGAGGCGGGTCTCAGGAGTTGGCACAAACACTGCTATGAGGATGGTTGGAGAATCGATCGCAAGCGATCGGGAAAGGATGTCGTGATGAAACGATCAGTGATCCTGTTAGCGTGTGCTCTGCTCCTCATTTCCGTGTCGGGCTGTTCCTACCACCGGGCCTATGTCTCGTACTCCAAGTACGACGAAGATGTCCAGGTTGCGGCAGCCGGCTGGGACGGCCGACGACTCGGGCCAGTTTCCGCGCACGAAGGCGGCGCACTGTGGGAAACGTGCACCGATGTTGCCGAGGGCTCGTTGTGGGTCCTGATGGAGGACACCCGCAAGATGGGTGGCAACGCGATTGGCGAGATCAGGTGGATTCCCATGAACCCGAAACGGACCACCGAGGATCCGACGTGTCGGAAGAAGTGGGGATGGATTCTGATTTGGCCGGTGTTGGCGACCCCGGCGTTCCAGTCGGCGAGGGTCGAGGCCATCGCGTATGACGTGCCCGACACCAGCGCCGCGGAGGCGGGACTCTACCTCATCCCCGAGGACCCGCAAGAACGCGCCGCTCTGGCGCGGCGGATCGTGGTCGACACCGTCAGCCGATGATGTGACGTGTTAGCATCTCATCAAATCCCCTGGAGGTGGCAGCGATGAGAACGCCCACTCGGGTCGTGTTCGCTGTGATGAGCACGGTTGTTCTGGGAACAGTGTTGGTGGGGTGCGCGGGCGAAACCGAAAAGGAGGGTGCCATGGAGCTGATGATCCGCTCAGCGGCGTTTGACCACGAGGGCAAGATTCCTCGTCACTACACCTGCGAAGGCGAAGACGTGTCGCCACCGCTGGCCTGGTCAGGGGTGCCGGATGGCGCGCGTTCCCTGGTCCTGATCGTCGACGATCCGGACGCGCCCGATCCGGCCAAACCGCGCATGACCTGGGTCCACTGGGTGCTCTACGACATCCCGGCGACGGCCGACGGGCTCGACGAGGGCGTCGCGCCGGCGGCGCTGCCGGCCGGTACCCGCGAGGGTCTCAACGACTGGAAACGGACCGGTTACGGCGGGCCCTGCCCGCCGATCGGACGCCATCGCTACTTCCACAAGCTCTACGCCCTCGACGCCGAGCTCGGCGACCTCGGCAGCCCGACCAAAACTGAGGTCGAGCACGCAATGAAGGGCCACGTGCTCGCGGAAGGGGTGCTCGTGGGCACCTACCAGAAGGGCGACTGAGCGCCGCGGATTAGCATGAATATCTCACCAGATTTCCGGCCGCGGCAGATGGTTGGTGAGCTATGCAGGTCAGCTTCGGCGGCTGATCATCAACAGCGGGCAGGTGGTCTTCTGTGCGATCTCGAGGACTGTCTTGCCAAAAACCTTGCGCCGCCTTCCGAGCCGTTGCACGCCGAGGATGAGGAGATCGGTTTCGGCGGCCCGCTCGACGACCTCGGCGATCATGTCGTCCCGCAGGGTGACCGAGGCGGTGTTGACGCGAGGCGCCTCGTCCCTCGCGAGCTTTCGAAGCTCTCGCTTGACGTGACGCTCGGTGGTTGACTCGGTGGTGGCGGGCAAGACCCGCAGATAGGTGACCTCGCGCACGCCGGCGCGACAGAGATTGCCGATCAGGCGGGCGCGGACCGCACTCTGGTCGCGACGCCCGCCCGCAGGGACGAGGACCTTTCGTACATGGTCGAGCTTCCAGTCGCCGGGAGCGCGGAGGATCACGACTTCACCCTCGACGCGACTCATGAGCTTTTCGAGCGGTCCGGTCATCAGTGACTCGCCGAGGTGGCCGACCCCGAGGACCAGGCTGTCGCATCGGTAACGCTCGGCGACCCTCGTGATCTCGCCCCACGGGTCGTCGCTCACTGTGATCAATGCCTCCGGTCTGAGGTCGGCCTCGAGAGCGGTCGCCAACGCCCCACCGAGAATCGACTGCGCGTCCAACAGCTGGGGCGGCAAATCACCGCCGGCCCACTCTGCGGGTGGGCGGAGGACCGACAGAAGCAGGACCCGGGCCACCGAGTGCGGTGCGAGTGCGTTTGCCATCGTCATCAAAGTCGGGGCGCTTGCCGGGTTCGCGATCGGCACCAGCACCAGCGGGCTGCGGCCGCGTAGACGTATGAGTTGGGGGTCGAGGGCCTCGGCGGAGGCGTCCACGACCCTGGCACCCGGCGCGAGCTGGGTCATGTACAAAATGGCTCCGAGGCCCAGCCACATCGCGGCCAGCGCGCCTGCCGAGGGCACCGCGACCGACTGGAACATCGCCAAAGCCAGGCAGGAAAAGCCGCCGACCGCCGGTACCAGAGGAAACGCGGGTGTCCGAAAGGCGCTGCCCTCTCCGCCGCGTCTACGGACCAGATAGGCGATGCCGTGGGCGAGGGCGAAGCTTGACAAGAAGATGAGGCTCGCCATGGCGCCGGCCGCGGCGACATTGGGAACCGCAACCAGCACGAAGGCGACGGTGGCCGCCGTCAGGTAGATCGCCTGGATCGGCGTGCCGCTGCCCGTGGCGAGTCGGTCGAAGCGGCGGGGCAGGGTGCGGTCCGACGCCATCGTTCTGGCGAATCGAGAGGCCGCCAGCAGATTGGCCTGCAGGGCGGACAGCATCGACAGCACACCGGCGACGATGACCAGCCAGTAGCCGGTAGGCCCGAGGAAGTTGCGCGCCGCGACCGCGATCAGGATCTCGGGGTTCTGCTCCGCGGCAGCGGCGATCGGCTGGCCGGGCGTACCGACAGCGACGATCACGAAAAGCAGCGGCAGGTAGATGACGAGCGCGGTGCCGAGCGACAGCAGCATGGCGCGCGGAATCGTGCGTTCCGGCCGCTTGACCTCGCCGCCGACCGCGGCGATCAGGTCGAAGCCCTGGAGGGCAATGAAGGTGTAGCCCATCGCCTGCACCAGGCCCTGTCCCCCTTTCTCGAGGAAGGGTCGGAACCGGGCCGAGAGTTCGTCGATGCCAGGTGGGTGGAAGATGAGCACCCAGAACCCACCGGCGATCACGACCACGAAGACGATGACCTTGC
This sequence comes from uncultured Thermoanaerobaculia bacterium, assembly GCA_964423595.1. Classification (GTDB taxonomy): domain Bacteria; phylum Acidobacteriota; class Thermoanaerobaculia; order Thermoanaerobaculales; family Sulfomarinibacteraceae; genus Sulfomarinibacter. Next base: position 4,033 of record CAYRFI010000074.1, on the reverse strand, counting down.
CGATGGTCGCCCACTGGCCGCCCCCGGCCGCCGACCGCATCAACCCCCAGGTGTAGAAGGCAACCGCCGCCAGCGCGTACAGCAGGAGGGCGAAACGAGCGCCCAGCCACGCGGGCGGTGTGCCGCCGCCGGCGAGGACCACCTGTTCGAGGACCGGGACCAGAAAGACGGCGAATCCGAGGGCGTAGAGCACCGCCGCCACGACCGAGGCGAACCACACGACCCAACCGACGGCAAACGCCGCCTCGACGGTCAGAACCTTGCGGGCGTAGGTGTACGTTCCCCCGGATTCCGGAAAGCGGGAGGCGAGCTCGGAAAAGGACAGCGCGGTGAGGACGGCGATGCCGCCGTTGAGGGTGAAGGCGACGATGGCGCCGGGGCCGGTGGTGGCGAAGGCGACGCCGGCGAGCGCCAGCACGCCGCCGCCGACGATCGCGCCGACGCCGACCAGGGTCGCGCCGGCGAGCCCCAGAGTCCGCTGATCGTCACCGTTCACGTTGCGCATGGTCTATTGTGGCATCGACTATTGCCGGGAGCGAGATTCCGGCACTGTTGTGAGCCCTGCCCGGCGGCTGCGGACATCCCAGTAGCGACGCGCCCAGCGCGGCCTCGTGTCACGATGTGCCTCCGCGCTCACGTGTTCGCTCCACCGCGCGAGGCGGCGATCTCCTTCGGCAAACGCTTCGGCGGGATCGGGACCGCATTCGAGCCACCTCGCCTCGAGCTCGTCCCGCTCGGCGGCGAAAAGGGGCAGTAGTGTGGAGGGGTCACGCAAGACCGCGCGGTGGAGCCGCTCATGGCGCCACCAAAGGGACTCGGGGTCCGCGGTGTCGGTGGGCGCGGGACCGAGGTCCAACGGTTCGTCGACGCGAATCGGTTTGAAGATCGCCGTACACGGTGCGGCGGTGCCCGTGGCCCAAAGCCGAATGGAGCCGGGTGACAACTCCGACACCCACGATGCAGTGCTGACCGAACCGTGGACCGCGCCGCCGCCACCGTGCATGCAGACGGTGTCCAGAGTACCGTTGAACCATCGGAAACGGGGGGCGTCACGATCCACTCCGTGGTCGCGCAGGAGGCGCATGAGGTCGGCCGGACCGGACGCGTCACCGGCCAGGGCCGCGGTTCGCATCTGGCGAGTCCGACCGCAGGCGACCCGGGTGATCAGCCAGTCGCTGTGCCGGGCTGCGAACTCCGGAATCGTGAGGGCGTTGGAGATGGTGCGTACGCCGTGGACTTCCTCCACGGCCCACTCGCGGCCGGCGGTTTCGAGGACGAGGGCGGTGGTCGGGTCGGCGACCAGGTAGCTGTTGTGGTAGCGAAGCCGGCGGGTCTCGTGGTCGCAACCACCGCCCTGGCCGTGGCGCTCGAGGAGCTCCGTGATGACTTCGACTGCCCGCGCCGCGCTGTCGGCACGCTCGAGGGCGAGGCGTACGAGATCCATGCCGGTGAGACCAGTTCGTGCGACGCGACCCCGGGTGAAGACGGCCTCGTTGCCGATGACCACCCCGTGCTCGTTGGCGCCCATCTCCGCTCCCCACATCCAGAAGGGGCGGCTCAGGAGGACGGCGGCGGTCTCTTCGACCTGCGGAATTGTCACGTAGGTGCATTGAAGCAGGGAGCCGGGCTCGTGACGGGCCCGAGGATGCCACTCGAGCAGCTGGGCTTCGTTGGCGTCGCGGTCGGAGTTCTTGGCGAAGAGCACCCGCCCGCCATCGACGACAGCGACGGTGTCACACACGGCGTTCCACCTTCCCGGGTAACAGGAAGGTGTAGGGACGTCTCCGCACCTTCCGCTGCCAGGCCCGATCGATCCGGCGGAGGCGTTGAAGAACTGCATACATCCTGGCGTCCTGCCGGTAGTAGCTTCGCACCTCCGTCTCGTCAATCGCGGGCTCTGCGATTTCGTTGACAACCTCGAGGCCAGCGGGGAGCCAAGCTGAGACGCCCTCCTTGATGAAGTTGCCGAGCAGATCGACCAAAACTTGCCGTGGACGGTAGTAGGTGTCGAGAATGGCTCGTAGCGCGAATCGACGCACCAGGCCGCGCAGCGCCCACGGCATCGAGGCAACAAAGAGATCGATGTCCAAGACATCGCGACCCACCTCGTCGCGCATCATCGGCGTGGTGACGTCGAAGTATGACAGTCCGCCGTCCACAACGGCCCAGTTGGAAAGCTGCCCGTCAAGCCCGAGGTGGGGCCCGACCGTGGCGAGGATCTGTTCGGCGATGCCTTCGAAGAGCCAACGCGCTCTCTCCTTGTTTGCGTTCCCCAGCCAGGTCGGCGCGAGGGTTCCGAGTTCGAGCAGCGGTTGCCTGCACCAGCCGACGACGCGTCCGTCGGCGGCGGGAGTGGACTCGAGGGAGCTGGGGAGAACTCGCACACCGGTCGCGCTCAATTCCTCGATGTAGGATTCGAACGCCTCTCGGTAGGCTTCGAAGCGGGCGCTTGTGTCGAAAAGCGGTAACCTTTTGGCGGCGAGCGCCTGGTCGCCGTCGTGCGACGCCAGCACGCACGAAATCTCGCCGTAGCCGAGGACGTCGAGCTCGCTCTCGTCGCCGCTGACGAGCGCGCGCTCGACCCGCGCCTCCAGTTCGGCGAGCCTCGTCGAAGCGCTCACGACAACCGCTCGAAGACCCCTCGAAGGCGGGCGATGAGGTCATCGGCCTCGGCGTCGGAGAGCACCAACGGCGGCAGGAACTGAAGGACCTTTGGATCGTTGTTGGCCCACACCGCGAAGACGCCGGCCTCATAAAGCGCAGCAGCGGCCATCATCCCGGCGCGCTCTTCGGTGAAGGCGAGGCCCATCATGAGGCCGCGCTGGCGGAGGTCGAAGGGGAGCCCGCCGAGGCCCCGTCGGAAGCGGTCTGCAAGCTCATCCACCCGGGTGAGAAATTCCTGCCCCTCGACGATGTCGAGCACCTCGAGCGCGACCGCGCAACCGAGCTCGGCGCCGCCGAAGGTGGAGATGTGGATGTGGGGGTGGGTGTCGAAGAAGGAGTGGAGCTCGCGCGTCATGAGGGTGGCGGCGATGGGGTAGAGACCGCCGCTGAGGCCCTTGCCGGTGACGACCACGTCCGGCTCGAGGTCGTGGTGCTGGTAGGCCCACATCTTGCCGGTGCGTCCGAGCCCCGTCTGGACCTCGTCGATGACCAGCATCGCGCCGCGATCCCGGCAGATGGTCTGCACGCCCTCGAAGTAGCCCGGGCCGGCGATGGGCATGCCGAGGGTCGCCGGAATCGGTTCGAGGAGGACCGCCGCACAGGTGTCATCAACGACATCCTCGAGGGCCTCGAGATCGTCGAAAGGAATCTGGCTGAAGTTGGGGAGATTTGGCCCGAATGGATCGCGGAACTCCGGGTCGCCGGCCGCCATCGCGAGGCCGGTGTGGCCGTGGTAACCGCCGCTGGCCGAGACGACGGCCTGGCGCGAGGTGCCGGCGCGCGCGACCTTGATAGCAAGATCGATGGCCTCCCCTCCGCCGACACCGAAGACCACCCCGGGCAGGTGGCCGCCGGTGGTATCGGCGAGGCGTTCGGCGAGCTTTGCCCGCCAGCCGGAGACCAGGTGGTGGTTGCCGATGTCGAGCGAATCGAGGGCATCCCGCAGCGCGGCCACGACCCTGGGATGACGGTGGCCGAGGTTGAAGACGCCGCCGTTGCAGTGGCAGTTGATAAAGCGTTGATCGGCCCACGCATCGTCAAAGGTCGAGCCGCTTCGAACGCCCATCACCGCGTCGAGGCCGAGCTGCCGGTACATCGCCACCTTGCCGGCGTTGACGTGAAGTCCGTACGCGTCGAAGGTCGCCTCGCGATCGTCGTAGGGTTGGGGGGGCACAGTCATTCGAGGACTCCCATCGATTGAGATGATTTGAACTTAGCCCGCATTACTCATGAGGTCTCTACTGCGGACGACGATGCACCGCACCCAGCGGTGTTTGCTCGCCTCGGGGTGCTCCACGTACCGTCAAGCACGCGTCCGCGCCCTGCGAGGTCCGGCCGGGGTCCCCAGCACCGTCCGTTGCGTGCGCCA
>CAYRFI010000073.1:0-22896 GCA_964423595.1 uncultured Thermoanaerobaculia bacterium | reverse complement strand
TGAGGTGCGGGCCCGCTTCGAGAAGGGCCTGCGTGTACGGGTGCCGTGGGCGCTCGAGGATCTGCGCGGTCGGGCCATTTTCGACAATGGTGCCGTGGTGCATGACAGCGACCCGTTCGCAGACCTCGCGGACGACATCGAGGTCGTGTGAGATGAGGATCACCGCGAGCTCGTGTTGCTGGCGCAGCTCGGAGATCAGATCGAGGATCTGAGCCTGGACTGTAACGTCAAGTGAGGAGACGGGCTCATCGAGGATCAGCAAACGCGGGCCCGTCGCGAGCGCTCGGGCGATTGCGATGCGCTGCCGTTCGCCACCCGAAAATGCCCGCGGGTATTGATCTGCGGCGGCTGCCGGCAGACCCACCTGATCGAGCAGCTCGGCGACGCGTTTTCGGTGGTCGGCGGTGCCACCGATGGAGTGGGCGACGAGAGGCTCGGCGATGATGGTGCCGACACGAAGGCACGGGTCGAGGGACAGACTCGGGTCCTGAAACACGGCCTGGAACCGGCGGCGCAATGGGCGCACCCGGGATTCCGGCCACGTGCTGATCGGGTGGCCTTCGAAGCGGACAGCCCCCCGATCGGGACGTTCGAGGGCGAGAAGGAGCCGGGCGAGGGTCGATTTGCCGGCGCCCGATCCACCCACGATTCCGAGAGCGCCGATTCGATCGAGGTCAAAACTGACGCCCGCTACGGCCTCAAAGGTGGAGGGACCAGGTCCGCGCACTCCAGGCCTCCGGTAGGAACGGTGGAGGTCTTCGGCAACGACCAGCGGGTCAGTCGTCGGCACGGATCTCGGCCTGATTGGACACGTCTAGCTGCCGACCCGGCGCCGAGGCGAGCAGCATTCTGGTGTAGGGATGCCGTGGCGAGGAGAACACTGCGTCAGTCGGCCCTTCCTCGACTATGCGCCCCTCGTGCATGATCGCAATCCGGTCCACGACGCCCTCGACGACCACGAGATCGTGGCTGATGAGGAGGAGGCCCATCCCGCCCTTGTCGATAAGGGTATCGAGGAGCTCGATGACCTGCGCCTGGGTCAACACGTCGAGCGCCGACGTCGGTTCGTCGGCAATCAGAAACCGAGGTCTGCCGGCGAGCGCGAGAGCCAGCATGACCCGCTGTGCCTGGCCGCCCGAGAGCTCGTGGGGATACGCGCCGGCGATTTCCTCGGGCGCCTCCAACGCTGCATCGGAGAGCAGTGAGAGCGCCTCGCGATATGCCTCTCCGTGCCCGAGGTTGCGGTGAACGGCGACCGCCTCCGCCACCTGGAACCCGACGCTGTAAACCGGGTTGAGCGCCTCCACGGCTTCCTGCAAAACGATCCCAACCTCGGCGCCACGCAATCGGTTGAGGTCTGCGCAGGACATTGTGAGTACGTTGACTTCGCCCACAGACACCGACCCGCCCGTCACTCGACCCGGTTCGGGCACCAACCCGAGACAGGCGAGTGCGGTAAGGCTTTTGCCGCTGCCCGATTCGCCTACCAGACCGACGCGCTCTCCGGCGCCGACCTTTAATGTCACACCATCGACCGCGTTCTCGAATCCACCGTCCAATGTCGGAAATCCGACTCTCAGCTCCTGGATCTCAATCGAGGTGTCAGCGTTCATAGCGGAAATGTTCCAGTGTCAGATCATTGCTATCGAGGGAAGCGAAAAGTGTCGTTCGCTCCGGTGGCCGGCCCCAGCAATGGAGCACGTAGTCGGCCGGATCGAGCTTGCCATTGCCTTCGTCTGCGAGCAGCACCCGCCAGTGGTCGCCGCCGACCAGCAGATCGCCAGGCAGCACATCGACCTCCCAACGGAGGACTTTTCCCCTGCGGACTACGCTCTCGGTCGAAACCGAAAGCCTTCCGAGAGCGATCAACCCTTCGGTGTCGATATCCGGCCGACCGGACGCGGCGACCGCCGCAAAAGTACGCGAGGAAACAACCATCCGCGCCGACACGAGATCGGTGAACGACATCTGAAAGGCTGGAATGGTGACGTCGTTCCAAGAGCCGGTCTCGCTCTGCGGTTCGAATCCCGGGAGATTGAAGAGCTCGCCGACCGAAGCGTCGACCGAATCACCGAAATCGGCTGAGCGGAGGATCGCGGGAAACTCAGGGTCGAGGACGGTTTCGATCCCGGCCGTGGTGATGGCCTGGATCGGGCGAAGGTCGCTAACGGTTTCGACGATCTCGGCCCGGGCATAGAGCCGGATTGTTCCGGCTCCGCCGGGTGTTGTTGCCTGCTGCTGTCCGAGGTGGTCGTCGTTGTGGGTCTCCGGGAGGCGCTCAGCTCGCAACCTCCGCCCCATCTCCGGCGCGAGAAAAGTGCGGTACTTCAGCCGATCAGCGGCGTTCTCGGCGTTGAGACTGCCGCCGAGGTTGGCGCACTCGACCGAGAACCAGAACACGCGCACAACGCGACCCGCGTCAGGCCAGGTCCCGGTGTTCTCGTGTACCGATTCGATTCCTTCGATCGCCAACCGTTCGACGGGCGCCAACCATCGCCCGGATTTCCTACGGCGGCCGAAGCGCAGTGCCACGGCCGCCTCGACGTTCTCGCCCGCCGGAACGTGCCGTCGGCCGTCCCGAAACACAGGGTCTGAAGGGGTCGCGGTGACCACTCTTGCTTCCATGAGCACCGGTCGCCGAATCTCCCGAATGTGACCGACGAGAAGGGGGATCGCGATGATCGCAACGAGAGCGCTGAAGATCGCGATCGGCAGCTTGGAGTCTGACGCCATTGGCCGATTGTAATAGATCGTCTGAATTCGCCCGCTAACCCGTTGCCGGACGATCATCGGCGGGTGGCCCGGCAATTGTGCGCAGCGCGTTGGCGTAAGCAGCGGTTGCCGCCTGCCACTCGTCCCTGTGCTCCTGAGGCACCAGTGGAGTTGCCATCCGCCGACCGATGAGACGGAGGTGTCCTCCCCATCGCAGGGCGCGTTCAGACTGCCGCGCAGCTCCGTACCCGTTGCGTTTGCCGGCGAACCGCAGGAGGTCGGTCCACATCAGCTCTTCAGGCGAAGAGCTCGTAGTGCCGTCCGCGGATGTCGTGCCGCTGGCAGGGTAAACTGCCGTGAAACCCGGGATGATCTCGATTCCCCACCCCGCGTCCGAGGCGCTGACACAAAGGTCGACATATTGGCCGCGGAGGCGGTACTCGAGATCGAATGGTCCGATCTCCTCCCACAATGACCGCCGCACCGCGATGGCGGCGCCGGAAACCCAGTCGACGTGGCGTCTTCGCAGGATCGAGTGCGAGCGCAACCATCTCCAAACCCTGATTCGCTCCAAGACCGACGGCAGGCCTGAGGCCAAGGCAAAACACCACAAGGAGCCGGGCAGCCGGCCGCCGCTCCACTGATGACCACCACCGGGACGGCGCAACGCGGCGCCGGCCACACCGAGATGATCGTCGGCTTGAAACGCGTGGAGGATCGCGCCGATGGCGGAGGGGTCGACCTCGGTGTCGTTGTCGAGCAGAAGGAGCACATCACCGGATGCGCGGGACAGACCGTGGTTGGCTGCAGCGGCGAAGCCGCGTTTCGAGGGCAGACGCACGACGATGTGACGGGGGTACTTTCTCAGCACCGAGTGAGCGGTGTTATCGTCGCTGCCGTCATCGACCACGATGACCTCGTCGGCCTGCGGGTTGCATAGCCACAGGGCGGCCAGGCACCGCAGCGTGCGCTCGCGGGCCTTGTGTGTGGGTATCACCACCGAGACGCGAAGTTTGGTTTCCATAGCGTGCATTCATGGTACCAAGGTTTCCTGCGGATGCAGGTGCGGGGGCTATGTTTTGTGGCGTTCGTCACATCTCGACCCTGCGCCCGCTCAAGGTGCCTGAATACAAAAACGACCCTGGCGGCGTCGTCAGGGTCGTCGGATCGAAAAGATCGATCGATCAGAAATCTCCTCCGTCGCCGAAGGAACCAGCCTTGTTGCGTGCCTTCTTCTTGTCGAGTATGGCCGCGATGATGAAGTAGACGCCGAGCAGGAACACCGGGACCGGCCACCAATCGTAGATCCAGTCCATGTCGAAGAGATCCAGCTTGTCGGCGAGGACGACGGCGGCAACCACCGTGAGGAAGACGCCGAACATCAGACGGCCGTGATTATCGGTGCGTGGCATTATTGCCTCCTCGTCCTCGGCGCGCAGATTGAAAAACTGTGCCTCTCGGTATGCATCAAAAATCGAGAAGAAGTAGACGAACGCGATGAGGAAGGAGAACGGCCAGAAGCCGCTGATGATCATGAAGATGCCGACTGCGATGGTGGCCCAGATCATGAACGCGCGTTCATAGGCCCACAGGTAAAGGTGTCCGAGGCCGGGCAGCAGGATGGACAGTATCGCCGCCAAAGAAGGCGATTTCGGCGGTTTCGGCCCCGGATCGTAGTCCGGCACCGGCGCGCGCTGTGCCGGCGCCGGCGGTTCTTCGCCGGGTGGCGGTGGCAGCGGCGGGGTCGGCTTCTTTGGAGCTTTGGCCGCTTTTTTCTCCGGTGCGTCGTTGTTGGTGTCGGTCATGGAGTCACTCCTTGCTCTGCAGCACTGTTGTCATTCTCTGGTTCATCTTCTTTGTCGTTCCTGGTCACGAGATCGCGCACGGCCTCGACCTTGCGCTCGCCCCACTTCCACACGCGCCACAGCATGATGCGGGCCTCGCCGCGTCCCTGCTCGGCGACGTCATTGACTTCCGTGCTCACGACATCCGCAACCCGGCCGACCGCTTCGCCCGCTCCGCTGCGTGCGAGGGTGACGGGGTTGCCGATGACCAGCGACGTCAGCACGGCCAGGAAGTACGCAGCCGCGGTCGCCGTCCGCCGATTCAGGAGCGGTCGCGCTTCGGGGCGTTTCTCGCGCGCCGCGATGCATCGTTTGAGGAGGTACTGCGACGGTTCCATTGCGTCGCTCACCTGATGCACCAGGGTCAGGTCCTGCCAGGCGCGCCGGCAGGACGGGCAGGCCTCGAGGTGGGTCAGGAGCCGTTCCAGATTGTGTTGCGAGATCTCACGGTCCACCGCCTGGAAGAGCAGGCCCAGCCACCTGGTACACGGCGACGACGCCAGATCCGACAACAGGTGGTCGGGTGGCTCGAGGTCGTCGAGCGCCGACCCTGCGCCGACGATGCTCTCCAGGGTTTCCAGGATCCCGGCGCAATCCTCACACCCGGCGAGGTGGTCGCGCACATTGACCGCCCGCTCCTCCTCCAACTCGCCCTCGACATAGAGGCTGAGAAGATCACGGATATCGGTGCACCCGGACATCATGCGCTCCCTTCGGCCACGCTGCCCTCAGGGGGTACGGCGCGGATCTGGACGCGGCGGCGCACCGAGGTCGCGAGCTCGAGCCGGGCTCGGTTGAGGCGTGATTTGACGGTGCCGAGCGGCAAATCCGTGGCCTCTGCCATCTCCTGGTACGACATTCCGGCGAAATCTCGCATCAGAACGAGGGTTGCCAGCTCTTCGGAGATCTGGCGAAGGCTGGTGGCGATCAAACGCAGGCGCTGCCTGCGCTCGGTCTGTTCATGAGGATCGTCGGCGGCCGGCAGGCGGTCGATGATCTCGGGGTCGAGCCACGCGGCTTCGCGCTCACGCCGGCTGCGACGGTAGGAATCGATGATCAGGTTCTTGGCCACCCGCCAGGCCCACGCCATGAAGTTGGAGCCCGGTGTATAGCGGTGGAGGTTTTCCCAGAGCTTGAAGTAGACCTCCTGGCAGAGCTCCTCTGCCTCTGCGGCGGAGGGAGCGTAGCTGGCGCAGAGACGATAAATGGGGCGCAAGGTGGTGCTCACCAGCGCGCTCCATGCGTCCTCGTCGCCTTCGCGACAACGCTCGACTGTGACTTCCAGTTCAGCCATATCCATTCTCAACCCCTAGAAACGGCGAGAACCGGGCAAAAGTTCGCGAATCACAACAGAAACCTCGTGCGGGAATGATACGACACCTTGGTGGCGTTGCGTGAGTTGGACGGAGGAGAGTTGAGCGATTTCGACTGGCCCACCGGAAGTATCGAGGATCGTGTGTCCTTTGCTATTGCAGAAGTGCGCCCGGCGATTCAGGCCGACGGCGGCGATGTCGACCTTCGTCGCATCGAAGGAACGACGGTCATGGTGACTCTGAAAGGTGCCTGCCGCGGCTGCGCGATGGCGAATACCACCCTCACCGACTTCGTCGCTGAGCGCATCATGCTCTACGCCCCTGAAATCACAGACGTCGTTGCCGAATAATCGTGAACCCACCCGGGAGGAGGGGTGGTCATTCCTAATTCCTATATCCTAATTCCTAATTCACTCCGATCTCCAGGGATCGTAGTGTTTAGACTTTCTTGGTGTCCTGGCTGCAGCCCGGGCAGCGTCCGGTAAACACCGTCGTCTGCTCCTCGACCTCGCAGCCGACAAGGTCCTTCATCGTGCGCCAGTCGATGTTCTTGACGTCGCGCACGTCGATGATCTCATCGCAACCCGAGCAGATGAAGTGGGCATGCTTGGTCGTGTCGGCGTCGAAATGGGCACGACGGTCGTTGCCGTAGATTTCGCGCACGAGACCCTCATCTTTGAGTACGCCGAGGTTGCGGTAGACGGTGCCGAGAGAGACTTTTGGCAGCTGTCGGCGGACTTTCTCGAAAATCCAGTCCGCGGTGGGGTGGGAGTGGGTCTTCTTGATCGTCTCGTACACTACTCGCCGCTGCTTCGTTTCGCGGGTCCGTTGACGGCTTTTCATGTCTCCCCCAGTCTGCAGTCGCAGAGCACCCTCTCGAGAATAATTACCATAACCGGGTTTCCGAGTCGAGGGTAGGAACTGTTATCACTACAAGATATCCAGCATTCCGGACTTCTGATCGTGGTATTCTCTGTTCAGCTCCCGCCCACGCATGGGGTGAAAACCCCATGGAGAATCAGATGACACAGTGTATTCGTGAGATGGAGCCGTCTCAGCGCCCGCGCGAGCGTCTGCTCGAGTTCGGCGCCCGTTCGCTCTCCGATGCCGAGCTCCTGGCGGTGTTGATCCGAACCGGCAGGCGGGGCCGCAACGCGGTCGTCGAGGCGCACAGCCTGCTTGCGGACGCCGGAGGATTGGCCGGGGTGGCTCGCCTCGATTTTCGAGAGCTGGCGGCGCGTCCCGGGCTCGGGCCGGCCAAGGTGGCCTCCCTGTTGGCGGCGGTCGAGCTCGGTCAGAGGTTTGCGAAGGCCGAGATGCAGACCGCCGAAAAGCTCGATCAGCCTCAAATTGCGGGTGAGTTCCTGGTCAGCAGACTGCAGCGGGAGAGCCGCGAGGTCTTTGGATTCATCAGTCTCGACGCGAGCCACCGTTTCCTTGCCGTTCGTGAGCTCACCCTCGGCACCCGTACTCAGGCGCCGGTAGATGGTGCGGAGCTCTTTCGGCTGGCACTGCTCGACCGGGCGAGCGGCGTGCTCCTCTTCCACAACCACCCGTCCGGGAACCTCGAGCCGAGCCGGGATGACCTCGACCTGACCCGGCGATTGGTCATGGGCGGGCAGCTGGTGGGCGTGTCGGTGCACGATCACTTGATCGTCGCCTCGGGGCGCTGGCTGTCGCTGAGGTCAGCCCGCGCCGAGCTCTTCGCGGGCTGAAGATTCGCGCACGCTACTTGACAGCAGCTGCGCGAGAGGGCAGGATACGGGCGCCCAACGAGGCTAAGTTCCCTGGAGGCAACAACATGAAACGCTTTCTCATTCTCAGCATGGCATTGATTGCAGTGGCGGCCGCACCTGTGATGGCCGGTCAGACCGAGTCCTACGGTGAGGGCGTAACCCTCGACGAGGCGGTGGCAATCGATGTCCTGCTCGCCAACCCCAACGACTACGTGGGCCGGAAGATCCGCGTGGATGGCATCATCACTGCTGTATGCAAGAAACGCGGCTGCTGGATGCAGATCACGAACCCGGAAAGTGGGGATGGCGTCCGGATCAAGGTCGAGGACGGTGCGATCGTCTTTCCGTACACCTCGATGGGCCATGAAGCGCAGGCAGAGGGCATCTTCGAGGCCATCAAGCTGACCCCGGAGCAGATCGAGGCCCGCACAGAGGCCGCGAACGACCTCCAGGAAGGTGCGACCTGTGACAAAGACGGCCCGAAGACCCCTGCGGAGGGTGCCGGTTGCGATCTCCCTCCCGTCGACCAGTACGTCTACATGATCCGGGGCACCGGGGCCGTTATCAAGGGCTGATTCGAGTGAGGCTCCGCCCGCTGATCATCGCGACCCATCGCGATATTGGCTACTTCTTCGCCGGTCTCACGGTGCTCTACGCAGTCTCCGGCGTGGCTGTGAACCATATCGACGATTGGAACCCCAACTATGTCATCCGGCGAGAGGTCGTCGAGGTCGGCGTGCTGCCGTTCGGAGAGCCGGCCGAGCTTGGCGCCGAGGTGCTGAGCCGCATGGACATCACCGAAGAGCCGAGGTCGGTGGTTCGCATGAGCCGGGAAGAGCTGAAGGTGTTCCTCGACCAGCGGACGCTGACAGTGACCCTGCCGGGTGGACAGGTGGTCGACGAGCACGCCCGGCGCCGCTTCGCCTTCTTCGAGGTCAACTACCTCCACCTCAACACGGGTAAGGGTTTTTGGACATGGTTCGCCGACGTCTACGCCGTCGGCCTGCTGGTGCTCGCCTGCACGGGGATCTTTATCATCCCCGGCAAGAAGGGCCTTGGCGGCCGTGGGCGATGGATCCTCATCATCGGCCTCTCGATTCCGATCGCCTACCTCGTGATCGCCGTCTGGCGTTAAGGACCGCGACGGCCAGGCATTCTCGTAGGGGAGGGGTTTATCCCCTCCCTTTTGCGAGCTCTCCGGCTTTTCCGGATGACCGCATCGCAGTATCTCTGTATGATTGTGCGCGGCACCAATCCAGGATGACGATGATGTTGTGATCGGTGGCAGCGATGCGCTCAACAATCCAAGGGACGCGTGACTCGACGATTCGCCGGGGCCCGAACTGATGGCGGACGACGACCTCCTTCAGTCCTGGAAAGAGATCGCAGCATACCTCGGCCGCTCCGAGCGGACGTGCAGGCGTTGGGAAACAGAGTCCAGGCTTCCCATCCACCGGATGGACGGATCTTCGCGGGGCAGCGTCTTCGCCTACAAGAGCGAGCTCGATCGGTGGATGGACGAGATCCTGCACGAAGAGGAAGCACCTCCGCCCATAACATCACGTCTCCGTTCCGCGAAGAACCCGATCATCATTCTGGCCCTCGCCGCGATTTTCGTCGTTGCCGCCGCGGTGGTGCTATGGAGGATTGTGCGTTCCGAGCCGGAGAGGGCGTCAACATTCGCCAACCCTTCGTTGGCGATCCTCCCTTTCACGAACAACACCGGTGACGAGGGTCTCGATTTCTGGGGAAACGGTTTGGCGGATCTCCTGGTCAGCGATCTCTCCCTGTCGCGATATTTGAAAGTCCTTCCCCAGGGCTCGCTCTTCAGTGTCCTCCGGGATCTCGATCTGCTCGATGCTAGGGTCGCTGACGGGATCGATCTCGAAAAAGTCGCTGCACGGGCACAGGTCGAGAACATCGTCGTCGGCAACTTCATCAAGGCGGGGCAGCGGTTCCGCATCAGCGCCACCGTCCACCACATACCCTCGGGCGAGGGGGTCGTTCTACCGACTGTGGAGGCGAGGAACGAAGAAGAGATCCTCCTCAAGATCAATCAGCTCTCGACAGGGATCAAGAACCAACTCCTGCCGCCCGTCGACTCCACCCGCCGCGATATCGAACCCGATACGCGCAGCATCACGACCTCGTCCCTCGAGGCATATCGATACTTCGTCGAAGGCAGGTTCAGCAGGTACAACGGTCGCGCGGCGGAGGCCAAGGAGTCTCTGGAGATGGCGGTCGCGATCGATCCAGAGTTCGCGATGGCCTACCTTGTTCTGTCCCTGTGTTACCGCTCCCTTCCCGGTTATGAGGACGAGGAAAAGGAGGCCATGTCCAAGGCCTTCGAGTTCAGCTACCGAGCGTCCCCGAGAGAACGGTTCTTCATTCAAGCCCGTTACTACCGCGCTCAAGGACCCGGCAGCGCGAGGCAATACCTGGAGACCTGTCAGGAGTGGGTGAGGGCCTATCCGGACGACGCTCAGGCGGTTCTGCTTCTCGGCGGGATTTATCTTTCGATCGGGGAGTTCGAGAAGTGCATCGAAACTCTCGAGAGCATCATCGATGTGCACGTTTTCAAATCCCACTTCGACTTCATGCAGCGAGCCTATTGCGCACTGGGGAAGTATGAGGAAGCTCTCGCCGTCGCCGAGGCCGCCCCGGCCGAGATGTACCCGTTTCAGTATCCAAATCAACTGGCGCTGAACCTGATCTATGAGCGGAGGTTCGAGGCCGCGCTCCTTGAAGCGGACAAGATGTTGGAGCGCACTCCTGGGTATATCTCAGCGTTGATGGTGAAGGGCGACGTCCATCTTCTCCGTGGTGAGTGGGACCAGGCCGAGGAGTATTACAGGGAGTTGATGAACCCGGTTGGAGCGGATTGGAAAAGGCTGTGGTCGCGCCACGATGCGATGTTCAGATTGGCGGACCTGTATTGCGCCAAGGGCCAGTTCGATCAGGCGCTGGACGTCGTGAGCCAGGCCATCGACGAGGACATGGCGGTTGGGGAGAGAAATTGGCTTCTCCGTCTCCATCAATACAAGGCAGGCATCCTGTGGACACAAGGCGACCTCTCGGGCGCGGACGCCGAGATCCAGGTTGCAGTCGAAGGGGCGGACCAAGATAATAATGTGGCCGGCAAGATCTACTTCCGGTGCACCTACGGCATGATTCTCCTGGAGATGGGTGATATCGGCGAAGCCGAACGGGTCGCCGACGAGATGAAGGCGGAGATCGACGGCTGGCTCAGACCCACGGCGGAGATAAGGCTTTGGCACTACGTCGCGGGCCACATCGACCTCGCGAGGAACGACGTCGGTCAGGCGATAGAGCGTTTCGAGCAGGTGGTTTCGCAGGAGCCGTATCAACACGAAGCCAACCCCGAAAACCACGCCGCGTGGTACGACTCGCTTGCGTATGCCTACTATTTGTCGGGCGATCTGGCCGGGGCGCAGGAGTGGTACGAGAACATTCACGCGCTGACCACCGGAAGACTGGGTTACGGCGCTTTGTTCGCGAAAAGCTACTTCATGCTGGGAAAGATCTACGAGCAGCGAGGGATGGACGCCGAGGCCGTCCGGAGCTACCGCACCTTCCTCGATCTCTGGCGGGAGGCCGATTCAACAGCACCCGATATCGACGAGGCGAAGCGCGCTCTGGCGAACCTTCTCGGCTGAGGGTGCGGTCGCGCGGGTCGAGGGCATTCCCATCGGTCACTGGCGGGACGAGAGCTCAACTGACCGGAAATAACGGCCATATCCGGCCATCTTCGGACAATCGCTCGAAGTGGGTTGACGAATCCGCTCTCCAAAACCTACCTATTGGATGAAGGACTTCAGAATGCACAGTTCATGGTCTGTCTGCGAACGGGGACCCGTTCCTCACGCAGAAACATATCGCGTCACGACTGACAACGATCATCGGTGCTTTCCTTTTCCCGTCCATGGAAGATCGGACGAAGTCGCAATCCACGGAGAACAACATGATGTTGGCGGGTATCCCGCCGCGGACCGGAGGCACGTCGGGGCACGGACCCGATGTCTGTTCAGTCTCCGGTCACCGGGCTTCAGAAGGTAGGAGGAGGTGTGAGATGAAAGGCAGGCTTGTAGCGTTCGCAGGTGTTTTTTGTATTGCCTTATTGGTTGTTTCAGGTGCATATGCAGGCAAACCGGACAAACCGGATAAACCGGGTAAACCGCCTGATCCCGGTAATATCACGACAGAATGTATAACCTTCTCGGGGCCGGACCTGGTGGGTCGTCAGCAAGTTGAAGACTGCTGTCCGAATGCCGGCCCATTCCCGGTGTATAGGATGACTCTGCCATACGGTTTCGGCGGCCATCCTCCCGGTACCTACGACGGTGAAATATTTATGAATGGCATGCGCGTCGGCCACAACCGACAATATTTGGTTCAGTTTACGGGCGACTGTATTGACTGTGGCTCGGAAAATCGCATCTCAATTGAAATAAGGGGCGGTGCCATCGAGTACGATAAAAAAACCAAATTCCTCACGGTGATTTTCACGCGTGATAATTGCATGTGTACGGAGATGTGTGACGAGTGTCCGTTTCTTTTTAGTAGCCCCGTGGAATTCACGTTAGAAAGAACTTCAGACCTGAGCGATTGCCCTGTTGTGGATGTGGACTGGACTCGCGATCCCAATCGCTAACCTCGTGGTGGCCATCTGGCATTGGGCACGGGTGGGGGTAAACCCCGCCTCTACATAGCGATAGCAAGAATTTCTCGTAGGGGAGGGGTTTATCCCCTCCCTTTCGCAAGCTCCTCGAGCGTGTCGCCGGTGACGCGATAGACCGTCCACTCGTCCATCGCCTGCGCGCCGAGGCGCTCGTAGAAGCGGATTGCCGGTTCGTTCGAGTCCAGGACCCACCACTCGAGGCGCCCGCAGCCGCGCTCGACGGCGAGCCTGGCGAGGAACGAGAGCAGCAGGCGGCCGATGCCGCGGCCGCGGAGGTCTGGAATGACGAAGAGGTCCTCGAGGTAGATGCCGGGCCGGCCGAGGAAGGTCGAGAAGTTGTGGAAGAAGAGAGCGAAGCCCGCCGGCTCCCCTTCGTATGAGGCGATCACGACCTCGGCCACCCGGCGGTCGCCGAAAAGAGATTGCCGCAGCTGGTCCTCATCGGTGACGACCTGGTCCCCAATCTTCTCGTCGTCGGCGAGCTGGCGGATGAAATCGAAGATCAGGCCGACGTCGTCGGCGGTGGCGAAGCGGAGGACGGTCTTGGGATCGCTGGTTATGATGGTGTCGGTCATGGCGTCCTCCTTCCGAGCATCGATGGTCTTTTCACTGCAGTTCTCGTGCTTCGAAGCGTGCGAGCGTCGACCCGTCAGCATCCAACAGATCGACGTGGTGAGCCGTCTTGCGGAAGCTCGCGGCCTTTTCGAGTGCGGCCGTCAGGGCGAGATCGACGTCCTTGCTTTCCAGGCACGCCATCTTTGTCATCGCCATCACGCCCAAGCTGATCGATGAGCCTTCGATCTCGTAGGTGCCCGAGAAGCGATTGCAGCCACCGGTGCCCGCGACGCGCTGTTCCTCGGAGTGGAGCACGATGTGAGCCTCCCGCCGGCCTTCGAAGACGGGCACACTGTGCCCACCGAGCTGGGTGAGCTTCAGATAGATGTTTTCCAGTGGAGAGATCGAGCGCCGTGCGCCGCAGGTCTCTCCCGGCCACACGCCGAGGAAGCGCTCCGGCACAACGGTGAGGACCATGGCGTCCCCTTCCATCGCGGGGCGTTCGGCGATGCGGCCCTGGAGGGACACCAGGAGCGGCTCGCCGGGCTCCCGCCGGGCTTCGAGGTAGGCTCGTTCGAGGGCGATGTTGTCGGCCTCCATGGCGACCTGGAAGCGGCGGCCCGAGAGACACTCTTCAAAAAGGGCTGCGTCTGCCATGTAGCGGTACATGCCGCGCATCGTGAGGCGGATTTCGATGGGGGAAAGCCACTCTTTTCGCCGCAGGTCGTAGTTCAACGACGACTCGATTTCGTGGCCCTCGAGGTCGAGCTTGCGCAGAGTTTCGGCGTCGATCACTCGGAAGGAGGTCGGGGTTTCGGCGTCGCCAAAGAGGGTGAGGCGACCGCCGCCACCAGCCAGCTCCCAGGAGCCAATCGAGTCGGATACGGCGCCCGTGCCGCGCCCGAGGTAGGTGGTGCGGAGGAAGAACAGGCGGTCCTCGAAGAGCTCAAGCTGAAAGAAAATGCCCGGGCAGTCGGCGCAGGGGAGCTCCCCTTCGAAGTGTGCCGGCAGATGGCCCAGAGGGTCGGACTGCAGCGCCATGTTTTTGCGTGGCTCCTCCGTGCCGTTGAAGGCGACGCCCGCTGGAGCTGAACCACAGCCGAATCCGACAAGGACACAGAACGCAACTGCATGGAAGTGGATGCGGACTCGGGGCTGGCGACTCACTTCTTCCTCCGACGCAGCTCTACGGGTGTCTGTTCACGCTTGCGCTCGAGCCAGTTCTGGTAGAGGTCCACTGAAAACATGAGCATCAGGATGAAAACCGTGATCCACTGCGGGATGTACGGAACCTCGCCGCCGTTGACCGTCATGTGGGCGACGTGGCCGCCTTCGAGAAAGAGCACGAATCCGATCAGCAGCAGAACGAAGAGGCCGAGGATCTCGAAGTCGGGGTTTTCGCGCATGAACGTGGCGATGGGTCCGGCGAAGACCAGCATCAACGCGACCGAGATGATGACCGAGCCGGCCATGACGAGAAAGATGTCGGTCATTCCCACGACGGTCAGAATCGAATCCACCGAGAACAAGACGTTGAGGCCAACGATGGTGCCGAGCACCTTGCCGAAGCTGGAGGCCTTTGCAACTTCGTGCTCGATACCCTTGATCTTCAGCCGCAGCTCCTTGACGCCCGACCAGATCAAGAACGCACCACCGCCGACGAGGACCAACGCCTTTCCGCTGAGGGCGCCCTGGAAGTGGATCCCCAGCACCGAGAAGTCGAAGTTGTGGAACGGCGCGCCGGCGTATCGCAACACCCAGCTGACGACCCCGAGCAGGATGATCCGGAAGACCATCGCCAGGATCAGCCCCCACCTCACAGCTCGCTTCTGCTGATCGAGCGGCAGTTTGTTACCGAGGATGGTGATGATGATCAGGTTGTCGGCGCCGAGTGCGATCTGCACCAGGGTCACCGAAAACAATGCGGCCCAGAATCCCGGATCGAGGAGAAGGTCGAGCATTCAAGTCTCCATTCGCGATGATTCGTCGACGTTGGGAATGATACGTCACACCTTCGCGAAACAGATACAGGATGCACCCACCCGACAGCTGCATCACGTTGATCTTGTGGTGCGGGCGTCCCGCCCGCACGGGGTGGGTGGTTGGCAAATCCGAAATCCGAAATCCGAAATCCGAAATTTGAAATCATCATGGCGTTGACATGGCTGGTGCGGCGGGTTACTGATTCCTCGTGTCTGTGTCCCGAGCGGAGCACTCAAGCGTTTACGCCGGCCTCGAGGTAAAGGGGCTGAGCGTGCGCCTGGCCGGTGAGGCGAGGCCGGTCCTCCACGATCTCGACGTCGCGCTCGAGCCGGGACACGCGATCGGCGTCTCGGGCCGTTCGGGATCCGGGAAGACGACCTTGATCCACGCGATCGCGGGCCTCGTACCGTGGCTGCGGCCGGCCGAAATCAGTGGGGATTTGGGGCTTGATGGTGAACCGTTCGACGACCTCGATCCCGGACAGCGCGCCCACCTCCTGGCGACCTGCCTCGACCGACCCGACGCGCAGCTCTTTCTGCCGACGGTGGCTCAGGAGATGGAGGCGGCCCGCCGCCTCCACGGCGATTCGGAGTATATGGCGCGAGCAATCGACGCGCTCGGCGTCGATCGCCTTCCATCGGGTCGAATCACCGAGCTGTCCTCCGGCCAGCGGCAGCGGGTCGCGCTCGCGGCGGCGCTCGCCGGCTGTCCGCGGCCGGTGCTGCTCGACGAACCGACGGCGCACCTCGACGCCGATGGCGTCCGCGAGCTGTCAGAGGTTTTGGCAGACGGTCGGGGGCTGGGTGGGTCCTTCCTCATCAACGAACAGGCGGGATGGCGCCTGAGGGGCGTCGAAGAGTGGGCCGAGCTGACCGACGGACGCGTTGTTTCCTGCGCACAGCCGGAGGAACCGCTCCTGCAAGCACCGGCGCCGGCCAGCGAGAGGGTTGTGCTTGCGGCCCGGGGGCTCACCGTCGAACGCGGGTCGCAGCGTCTGCTGGCCGGCGTCAACTTCGAGCTGCACGAAGGCGAGGTCGTCCTGCTCACGGGTGCCAACGGCGCCGGCAAGTCGACCCTGGCGCAGGTTCTGTGCGGTCTGCGCCGGACGTCGGCGGGCACGGTCGCGCGGTCCGGCAGGATCACCCTGATGCTGCCGTCGGCCGAGCTCCAGCTCTTTTCCGGGTCCGTGGCGGACGAGGTCGCCGCGGCCGGGGCCCGGCACGAAGAGTCGGCAAGGGTCTTGCGCAGACACCGCCTCGATCACCTCGCCGCACGGGCGCCCTGGACGCTGTCGCGTGGCGAGCGGCAGCGCCTGGTCCACGCCGCTCTCGATCTCCTCCGTCCGGAGGTGATGGTTGTCGACGAACCGGGTCAGGGGCTCGACCCCGAGGACCTGCGAGCATTCATCAATCTGGTTCATCGACGAGCGGAGAAGGGGAGGGGATACCTCGTGATCTCCCACCGCCGGGAGTTGGCGGCGGCCGCCCACCGGCACCTTCACATCAGTGACGGAAAGCTGGTCGAGGTAGAGCCGTGAAGGACGTTCGGCCGTGGACTTACGCGACCCTCTTCGGCACCCTCTGGGGCGCCATCGAGGCGACCCTCGGCACCGCCGTCCACCTCGGCAAGCTGCCTTTCCGCGGCACGATCATGGGTCTCGCCGGTCTGCTGTGCCTGGTCTGCCTGCGGCGGCTACAGCCTCGGCCGGGAGTCTGCCTGCTGGCGGGCGTGGTGGCGATCTTCCTCAAGATCTTCACCCTCGGCGGGCTCTTTCCCGGGCCGATCATCGGTATCGGGATCCAGGCCCTGGTGCTGGAGATCGCCCTCACCGGCAGCGGTGGTCGCGCCGTCGGCGCAGCGATCGGAGGTTTCGTCGCCCTGGCCACGAATCCGTTGCAGAAGCTCTTCACGATGTGGGTGGTGACCGGGTCCGAAGGGGTCAGGTCGTATCTTCGACTGCTCCAGGAGAGCGCTGCTGCCGTTGGGCTCGACGCTCTCAACCCGACCGTGATCGTCACCGCGGTCGCGACGATCACCGGCGCCGTCGGCGCCGCCGGCGGGCTGTGGGCGTGGTGGGTTGCGGGTCGGGTGATGCGACGCCTGGGGAAACGCGCATGAACCGCCTCGCCGGATTTCTTCTCGCGACCTCGGTAGTGGTGGTTCTCTTCGGCCCTCCACTCTACGCCGCGTGGGCGGTCATGATCGCCATCGTCGTGGCCTGGATTCTCGACCCACCGGCCCTGCGCGCCGGTCTTCGCGTCGGTGCGGTGCTCGCCATCGTGTTTGCGGCGTCGATCACGGCCGCGGTGGTGGCGTGGGCAGAGGGCCCGCAACGGGGGATCGAGCTCGGCGGCATGGTGTTGCTGCGCCTTTTGGTGCTGACCGTGGCCGCGGCGGTGCTGATGCGCTCGGTCAATGCGGAGACACTTCTGAAATTGACGCAACGCCTGGGTCTCGAACGACTCGGCCTCGTCCTCGGGCTCGCCCTGAACTCGCTGCCGCGCCTCGCCGAGGCTGCCGCCGACGTGTGGACCGCGTCGAGGGTGCGAAGCGATGGCGCCGTTGCGCGCCTGCGCCGGTTGCCCGGCGTTGGTGAGGTGCTGCTCGCACACACCGCCCGCATCGCCGAGGAGGCGGCGGCCGCTGCGTCGCTCCGCGGGCACTCCGCCCTGACCCGGCCCGGACACGTCCTGCGGACGCCGGTCCGGGTCATCGTCGTCACCGGCCCGAGCGATGGCGGTAAAACTGAGACCGTGGTTGCGCTCGCCGAGAAACTGCGCGCAGTGAAGGTGCCGGTGTTCGGATTCGTTCAGCCCGGAGCGCTCGAAGAGGACCGCAAGGTCGGCTTCCGGCTTCGCAATCTGGCGACCGGCGAGGAAGCCGTCCTGGCAACCCTTGGTGAGCGCAGCGAGGGCGACTTCGGCACCCGCTTCCGGTTTTCCGAGGAGGGCTTCCGGCTCGGCCGCGAGGCACTGTCGCGAACCGCGTCGGAATCGGTCGTGATCATCGACGAGCTGGGACCGGTCGAGCTGCGGGGGCAGGGCCACATGCCTGCTGTACAGCGCGCATTGGCGGTAGCGGATCTTCTCGGCGCGGTGATCGTCGTGCGCCGCGCGCTCGTACCGTCCCTGCTTGCAGAGCTCGCCGCTTCCGACGCCGTCGTGATCGATGTCGAGGATCAGGCTAATCGCTCCGTCGATGTCATCTTCGACGCCCTCGGAATTTCGCACCCATCGCCTGACTGACGCGCAGCCGCCTGATGCAGGCGTGGTTGGGCTCAAAATTCGAAATTCGAAATCCCAAATTCGAAATTCCAGAGGCGTGGGGCCAATTCCGAATTCAGAATTCCGAATTCCGAATTCGGTCTATGACGTCGCTATGACAATCCAATTGACCCCGGTCAATGCGGTCGAGTGAGCTTTGAGAGAATCTATCGCCGTGAAGGTGCTCAAGCTTCGCCGCGCCGTTCAGTGGGTCATGACCGCGATCGCCGTCCTGATCGGCATCCAGTTCTCGCTGTGGGTGATGCCGCACCTCGAAGGCCGCTGGCCCTCCGTCCCGCGGCCGGCCGGGGTGGAGGCCTTTCTGCCGATTGACGCGATGCTCGGCCTTCGCCATCTCCTCCACGAGAGGACCATCGACGCTATCCACCCGGCCGGTCTCGCCATCTTCATCGGCATCTGCCTGATGTCGCTGGTAGTGGCCAAGTCCTTCTGCTCCCACGTCTGCCCCGTCGGCCTCCTGTCGGAGCTCCTGGGACGGTTCGGCGTCACGCTCACCGGGCGCACCCTGACACCGCCGAGATGGCTCGACATTCCGCTGCGCGGGCTCAAGTTTCTCCTCCTCGGATTTTTCGTATGGGCGATCTGGTTCGCCATGGATCCGCGCGGGGTCGAAGCCTTCCTCTCCAGCCCCTACGCCAAGATCGTCGACGCCAAGATGTGGCTCTTCTTCGCCCCGCCCAGCCACCTGACAATCGCCGTTCTCGGCGTCCTCATTGTCGGCTCGATCTTCGTGCGCGACCTGTGGTGCCGCTACCTCTGCCCCTACGGCGCGCTCGTCGGGGTGCTCGGCCGCATGGCGCCGTTCAAGGTGACCCGCAACCCCGACCTCTGCACCGATTGCCGGTCCTGCACAGCGGTGTGCCCGGCCCGGCTGCAGGTCCACACCATGCAGAGGGTGGCCTCCATCGAGTGCACCTCGTGCCAGGACTGCGTCGTTGCGTGCCCGGTCAGCTCCTGTCTGGCGGTGCGGCCGCCGAAGCGTGTCGGGACCACAGCCTGGCTGCGCCCGGTGACAGCGACGGTCCTCGCGGTGGGGCTCTACCTGGCGGTCATTGTCGGCTTCAAGGCCACCGGCCACTGGCACACCGAGGTCACCGAGGAGGAGTACCACCGGCGCCTGCAGGAGATCGAATCGCCGCTCTATACACACGTCGGCGGCACCGCGATGGCCGAGGAGGCGACGAAGCGCTGAGATCCTCGGGCTCGTCGCGTCCGATGTACAATCCGCCCATGCCCGCAGCACTGGCCGACCTCCCTCTCCTCAGCCAGCTCACCGAAGAGCAGCGCGCGACCGTCATCAGCGCCGGCCACGAGAAGTCACTCGAGCGCGGCGAGATCCTGTTTCACGAGGGCGAGCCCGCCGAGGCGCTATACGCGGTGATCGACGGCCAGCTCAAGCTGGTGCGCTATTCGCCCAAGGGGCGCGAGCTCCTGCTCCACCTGGTGAATCCAGGCCAGACCTTTGCCGAGGCCGCGCTCTTCGCCCCGGGCACCTACCCTGCGACCGCGGAGGTCATGCGCGCGTGCCGCCTGTGGTGCCTGCCGCGGGCGGCGCTGCTCGGGCTGCTGAGCGCCTCGCCCGAGCTCGGGGTCGCCATGCTGGGCTCGATCTCGCTGTGGACCCGTAAGCTGGTCTCGAAGCTCGAGCTCCACACTCAGCGCCGGGTCGAAGAGCGACTCGCCATCTACCTCATGAGCCGCGCCGGCCATCGCGAACTGAACCCGGGCGACCGAATCGAGCTCGCCGAGCCCCGCAACGTCATCGCCGCCCAGTGCGGGACCGCCCCCGAGGTCCTGTCGCGCACCTTCAGACGCCTCGAGGACGATGGCGTTCTCGAGGCCGCCCCGCACCACGTCACCATCACGAACCCGGACAGCCTGCGCGCGCTGGCGGAGTGGATCGAGTAGGCGGTTTTCCGGCCCAGAACCTAGAATTTCGAGCTCCGATCGCCGGAAACACGCCGCGGCTGTGCCAAAACCATTCAAAGTGATGAGAAAAACCGTCCGTTTGGGCGATTGTGCCGTGAAGCCGGCAGACATAGCTTGTTATGCGAGGGCGTTTCGTGAGCGGTGAGAGGAGTCAGCCGTCAAGATTTCCATCGACTCCGCGGCTTCCGGCATCATCAATCGGGGGGTAGGGGGACTGTGAGAGCCAACCCGCGGCCGCACCTGGGGCGGATCGCGATCATTCTCATGATCGTGGGTGCGGCGGCGGGTGCCGGTGGGGAAGACCTGGTGACCGGCCAGCTCGAGATCCGGGGCGCGGTCCTCAGCGTTTCGCCGGAGAGTCAGGAACTGGCGCCGGGGCTGCCGACGGTGGTACGGACCGCCTTGGGTCAGCTCGGGCCGGGACAGGTTCCGGTCGGACTCCGGGTCGAGGGGGATCTCAGCGGACCGGGGCTGAACGAACCCCTGCGGCTAACTACGACTCCGGGTGATACATTTCGGATTCCCGGTCTCAACCGCGAGGGAAGCTACACCCTGTCGGGGATTCGTCTGGTGGAGGGAAATCGTACGATCTCGGCGGCGGTGCCCGATTCGGTCGAGATCCTCGTCCACCGGCTCGTGATCTCCTCCATCACCTCGCGCGCGTTGACGCCGGACGAGATGGACGCTTACGGCCTCGTCATCGATGCCGACAACTACACGGCCTGGCACTACTCGGTCGGTTTCCAGATCGAGGGTGGCACGGTCGAGGTGCCCTTCGATCTCATGCTCGGCCCGCAGGGAATGACCCTGTTCGATTCGCCCGACGCCTACGCGCTACCGGTGCCGAACCCGCACTTTCCGGACGTGCCGGTGCCGACGGTGACCTCGGGCGCGCTCGAACCGATCCCGCGGACGGAGCTGGACCTCGAGGAGCGCGACATCGAAATGCTCGAGTCGACGCCGATACCCGGCTTCATCATCATCCCGACGGATATTGCATTTCTCAATCAGTTCTTCTCGGTCATCATGGTGGTGCAGAACGGCGCCCTCGCCGGCAGCGGTCTCGAGCTGCGCGACCTGAGCGGGGTGCTCGAGCTGTCGGGCGACGGGATCCGGCAGGCCGAGACCGATCCACCGACGATTCCTGGCGAACCGGTTCCGGTGCTCGACCCCGGACCGGACGGCAAATCTGGAACGAGCGACGATCTGACGTTCATCGTCGCCCAGGCGAGCGGTCAGGCGACCTGGTTGGTCGAAGGGCTGCGCGAGGGGCAACATCGGCTGACCGCCCACCTGACGGGGGAGATTCACGGCCTCGCGTCGGGCAAGCCGGCGCCGATCGAGGGCAAGATCCCCGGCGTGGTGGTCGTCCGCGATCCGCGATTCGCCCTCACGTTCTTCCATCCCAACACAGTTCGAAACGGAGAATTCTACGACTTCCGGGTTTCGGTCACCAACACCTCGACGACCCCGGTCTACGACCTGTCGTTGGAGCTGCCGCCGAACTCGATCTCCGGCGCCCGCCTACTGGAAGCCGATGACGATGAGTACGACGGGATCGAGGAGGGCGACAACCAACCCGTGCAGCGGGTCGCGGAGCTGCTCCCCGGCACCACCGGGATGGTGACCTGGAGGCTCGAGTCCCGGCGCACCGGTCGGGTGGTGGCGAGCGCCTTCAACACCTCGAGCCCCCTTGATGCGAGCTTCGTCTTCGAGATCGGGATCGGCGAGCTCGGCATTCCGCTGTCGCCCGAGACCATTGTCCTGCCGCGGGTCGTCGACGACCTGCCGCCGGCCGTCGTCGAACCGGCGCTCGAGCTCTTGGGTCTGGCGCACTCGTTGGCCAACGCGCCGAACGGGGTCGAGGTCGATCTCCCGCCGGTCGGCGAGACCATCGTCATGCAGCGCGGCACCGAGCTCGCGGCCGCAGGCCAACGTCACGCCTTCGGCGAGCCGGTCGCTCGCTCTGTCGTCGGTTTCGGTCTCGAGTGGATGGGTTCCTCGCACTGGAGCTCGAGCTTCGACTTCTTACGCCGGCAGTCGCGGCGGGGCCATGAGCTGGAGAACGCCACCGCCTTCCACCTCGGCGAGCGCATGCAGGAAATCGGCGCCCAGGAGGCCCTCGCCGAGGTCGAAGAGCTGGCGATCAGCGGCCGGCCGATGGTGCTGGTCTTTGCCCAGGGCGCGGGCTTTGATGGAGAAGCGCGCCTGGCTCTGGTCGGCAACACGAGCGGCCACTCTGCGATCGGCCAGCGGGCCGACGTCGACTTCTTCTCACGCGCGCTGGAGGGAGCGGCCGTTCTCGGCGTCGACGCCGACTCCTGGGCGGGCGAGATCGGCGTGATCGCGGTACCGGTCGATGAGGAGGGGATCTGGTTCGAAGGGAGCTACCAGGTCCAGCTGTGGGGTACAGCGTCCGGGCAGGTGCATCTCGAAGTCGTGCTGGTCGAGCCGGACGGGGGAACCCGCAGGTTTGCGCCTTCGGCGGCCGTTGAAACGGGAGGCCGGAGCCTCGCCTACATCAACATCGGTCCCGAGATGGAGACGACCTCGATCCAAAGCGACACCAACGGCGATTCGATTCAGGATTGGTTCGAATCGATCGCCGTCAACCTGCGAAGCCCACCGCCGGCGCGAATCATCACGGC
This sequence comes from uncultured Thermoanaerobaculia bacterium, assembly GCA_964423595.1. Lineage (GTDB taxonomy): Bacteria > Acidobacteriota > Thermoanaerobaculia > Thermoanaerobaculales > Sulfomarinibacteraceae > Sulfomarinibacter. The sequence goes on along the minus strand of CAYRFI010000073.1, from coordinate 193 downwards.
CGGTTTCAACGACACCATCAACCCGGTTCGCGGCGGGCCCTACCGGAACGTGGTCCTGCTCATCAGCCAGCCGGTAGATGGCGATGCCCTGGCATCGATCGATGCGGCAGACTGGTTCGTCGAGTCGGAGCTCGAGATCGCCACCGTGGAAGGCGGTTCGGAGAACCTCAGCAGAGACCGCCGTGGCCGCTCG
>CAYRFI010000072.1:0-22900 GCA_964423595.1 uncultured Thermoanaerobaculia bacterium | reverse complement strand
CGCTCGGAGGCGCCGCCGTACTGCACGCCGCCGCCCACATTCCATCGGCCAGGGCGGTAGCGACCCTCGCGGCGCCGTCGTCCACCGCCCATCTCGTGGGATTGATCCGTTCCAGTAGTGCCGAAATCGAGGACGCGGGCGAGGCGGAGGTCGAGATCGGCGGCCGGGCATTCAGGATCCGTAAGGAGTTCCTCGACGATCTGTCGACGGTCAAGATGCGCGATGCCGTCGCCGGGCTGGGCAAGCCGCTCCTGGTGTGCCATTCGCCGGCTGATCGTACGGTCGGGATCGACAACGCCACTGAAATCTTCATGGCTGCCCGACACCCCAAATGCTTCCTATCACTGGACTCGGCGGACCACCTCTGCAGCAATGCCGCCGATGCTCGCTACGCCGGTACCATGATCGCGACCTGGGCACGGAGGTATGTCGAGGGCCCGAGAGCCCGCTAACCCGCATATCTCACCATTATTCTTTCGGATCGGTGGGAAGGACCGCCTGCGGAGCCTCCTGGTTCGACGGTGCAGGATTGTCGACCAGATTTACGACTGTAGCCTTTTCAGCCAGCGACTCGACCAGTTTCCCGACTTTCTGGCCGGTCTTCCGCTGGACCAACAGGTTTCGTATCTGCTCGAAGACCTCTTCGAGAGGCAGCCGTCTGGCGGGGCGTTTCTCCTCGACCTTGATGACGTGGAGACCGAAGGGTGTGCGGACGACCGGCGAGATACCGCCAGGCTCGAGGGCGAATGCGGCGGCGGCAAACGCGGGAGCGGTCTGTTCCCGAGTGAAGAAGCCGAGGTCGCCGCCGTTGGCTGCCGTCGGGCCCTCCGAAAGCTCGCGCGCGAGCTCGGCGAAGTCCTCACCGGCCAGGGCCCGCTGACGAGCCTCCTCGGCCTTGGCTCGGGCCTCTGCAACGGCCTGCGCGTCGGCTTGGAGGGTGGCGTTGAAGATGATGTGGCGGGCGTGGACCTGTTCCTCGACATCGAAAAGCTGAGGGTTTTCGTCGTAGAAGGCCTTGACCTCTTCGTCGGAGACCTGGATGGTCGGGCTGATCTGTTTTTCGATCAGCGACCGGGAGAGCTCCATCTCCCGGATGAATTCCGTGAGCTGGTCGTAGTTCATCCCGAATTGTCCGATGTTGGATTCCAGCGTCTTTCTGCCGCCAGCCTGCTTTTCGAGGGCTTGCATCATCTCAGCCAGCCGCAACTCGTTCGGTTGAACATTGGTGCGCCGGGCTTCCTGGGCGAGAAGCGTCTGCTCGACGACTCGCTGAGTTGCCATCTGCACCAACTCCTGTTCGTCCTGTACCTTGTCGCGGCCACCCATCTGGGCGGCGATATTCTGCATGATCATGGAAATTTCAGCGGCAAAAACTTTCTCACCGTTGACCTCGAGCACGGCGGGATTCACGTCTCCACCCGGTGCCGCTGGTGTCTGCGCGATGACGATTGTCGGCGCGACGAAGGTCGCCACAATAATAAGCGCAAATCTCGTATGTCTCTTCATAGTGAGCCTTTCCTTATCGGAGCGAAAAGGTCGCCCGCTCGACGAAGGCGCAGCATACCATTTCTACATGGAAACACGGGCCAGGAAGGAGCCACGGGCGCCACGTGCCACCACCTGGGACCGGAGGCCGGCCGCTCGAGCTCGATCGGCGAGAGTGACTGGGTCGACGAAGAGCCACGGGTAGGGCTTTCCTTCGTACTTCTTGTACGTCAGACGGTACTCGACCTCTCCCGGGTAGAGACCGCCTGACCGCCAGTCGTCGAGGCCTTCGTCGAACCGGTCGGGCATCACGATTCCGAGATCGGCCGAATCGAAGAGAATCCGGCCGCCTTTCTCGAGGTGGTTTTGGGCGTCGCCGAAAAACCGCCCGAGCCCTTCGAGGGTCCCGACCAGACCGATCCCGTGCATCAGGAGCAGGATCGTGTCGAAGCGCTCTCCATTCACCGCTGCGAAGTCTCCGCAGCGCGCGTCGCTTACCCCGCGTTCGCGCATCACCTCCACCGCTTCGGGTGCGACATCAACTGCGGTCACCTCGAGTCCGCGATGCTGAAGCTCGAGCGCGTGCCGACCGGCTCCTGCGCCGAAATCAAGGGTCCGTCCGCGACACAAGCTGAGGGCGGTTCGTTCCAGCTCCAGGAGCGGCCGGTCATCCGGACGGTAGAACTCCTCGACCGGGGTCGGATCGTCGATCCAGATGTCGGTATGAACGATGATCCGGGCCGTTGTGGCTCCGCGGTGGAAGTCGAGGAGGGCGCGCCCAAGGGGCCCCCAACGTTCTCCATACCCGAAGGATTCCGTCAAGGTTGCGGCCAGGGTTTGAGATCGAGATCGAGAGGGGCCATGACCCGCATGATTGGCAGCAAACCGACGGTCTCATCCCAGTACGGGGTGCGCCGAAACCACCACAGGTATCGAGCGTCGGTGTCCTTGGCGAATTCCGGGTCTTCAAGCGCGGCCTCCCACTCGCTTCGGACATTGTCATCGGTCAGCATCTCGCCGGCGAGCTTCTCCAGGAGGTCGGGGCCGATGTAGATCTTGCGCTCGAAGAGCGACGACACGACGCCCCATCGCACGATCGAGTCCGGGGCCTCGGGCTCGAAGAGCTGGACCGCGACCTCGAACGCGGGCTGATCGGCCGGGACCCACAGGCTGCCGGCTGGAATCGATCGCCGCTCGCTTTGGCGGCTGATTTCGAAGTCCTCGACCATCACCGCTCCCTGGTACGAAGATGAGGCGAACCTCGGCTCTGCGAGGCGGATGGTTTCGACCTCGAGTTCGGCGTCGTCGCTCAACGTGGAGGCGCGCAGCCCATGACCGACGATGAGCTCCTCGATCTGCGGCCAACCGGCAAGCACCAGATAACCTCGTGGTCGCGCGAGCGTCTTTTCCACGACCGGCAGATGCCGCCATCCGAGATCGACATCGCGCACCTCGCCTTGATGGTACTGAACCTGCTCTCCGCCCATGACTACAGATTCCTCGATGCTCCAGTCATAGGCCGGCCAGGTGATCTTTTCGCCTTTCTCTGATACTCCCCAACGAATCACCACCTCGGAAGGCTCGGCGTCTGCACGGCCTATCGCCACCGTCGCCGCGTCAGCCTCGTTCACCGCCCGGACGAGCTCTTGACCGGACCGACCCACCTCCTCGATCAAATCGTCGATAAAGGCTCGGTTGGCCAGGACCCGATCGCGAAACAGTTTGTGAGCTTGCATCTCGATCAGGATCGACACCCGGTTGCGGAGAGGAAAATAACCGGAAGAGTAGCGCGGTTGAGCGACGTCCCAGATCATGCCGGCGGCCGGATCGGACCTGGAGATGTGGCTCACGTAGGGTCCGTTGGGATAGCCGTCGGCCTCGATCTCGGCCAGGACATCGGGCAGGTGCGCCCTGATCCAGGCGTCCACCGGCGGCGCGAGCTGTGGCGCCTCGGCTACCAGCCAGGTCAGGACCCAGGCATGGTCGGAGCCGTTGGTGACGTGATTGTCGATGTGCAGATGGGGGTTCCAGGTGGCGATGAGACGCGCCATGGCCCTGGCCTCGGGGCTCGCCAGACGCAGGAAATCGCGGTTGAGGTTGATGCCGTTGGCGGTGGCACGGTAGCCCATTCCTTCGACCGGTCCGTTCTGGTTCGGACGGTTGTAGGGCGACACATTCTCGTGCCCATCAGGGTTGTAGATCGGGGCAAAAAGAGTGACGGCGCCCTTTGCCAGCTCCGGCCGGCGGCCGAGCGCGATGTCGCGGAGGACCATCAAGGTAGCGTCTTTCCCATCGACCTCGCCGGCGTGAATACAGCTCTGGATGAGCAGGATCGGCTTGCCGGTAGCGGCTGCCGCCTCGGGAGTGAAGGCGGCGTCCGAGGACACGATGACCAGCGGCAGCGGCCGGCCCTGTCCTGAGCGGCCGAAATCGGTGACCCGAATCAGCTTCGGCGCCGCCGCCTCGAGGCGGTAGAGATAGACCATCGTCTGGTCGTAGCTCGAAGTAGCTCGAAAGTCGGACCTCTCGGCCACCGTGAGCCACTCTGCAGGGAGGTCGTCCTCAGCAAGGAGTACGCCCGGAATGGATAAGGCGAACGCGAGAAGAGCTACTCGTTTCATGCGCGACACTGTAGCCGATCCTTCGCCTGCCGGGTCGATTCGGATTCTTACGCGCCACACACGAACCACCACAGAGACACAGAGGACACGGAGGCTCACAGAGAGATTTCTAATTATCCTTCGTGAATCGCTCTGTGCTCTCTGTGACTCTGTGGTTTATGAAGAGAGGAGAAAGAACGGGATTCGGGCTCGAGCACGGAGACTGGCACGGCAGCTCGCGCTACGGGTTCGCTTGCGGCATCTCGGTCTGTTCGAGCATTTCTAGCCCTTCTGGACGAGGTTGGTTCTTGGCCGCGTCCCAGTATGGTGACAGCCGGCGTAGGCTGGCAACGATCTCCGGGAAGACCTCGATCACTGTGTCGATCTCCTCTTCGGTGTTGTACCGGCTGAGACTGAAACGTACCGAACCGTGGACGGCGGTGAACGGAACCTTCATCGCGCGCAGGACGTGCGAGGGTTCGAGTGAGCCCGATGTGCAGGCGGAGCCTGAGGACGCGCAGATACCGTGCGCGGAGAGCTGGTAGAGGATGCCTTCGCCCTCGATGAAGTGGCACGCGATGTTGAGAGTGTTGTCGAGTCGCGGCGCCTGGCCTCCATTGACCTCGAGGTAGGGTATCCGCGCCACCAGTTCTTTCTCGAGCCGGTCGCGCATGGCGGTGATGCGCGGCACGTCTTCGTCGCGGCTGGCCGTTGCGAGCTCGAGGGCATGCGCGAGACCGACGATGAAGGCGACATTCTCGGTGCCGGCGCGCCGGCCCTCCTCCTGGTGACCGCCGAGCAGGTACGGTCTGCACGGAGTGCCGCGGCGGATGAAGAGGGCGCCGATACCCTTGGGCGCGTGCAGCTTGTGACCGGAGAAGGAGAGCATGTCGACATGCTTGAAGTTCGATCGAAGGTCGATTTCGAGCTTGCCCACCGTCTGGGTGGCGTCAGTGTGGAAGACGATTGATAGGTCGGTCTCCTTGGTGATTCGTGACAGCTCCCCGATCGGGAAAACGACGCCCGATTCGTTGTTGGCGTGCATTACCGACACGAGCAGCGTGTCGGGGCGCAGAGCGCGCACGAACTCGTTGGTGTTGATCCGGCCCTGGGTGTCGACGGGGATGAAGTCGACCTCGAAGCCACGTCGTTGGAGATCTCGAGCGACCTCGAATATCGCCGGATGCTCGACCGCGGTGGTGACGATGTGACGCCGCTCCGGGTTGGCGGCGATTGTGCCGAACACGGCGGTGTTGTTGCTCTCCGATGCGCAGGACGTGAAGAGCACCTCGGCCGGTTTCGCTGCGCCGAGCAGTCTGGCGATCTTCTTGCGAGCTTCGGTTATGGCATCAGCGGGGCCGCGCGCCGCCTCGTACATCGAGCTCGGATTGAAGTACTCACCGGTGAGATAGGGCATCATCGCCTCCACTACCTCCGGTGCGACCTGGGTGGTTGCGTTGTTATCAAGGTAGATAATCGACACGAGGCCTCCGACCACCTTTCTTTCTCTTTTTCCGCCGTGGTCGCCCGCTGGGCGAACGCGGCAGAAAAAGAATCACACCTCAACAACTCGTATCCGCTCGTCTACGTGGTCCTTGAGCGCCTGCTCGACCATCATCTTGAGGGTTCGGGCGGAGCCGATGCAGTCCGCGCAGGCGCCTCGCATGCTGCAGTAAACGATGGTGTCCTTGATGTCGACAAGCTCGATGTTGCCCCCGTCCTTGGCGAGCAGCGGCCGCACGCGCTCCTCGAGGACGTGCTCGACCAGCTTGGCGAACTTGAACGGCGACATCTCCTGCGGCGGCCGCGCCTTGGTTTGGCGCGCGATCGGCAGGACCGGCAGCTCCTTGAAGGCGGTCGGCTGATGGCCCCAGACCTTGTTCAGGATGTCCTGCAGCCCGCCGGGCGTGTGGTGGCACGACATGCAGGCACCGCCGGCCTTGATGGCGTTGGTAATATCGGCGATCGTCTTCAGCTCGAGCTCCTGGATCTTTCGTTCGATGTAAGGCTCGGTCAGGCCGAAACAGGTGCAGACGAGTCGCCCTTCCTCCTGTTCGTCTCGGCTGATATCCAGTCCCAGCTCTGCGAGGTCGACCCCGCGCTTCTGGGCCCAGTTGAAGACTGCGGCTTCGAGCGCCTCGGCGCCCATGACCGAACAATGGATCTTGGCCTGGGGAAGTCCTTCGAGATAGTCGACAATGTCCTTGTTCGTGATCTTGAGAGCCTCGATCGGAGTGAAGTCGCCCTCTTCGATGATCGCGCACAAAGCCTCGGAGGCGGCGATGGCCGAGGTGCAGCCGAAGGTCAGGTAGCGCGCCTCAGTGATGCGGTCCTTCAGAGGGTTGTCGAGGTCCCGGTTGACGCGGAATGTGAACCTGAGGGCGTCGCCGCACGCTATCGACCCGTGCTCTCCAAAGCCGTCGGCGTCCTCGATCTCGCCGAGGTGGGTCCCGGGCTTTCCCTGCACCGCCGCCATGAAGAGATCGGTGGTTTTCTGCGAATAGTTCCAGGTCATCAATCCTCCGCGCACCACGCGAGGCGGCGCACGGGGAATGATAACTGATCCTTATCCCCGGCGCCGGTTCCGGCGCCGGGTGAAGTACACTCGGACGATGAAGCAGATTGCTTTCCTGATGGTGAAATGTCGGAGGGCAGCGGCCCTCTTATTGCTCGTGTTGTTCTCGCCCGCCGGTGTCGTGGATGCGGCACACCCGGAGGCGGCCCGGGGTTCTGGTGGGGCGGTCGCCAGCGCCGCCGCCGATGCCACCGACGCCGGCCTCGAGGTTCTTCGAGCCGGTGGGAACGCCGCTGATGCGGCGGTGGCCACCGCCCTCGCACTGGCCGTGGTCCGGCCGCGGGCCGGGAACCTTGGCGGAGGCGGGTTTGCGGTCACTCGCTTTGGCGACGAGGTGAAGACCCTCGATTTTCGCGAGACCGCTCCTGCCGAGGCGACCCGTGATATGTACCTCGACAAGCAGGGCGAACCGCGTCCAGGGGCGTCTCTGATCGGACCACTGGCCGCCGGTGTGCCGGGGTCACCGGCCGGGCTGTACGAGCTCCACAAGGAGCTCGGTCGGTTGCCCTGGGCGGAGGTGGTAGCGCCGGCGATCAGGCTCGCACGGGAAGGGTTCATCGTCGACCGCCGTCTAGCTCTTGGGACCGAAGAGCACGCCGATCTCCTTGGACGGTTCCCGGAGACCGCGGCGGTGTGGTTGCCGGGCGGCCAATCGCCGGAGGCTGGAAGCACGTTGCGTCTGCCAGAGCTGGCAGCGACGCTCGAAGCTTACGCGGAGAGAGGCGCGCCAGCTATCACCGAGGGACCGATCGCCGCGCAGGTCGAGCTCGCCTCACGACTCCACGGCGGCGTTCTCCGCGCTGCCGATCTGGCCGCCTATCGGCCTGTGTGGCGACAGCCGGTGCGGTTCGAGGCCTTCGGCTGGCAGGTTGCTTCGATGCCGCTTCCCTCTTCGGGGGGCATCATTCTCGGTCAGACCTGCGGTTTGCTCGAGCGTCTCGAATGGGCCAAATTTTCTCGCTTCGGCGCAGATCGGTTCCACCTCCTGGTTGAGGTTTTTCGTCGCGCCTACGCCGACCGCGTCCTCCTCGGAGATCCCCGGACCAGCCTGGCGAGCGCGGCACAGCTGCTCGGCGGGGGATGGCTCGATTTTCGGGCTGGAAGAATCCTCCTCGCCAACGCGACGCCATCGGACCGGGTTCGCACGTGGTCGAGCGACCTGGTGCCGGAATCGCCGGAGACGACCCACCTGTCGGTCATGGATGGTGACGGCAACGCGGTGGCGATCACGACCACTCTCAACGGCGCCTTTGGATGCGGCCTTCTGGTTCCGGGCGCGGGCTTCCTCCTCAACAACGAGATGGACGACTTCGCGACCGCACCGGGTCAGCCCAACGTCTACGGACTGATCCAGGGCGAGGCCAACTCAGTCGGACCTGGGAAACGCATGCTGTCCTCGATGACGCCGACCATCGCGTGGCGCGGCAACGAAATCATCGTAACTGGTTCGCCCGGCGGGTCGAGGATCCCAACTGCCACCGCCCAGGTACTCCTCAACCTGATTGTCGACGGTGATGAGCTGCAGGCGGCGGTGGATCGGGCCCGCGTTCATCATCAATGGATGCCGGACCTCCTCTTCGCGGAGGCCGACGCACTGTCGCCCGAAACCGCAAAGGCGCTCGAGCGGCGCGGCCATGAGTTGCGGCTCGTGGACTCGATCGGTGAGGTCCATTCGGTGCGGGGCGAGATCGGTGGGGAGCTGCAAGCTGCGCAGGATCCACGAGGTCCCGGTGCCGCCGGGGTCGTGCGTCCGGCCGTCGATTGATGCGGCTCTTCGACGAGTTCAAAACCGAACATCTGCTCGTGGACCGGGTGGCCGGATCACTGATTCGTTTCGCCGAGCTGACGGCTCGTGGTCAGACCTCTGCGGAGGACGCTGCCGATTTCGTCCACTTTTTCAGGGTCTTTGTCGCCGGCTACCATCACGAGAGAGAAGAAAAGACGCTCTTCCCGGCGCTGGTCGAGAGGGCAGAGGTGCCGGGCGATCGCGGGCCTCTGCCGTCGATCGAAGCGGATCACCGTGAGGCTTCGGCATTAGTCGATGAGTTCGAAGAGGCCAGCGGAAACCCGGGAAAGGCAGGCGGTATCGCCCGGCGCCTGGCGCACCACCTCTGGGAGCACGTCGACAAGGAGAACAGCGTCCTCTTTCCCGAGTCGTTTGAACGGTTGCGACGCAATGGAGTGACCCGGCTCGAGGGTCGCGAGCCGACTGCGGAGGAGAGGGCCGCCCGCGATCTCGGCGAGAAACTCACCGAACGTTTTCCACCCCTTGATGATCCCGAGGTGGTCCGCGGTGACGGTTGTATCGCCTGTTCGGCGTTCGGAGAGACCTGCGGCGGCATCGAAACAGAGTGGTGGACCACCTGGGAGCGCGAATACCGTCGCACTCTTGATGAGGGATAGAACATATTAGGAATTAGGAATGAGGAATTAGGAATGCCGCCCTCCCACCCCTGAATTGGTTCATTTCACCGGGGGGGTGGTTGGGAATTCCTCATTCCTCATTCCTGGTTCAGGCCTCCGGATCGTAATCCGGGAAATGCTCCACGGTGACATCGAGGTGGCCGGTCAGCTCCTTGAGCTCGCGCGTCAGCGCGCGACCTATCACGAGTCGCTGGACTTGGTTGGTGCCCTCGTAGATCTGGGTGATCTTGGCGTCCCGCATGTACTTCTCGATCGGATAATCTTTGCAGTAGCCGTAGCCGCCGAAGAGCTGGACGGCGTCGGTAGTCACCTTCATCGCGGTGTCGGTCGCGAAGACCTTGCCCATGGCGGCCATCTTGTTGATGTTCTTCGCTCCGGAATCGATCAACCGAGCTGAAGCGTAGACCAGTTGACGCGCGGCTTCGATCTGGGTCGCCATGTCCGCAAGCATGAACTGGACCGCTTGGTGGGACATCACGGTCTGACCGAACTGGCGTCTCTCCGAGGTGTAACGAAGGGCCCATTCGAATGCGCCCTGGGCGAGGCCAAGGGCCTGGGCCGCGACCCCTGGACGGGCACGGTCGAGGGTCATCATGGCGTTCTTGAAACCGCCGCCCTCGCGGCCTCCGAGGAGCTGTGAGGCCGGAATCCGGCAGTTGTCGAACTCGAGCTCGTTGACCGACACCGTACGAATGCCCATGGTGTCCTCACGCTTGCCGACCGTGAATCCGGGCGTCTCCTTTTCGAGGATGAACGGCGAGATTCCCCGGATGCCCTTGTCGGGCTCGGTGAGGGCATAGATGGTGAATACGGACGCCACGCCGCCGTTGGTGTTCCACTTCTTGTGTCCGTTGAGCACGTATTCGTCGCCGTCGGCGATGGCCGTGGTGCGCAGACTCCCGGCATCCGATCCCGAGGCCTTTTCGGACAACCCGAAGGCGATCAGGCTTTCGCCCTTGGCGATCGGTGGCAGGTATTTCTCCTTTTGCTCCTTGGTCCCCCCGAGAATGATGGGGAACGAGCCGAGTGCGTTGACCGCGAAAGCAACACCGACTCCGCCACAGGCACGTGAGAGCTGCTCGACAATCAGGCACAGGTTGAGGACGCCGGCGTCGTGTCCGCCGTACTCCTTCGGGATCCATGCGCCGGTGAGCCCATAGGACTTGAGCGCCTCGAGGATGTCCCAGCCATACTCGCGGGTCCGGTCGAGCTCTGCCGCCCGCGGTCGCACATACTTCTCCGCCACCTCACGCGCCCGTTCCATGTAGTCGGTGTTTTCTTTGCTCAACAGCTCGCGCATGCTCGCCTCCCGTGTCGTCGTTCGATGCATTCTATAGCCTCTTCTCAAATTTCGGCCGCCGCGCTCGCAAGCGCGGCGGCCGAAATTTGACAAAAAAGTGAACATTTTCACCTACCGACGCGTAATTCCTAACGAGTCGAGTCGTTGACGGAGAATGAGGAGGAGCTCATGGCCCGCAAGAGAACGCGTTGGTTGATTCTCGTCGCCGTGGTTGTCATTGCAGCCGCGGCCGTCGCGTACGCAGCGAAGACCAGAGGAAAAGGAAACGGCGAAGACGAGAAGGGACCCGAGATCCCGACCCTGGCCGCAAAAATCACTGACGTCCAGGTGGTGGTGCGCGAGGTGGGGACGGTCGAGCCAGAGGTCAAAGTTGATGTCAAATCGAACCTCTCCGGCCGCGTCGTCGATCTCCCGGTTCGCGCCGGTGACGTGGTCAAGAAGGGCCAGCTCATCGCCCGCATCGAGCCCGACGTCAATCAGGCCCAGAACCTGCTCGCGGTTCGCAATCAGGACGAGTCCGCGACCATCGCCCTCGAGGACGCCAAACAGGATTACGAGGCCAAGCGCAAGCTCTTCGAGAACGGTCTCATCTCAGTCGAGGTCAACCGCGAGGCCGAGACCCGCTACCGCCAGGCCCAGCAGGCGCTTGATGAGGCGCGGGACAGAATCGGTCTCGTCGAGGCGTCCGGCATCCCGATCGGCGACAACCCGCGTCAGGTGGTCAACATCTTCTCACCCATGGACGGGGTGGTCATCGAACGCCCGGTCGAGCTCGGCGAGACCGTGACCGGTTCGGGCTCCTTCAACGCGGGAACAGTGATCTCGACAGTAGCCGACCTCGGCACGATGCTGGTCAAGGCTGGCATCAACGAGGTGGACATCGGCAAGATTCACCTCGGCCAGGAGGCGCGAGTGACCCTCGACGCTTTTCCGCGGGTGCTCTTCAATGGGACCATCAGCCGCATCGCGCCGGCAGCACGGCTCGACGATCAGGTCAAGGTCTTCGATGTCGAAATCGCCCTCGAAAAGCTCGGGGTTGAGCTGCGAACAGGGATGACCGCTAACCTCGAAATCCGCGGAGAGATCCGCGAGCAGGTGCTGACGGTTCCCGTCGAATCGGTCTTCGTTCGCGGCGAAGAGGAGATGGTCTACATCCAACGCGAGACACCTCTGCCGAAGGAGATCGCTGGGACCGAGGACGACGAAGAGATCGCAGAAGACTCTGAAGGCGAGGATCAGAAGAGCGACGAAGAGAAGTGGCGTGAAGACCCTCGCCAGGAATGGCGGCGCTGGTTCGAGGAGCGCAGGGTGGTGACGGGTATCGCGTCAACCACCGAGGTCGAAATCGTCGAAGGACTCAAAGAGGGCGAAAAGGTCGCGCTTGCCGATCCGTCGAAGCCGAAGGAGGAGAGGTCCTGATGCAGACGCTGATGAAGCTCGAAGGCATCACCAAGGTCTACGGTGAGGGCGAACTCTCGGTCGAGGCCCTGCGCGGCGTTGACCTGGAGATCGGAGTCGGCGACTACCTCGCGGTGATGGGGCCATCGGGTTCCGGCAAATCCACCCTCATGCATATCCTCGGCCTCCTCGATACGCCGACCGCAGGCTCGTACCTGCTCGACGGCGAGGAAGTGGCCGGCTTCTCGAGGCGCAAGCTCGCCCACCTTCGCAACCGGAAGATTGGCTTCATCTTCCAGAACTTCAACTTGCTCCCGAGGGCGAGCCTGCTTCGGAACGTCGAGCTGCCGCTCCTCTACGGCGGTATGGGCCGCAAGGAGCGGCGTCAGCTCGCGTACGAGGCGCTGGGCAAGGTTCATCTCGCCGACCGCGCCAGGCACCGTCCCAACGAGCTCTCCGGCGGCCAACGGCAGCGCGGCGCCATCGCCAGGGCGATTGTCGGCAGCCCGTCGGTGATTATGGCCGACGAACCCACCGGCAACCTCGACCAGCAGACCGGGATCGAGATCCTCGAGCTCTTCGACGAGCTGCGTGCCGGTGGTCAGACCCTGATCATGGTCACTCACGATCCAAACATTGCGGCTCGCGCCCGCGAAACAATCCGGATTGTGGACGGTTTGATCCTACCGAACGGGCAGGAAGCAGCGGCATGAATCCAGCCCAGTTCCTCCGCGAGGGCTTTGTCGAGATCCGCGAGCACCTTGGCCGCACGGTGCTGCAGACCCTCGGTGTGATCCTCGGCGTCGCGTCGGTGGTGGCGACCCTCGGCATGACCGCGAGCATGGACGCGAGGAGGGACCAGTACTTCCGCGAGTCGGGTGGTACGCGCCTGATGGGGGTCTACAACCAGCCGCCGGGTGAGCTCGAAATGACTGCACGCCAGCGAGCGAAGACGGGGCTCAAGCTCGAGGATGCGGCGGCCATCAGACGCACCATCGACGGCTTCGATCTGGTGGTGGCGGAGATCGCTCGCAGCCACCGTGTGCGGGCCGGCGCGACCGAGGAGAGCTTCCGTATCACAGCGATCGAGCCCGAGTTTGGGCGGATGCGTGAGCTGGCGATGGGTAGCGGGCGATACATTACCGATCACGACATGGAGACTGCGGCCGCGGTGGTGGTCCTCGGCTCGACCCGGGCGAGGGAGCTCTTCGGCACCGCCGATCCAGTTGGCAAGGCCGTCAACATCGATGGCAAGGCATACACCGTGGTCGGGGTTACCGCGGAAAAGGTCTTTTTCTGGCAAGAAAACGACACGTACAACGCCCACGAGTGGCTCAACCGTCTGATCGTGGTGCCCATCACCTCGTACATGAAGCGTCACCAGGAGCCGGGAGCCGAGCGCATCGACGAGCTCAACCTGCGTCTACGCTCGCCCGAGGTCCACAAGGAGTCGCGAGACGCGCTCGAGCAACTCCTGCGCTCGCGGCACGGGATCGAGGACTTCGGGGTGTGGGACCGCCAGGAACGCATCGAGCAGGGCAACCGCGAGGGCATGATCTATAACATCACCTTCCTCGCCTGTGGTGTTATCTCGTTGCTGGTGGGAGGGATCGTCATCACGAATATCATGCTCGCCTCGTTCACCGAACGGATGCGCGAGGTCGGCGTGCGGAAGGCGCTCGGCGCCACCGGTTGGCAGGTGTTCGTCCAGTTTCTCATCGAGGCCATCGTCGTCACCGTCTTCGGCGGCGCCATGGGTCTCGCGCTCGGCATCGTCTTCACCTTCGGCATCATGACCGTCATGAACATGCCGATGGCGATCACGGCCTCGATGATCGCCGTGTCCGTGATTTCGGCCACCGTGGTCGGGTTCTTCTTCGGACTCTATCCGGCGGTCAAGGCCTCCCGCCTCGACCCGGTCGTCGCCCTGCGTTACGAGTGAGGTCGCAATGGTCATCGGCGAAGCACTGAGAACAACCCTCACCGAAATCTGGGCGCACAAAATGCGCTCGCTTTTGACTCTCTTTGGCGTTGTCCTTGGCACCATGGCGGTGGTCACCATGGTCAGCCTGATCGAGGCGGTCAAGGTGGAGATCTGGCACGGCATCGATTCCCTCGGTCTGCGCGGCGTGCTCTTCGTCAGCACTGAAACCCCGACCTCGAATATTGACGTCAAACGCTCTCACCTTTCCGAGGGGCTACGGCGAGAGGACGCGGCAGAACTGGTCGAGGCGAGCGATCAGATTTCGTCGGCCGCGCCGGTGTCGTACACCCAACAGGTCATCGCATGGGGCGACGCCAGCAAGTCGGTGCGAATCACCGGTACGACGCCCCAGTACGCAGTCGTCTTCGACCGAGGGACCGAAAAGGGCCGATTCATCGCTGACCTCGATGTGGAGCGACAACGTCGGGTTGTCGTGATCGGACACTATCTGGCGGATGATCTCTTCGGTAGCCATGACGCCATCGGAGAATGGGTACGAATCGGTGACCACCGTTTCGAAGTGGTTGGCATCGGCGAACGGGTCGGCAACGACATGATCAACGATGGCTGGAGCCGACGCGAGATGGAGGGCGCCACCATTCCCCTCACGACCATGCAGAGCCTTTACGGCGGCGGTGACCGGGTGCCGTTGCTGATGGTCAAGGTGGCCGACACCGACAAGCTGTCAGAGCTCTTCGCACACCTCAAGAACCGTTTGTGGCGGCAGCACAACAGGGTCGAGGACTTCGAAATCGAAAATGTCGCTCAGGAGATCCTCGAGGCCGAGGGGCAGATCGACGAGCAGCTCCGCGGATGGACGATTGTCCTTTTCGCGATCTCGGCGATCTCGTTGGTCGTTGGTGGCGTCGGCATCTTCTCGGTGCTCCAGATCTCGCTCGCCGAGCGTCTTTATGAGATTGGCCTCCGCAAGTCGATTGGCGCCGAGGACCGAGACATCCTGATCCAGTTCCTGGTTGAGGCGATCTTCTTGTCGGTGATCGGAGCGGTCATCGGATTCCTCGTCGCGGTGGTGGTGTGCGCTTTCGCGGGCCGGTTCTTCGAGGCGGGGCTACCGATTTCCGGCTTTGCAGTCTTCCTGGCGATCATCTTTGCGATCAGCGTCGGGCTCGTTGCGGGGATCTACCCATCGCTCCGTGCAGCGCGTTTGACTCCGGTCGAAGCTCTTGCAGGCTGAGGGCTCTACGGGTCCAGTTTTGAGTTCTTGATTTTGAATTTTGAATTGCCACCCATCCCCTCTCACCGAGAGAGTGGGCGGGGGATAACTCAAAACTCAACACTCAAAACTCATAACTCGGAAAACTTGCAGGTTTCACGCATCCTTCGCGGCGTCGAGGCCCATCTCGAGATCAGCCTCGAGGTCGGCTGCGTCCTCAATGCCGACCGAGAGCCGGATCAGACCATCGCCGATTCCCAGGCGTTTGCGCTCGTCTTCGGGCACCGCTGCGTGGGTCATGGTGGCCGGGTGGCAGACCAGCGACTCGACCCCTCCGAGTGACTCCGCGAGGGTGAAGAGCTCGACACTGTTGCAGAAGGCACGCGCTTTTTCGAGCGTGCCGAGGTCGAAGGAGATCATGCCGCCAAAACCCTTTTGTTGGGTCCGCGCGAGTTGATGTTGCGGGTGGTTGGTCAGGCCGGGATAGAGGACCGTCGACACGTCTTTGCGAGTGAGCAGGAAGCCGGCAAGGGTACGGCCGTTTGCCTCGTGTACCGCCATCCGCACCGCAAGGGTCTTGAGCCCGCGAAGCACCAGATATGCGTCGAACGGTCCGAGAATGGCGCCGACGTTGTTTTGCACCGTGTGGAGCTTTTGACCAATCTCGGGATCGCGAGCGACGATCACGCCGCCGACCCCATCCGAGTGGCCGTTGAGGTATTTGGTGGTGGAGTGGAGAACGAGGTCGGCTCCGAGCTCGATGGGACGCTGTAGCACCGGAGTCAGGAAGGTGTTGTCGACCACCATCAGTGCCCCACACCCGTGGGCGACTTCCGCCACGGCTGCGAGATCGGCGAGCTGCATCATCGGGTTGGTCGGCGTTTCGACAAAAATGGCCTTGGTGCGCTCCGAACAGTTCTTCTCGAAAGCATGCGGGTCCGCCGCATCGGCAAAGCTGACCTCGATCCCGTGCCGCTCGGTGATCGTGGCGAACAGTCGGTACGTCCCGCCGTACAGGTTGTCAGCGGACACCAGGTGGTCACCGGGTTCGAGGAGATCGGTGATCGCGTCGACTGCGGCGAGACCGGAGGCAAAGGCGATACCATCGGCGCCTCCCTCGAGCTCGGCCATCGCGCGTTCGAGTGCCGATCGGGTCGGGTTGCCGGTGCGAGAGTACTCCCACCCGCGGTGCTCGCCGAACTGGCGATAGGCATAGGTCGAGGTGGCGTAGATCGGGACATTGACGGCACCGGTGGCCTCTTCCGGTTCGTATCCGGCGTGGACGCATGTCGTGGATATCTTCACGAGTCCTCCGTGAAGCGATCGTAGATGTCCTTCGAGAGGTATCTTTCGGACGAGTCCGGGATCACTGTGACCACCTGCTTGCCGGCTCCGAGACGCGTTGCCACCTGGGCCGCCGCCCACACCGCGGCGCCCGCCGACGAGCCGGCGAGCACCCCGCAGTCTGCTGCGAGGCGCCGCACCCAGCGGAATGCGTTGGCGTCCGGCACGCTGATGATCTCGTCGGCGAGGTCGAGGTCCATGGTCGGGTGGAGCACGCTCATGCCGATACCCTCGATGTCGTAGATGCCTGGTGCGGTGCCCGCGAGAATCGATCCCTTCGGCTCCACCGCTACCGCCAGCAGATGGGGAATCTCCTGCTTGAGGAATCGGGCGGTTCCGGAAAAGGTGCCGCCCGAACCGCAGCCGGCGACCAGTGCGTCGAGGCGGCCCCCCATCTGCTCGTAGATCTCGGGGCCGGTCGTGGCGAAGTGGATGTCGGGGTTGGCGGGATTGGAGAACTGGTCGACGTAGACCGCGCCGGGCGTCTCGTTGGCGATTGCCCTTGCCCGCTGCTGAGCGCCGGGGATGCCGTCGTCCGCTGGGGTGATAATGACCTCACCACCGAGAGCCCGCATCAAACGCCTTTTCTCGATCGAAAACTGCTCCGGCATGACCAGTACGACCCGGTAGCCGAGCCGTCGCCCGACCATCGCCAATGCAAGACCGGTATTGCCGGCGGTGGCCTCGACCACGGTGCCGCCGGGGGCCAGGATCCCGTCGGCCTCCGCCCTGCGGATGAGGGCGAGCCCGACACGGTCCTTGACCGAACACCCGGGGTTGAGGCTCTCGAGCTTGGCCCAGATCTCCCCTCCGTCATCGGCCTCAAGCTCCTTGAGACGGAGAAGAGGGGTGCCGCCGATGAGGTCGAGGATTGACTCCACAGTCCGCATGCCGAAATCCTACATGATTTTGATACTCAATTAACAAGGTCTGACGAGCGCGTTCAGTTTTTCAGGCGAGAGCCTTCCGGATGGCGTCATCGAGAGTCGGGTTTCGGAACTGATACCCGACCTCCTCGAGGGTGTGGGGGCGGACTCGCTGCGAGGCCAGAAGGAGAGAATCGGCCATCTCACCGAGGGCGAGCCGGGCGGCAAAGGCTGGCAGCGGCATCACGGCCGGCCTGTGAAGAACCCGGCCGAGGGTGCGTGCGAACTCCGAGCAGCGGAGCTCTTGAGGCGCAACGGCATTTACCGGGCCGTCGATCTCTTTGTGAACGAGGAGGAATTCCATGATGCCGCAGACGTCCTCGATGCCTATCCACGGCCAGAACTGACGCCCGGACCCGATTGGGCCACCCAACCCGAACTTGAATGGTGTCAACATTTTGTCAAGGGCGCCTCCACGCGCGACCACGACTCCCAACCGCAGAAGGGCGACCCGGGTCCGTTCGGACCTGGCGGTGACGGCTGCTTCTTCCCAGTCGCCTGAGAGCTCCGCGAGGAATCCCTCTCCGATCGGTGAGCTCTCGTCGAGGATCTCCTCGCCGCGATCTCCGTAGTAGCCGACTGCCGAAGCGTTGACCAACACTCCGGGTGGATTGTCGGAACTGCGGATGGCGCCGGCCAGTGTTCTGGTGGAATCGATTCTGCTCGAGCGCAGGGCCTCTCTGACTGCAGAGCTCCACCGGCTGCCGCCGATCGAGCGGCCGTTGAGATTGATGACCGCGTCAACGCCTTCGATGATCGCCGGATCGAGGGAGCCCGTTGCCGGGTCCCAGACAGCCTCGCCCGGCGCGCCGCTGGGGGAGTTGCGGACCAGCCGTACCACCGTGTGCCCGGCTGTCTCAAGCCACGGCACGAGAGCCGATCCGATCAAACCACTTGCACCTGAAATGACAATTCTCATGATGTCTCAGATAACAGCGATGACCGATCGATCCTTCCAATCCTGCACGTGTCGGCGATGAAGCGTTATGGGAGACCGGGCCGCATGTTGGAACCGCGAAGACGCGAAGAGCGCAAAGCAAATCACCAAGAAAACCTTCAAATATTGCTCTGCGTCTTCTTTGCGGCCTTTGCGTCTTTGCGGTAATAGGGTTGGTGCGGCTGGTACAACATGCCTTCCGGTGGTCATGCACAATCTCGAGGCTTCACGGCCGTGAAACCGTATAGCCGTGAAACTGCTCGGACTCGGAAGCGCCTATACCACCCAGCCACCGAGGTGTTCTATCGCGATCTCCGCAAGCGCGGCAATGTGATCGGACCGGCGGTTGAGCGCCGGAACGTAGCGGAAGGAACCGCCGCCGGCCTTGTCGAAGATCTTGCGGCCAGCGACGTCAATCTCCTCCAAGGTCTCGAGACAGTCGGCGGCAAAGCCGGGGCACATGACGTCCAGCCGGTCGAGGTGTTCGCGCCCCCATTTTCGCAGGAGTTCGGCGGTCTCAGGCCCGACCCAGGGCTCGCGACCAAATCGCGACTGGAAGGCCGTGACGATGCTCTTCGGATCGATGTCGAGATGACCGGCGAGGGCGGCGGCGGTCCGGCGGCATTGTTCCGGGTAAGGATCGCCCGCCTCCGCGTAGCGCACCGGTAGCCCGTGAAAGCTGAGCAGGAGTCGCCGCGGCTTGCCGCCCGACTGCCAAAGATCCTGCAAACTCGAAGCGAGGGCGCCGAGATAGGCTGGGTGGTCGTGGTAATCGGCGATGGTCCGCAGCTCCGGGGTCCGGCGCCACGTCGACAGCTCCCGCATCACCTCGTCGAAGACCGATGCCGTGGTCGTCGCTGAGTACTGCGGGAACAGAGGCAGAACGAGGATTCGCCGGCACCCACGGCGCCGCAGAACGTTGAGGGCCGCGGCGATCGAGGGCTTGCCGTAACGCATTCCGGAGAACACCGGCAGCGGGCGATCGATCCGTTGCGCGATTTTCCACTCGAGATCCGCCGCCTGTTGGCGGCCGATGACGACGAGGGGCGAGCCCTCGTCGGTCCAGATGCGGCGATAGGCTCGCGCGGTCCGCAACGGCCTGAAGGGGAGAACGAAGAGGTTGCGGAGAAGCCACCATTTGAAGCGAGGGAATTCGACCACCCGCGGATCGGCGAGGAACTGTCGGAGAAAGGCGCGGACCGCCACCGCCTTCGGGGCTTCTGGTGAGCCGAGATTCGCAAGCAGGAGCCCGGCCACCGGTGGGTCGGCGACTGCGGGGGGCTCGGGTGCGTAAAGCATCATTCAAGTGTAACTTGAAGGTCGCCCATGTGAGCGCGTTGGGGCTTCGACGACACAGGTGCCGCCTATGTGAAGCGCGTAGTTGCCTCGGCGACACCGGTGCCACTCCGCCCCAGTGAGGCGCGCGATCCGCGTCGTCGTCACAGGTGCCACTCGTCGCATTGTCATTGGTGCGCTCCTGTCGGAAGGGCGACGAAGACAATGCGACGGGTGGCTCCTGACACCCCGAAGCGGGAGGCGCTATGAAGCTGATTGCGCTACTGCGAAACCGGCTCGTCGACGAAATCGTCGGGATCGAAGCCGTCGTCATCCGGCACCTTGGCCATGGTCTGCTTGATTAGCTCTTGATGGCGCGCCTCTTGGTCGCGCAACATAAGGAAGAGCTCTCTGACCTCGGCGTCGGATATCTCGGGGAGTGCATCGTCGTAGAACTCGTAGGCCTTGACCTCTGATTCCATTGCGACGTCGAGCGCCGCACGCACCGACATGAACGCGCGCGCGGTGTCAAACTCGGGCGCCTCGATATCGTAGAGGATCGAGGTATCGGCGCTGTTCGGCTCGTCGCCGAAGAGTTCCTTCCGCTGCGCTGCCAGCTTCTCGGCATGTTTGGTCTCGTTGGCGGCCATGAATCGGAAGAATTTCGCCACATCGGGTGTGTGGTGGGCGTCCATCTGCTCGGCAAAGTCGTCGTAGCGCTCCTTGGCTTGTTCTTCGACGGAGATAGCGAGGTCGAGCGTGTCGCGGAGTGATAGTTGGCTGAAATCGATGGCTTGGCTCATGGGCGCCCTCCAGGGATCTTGGTTTCCGAACCGCTGTATTGTACCTGTGCCCGTCTCCGTCTCCGTCTCCGTTCCCGAAAAAAGTGGAAAGGCTGCGCTGCAGAGGAGCAGATGATTCGAGTCGCTCTGCGGTGTTAACCGAACTGCTTCCGCTCCCACAACTTCCCAACCACCCATCCGACGATCATCAGCCCGAAGATCACTCCTGTATGCCAGACCAGTACATGGCGCAGATCCGAGACCGGGCACAGGATGTGGTTCACAGCGTCTGCGGTGACGGCGGCGCCGGTGCCGCCGAGCAGACCGGCGACCGAGGGTCGCAGCGGCAGGGCCCGGAACACAAGCCACAGGGTGATCGCCAGCGCCGGGAGGGCGAGAGCAACATCGTGTGTGGAGCAGGTCATACCGGCTTTAAGCCCTTGACCCTTGATGAGCTGGACGCCGGGGCTGTGCATCCAGGTAGCGATACCGACCACGAATTGCATCACGACGCCCGTGATCACAGCGAGCGTGACGGCGCCGGCTGGTAGACCGTTTCCGGGCACCGCGTCTCGCAGCGCCATGCCCACCAAGACGACGCCGACAACCAGCTGGAGAGCGGTACAGCCCCAGCTCAACCACATCGGCAGCTGCTCCATATCAGGCCGGAGCGTGAGCTTGAATGCCGCAACAACTATCGCTAGACCCACGGTGGCGACGGCAACCGCATAGAGAACGCGCATCCACACCGGTGGCAACGGTCGCACCGGTGCGAGGTCATCCGAGATCGTTCTCCGCAAGCTTTCGAGAAGCAGGTCAGTGGTCACGATTCGTCTCCCTCATTTTCCGCGAGCCTCTCGCGGAGCGCATTCAACGCCCGGTGAGAACGCACCTTGGCGGTTCCGGAAGCGATCCCCAGGATTTGTCCAACCTCCTGAAAACTCATGCCGAGCATGTGGTGCAGCATCAGGACCTCCTGTGAGCGGCGGGGCAACTCCGAGAGCATCTGGTGCAGGGTCGCCCTGTCGGCGAGCTTCTCCATCTCCGGCGGCACCGGAACCTCCGGCAACTGATCATCGGCGAGCATCTCCTTGCGCCGGCGGCCTGAGCGCAGGTGCATCAGCGCCACGTGCCGGGTGATGGCGTAGACCCAGGGTCGAACGGGCCGCGGCGGTGTATACGTCTGGCGTGCGCGGTGAATCTGGAGGAACGTATCTTGGAGAAGGTCCTCGGCCACCGTGGCATTGCGGACGAACGTCCACAGGTATCGTAAGAGAGGCTGCTTGAGAGCGGCGTAAAGCCCCTCGAAGTCATCCATGTTTCCTTTCTGGTAGCCGATCATCAACGCGATCAGCCGCTCTTCCTCGGCTATTCGATCGACTCCCATGGATGGCTATGCCCCCCGTCCCGGATTCGTTACCTTCGCGTTCGGTTCGACCGGCATTATATAGCGGCCGATCAAGGATGTACGATGTGCGGCGTGTCGTCGCAATCCCTTCTCGAGTGGTACCGTACCCACGCCCGGATACTGCCGTGGCGTCGAGCGACGCGCGATCCCTACCACGTGCTGGTGAGCGAGTTCATGCTCCAGCAGACCCAGGTCGACAGAGTGGTGCCGCGCTTCGAGTCCTTTGTCGAGCGATTCCCGACCTTCGAGTCGCTTGCAGGAGCGTCCGAAGAGGAGGTGCTCACAGAGTGGTCGGGTCTGGGTTACTACCGCCGCGCCCGGATGCTCCATCGGCTCGCGCAAGAAGTCGCAAAAAGGCCGGCTGGATTACCCCGGAGGGTTGGAGAGCTCGTAAAGCTGCCGGGAATTGGACCTTACACTGCGGCCGCTGTGGCGTCCTTGGCATTTGGAGAAGCTGAGCCGGTACTCGACGGCAACGTCATGCGGGTCGGGGCGCGGGTGCTCGCGACAGAGACTGCCCCACGGTCTTCGGAGGGGCGCCGCCTGCTCGAACGTTGGATTCTCGGCCTCATGAAAGGAGAATTCCCGGGCGAGGTCAACGAGGCGCTGATGGAGCTCGGAGCGACCGTGTGCACGCCGGCGGAGCCCGGTTGCCATCTCTGTCCGTTTGTTGCTGAATGCGGAGCGAAGGAGCTGGGACGGCAAGAGGATTTTCCCGCTCCTCGACGGCGGCGCGCGACCGAATGCCTGCGATGGGCTGCCGCATGTGTTGTCGACGACGAGGGTTCGTGGTTTGTGCGGAGGGTCGACGAAGGCCCTATTCTTCGTGGCCTGTGGCTGCCGCCCTTGATAGAAATCGCGGAAGGCGCCGACCCGGTGAAGGCGGCATCGCGGCTGGTGCCGTTCGGCACAATGTCGTCTCCGAAACTTGGAGACGCTGTCCGTCACAACATTACCCACCGCAGGATCGACGTGATTCCGGTTCGTTTCCAAGCGCCCCGTACCGAGCCGCCGTCCGACGCCTGGCGCTGGGTGCGTCCGAAGAGCCCCGGCGTCCCGACGTCGTCACTCCTCGCGAAGCTCGTTGATGCGTTGCCCGACTTCTAACCCGCAGATCTCACCAACCTCCTGCTGCGGGCAACGACGCACCGCACCGAGCGGTGTTTTCTCGCCTCGGGGTACTCGACGTACTGCAAGTACGCGCTCCGCGCCCTGCGAGGTCCGGCCGGGGTCCCCAGCACCGTCCGTTGCGTGCGCCATGGGTTCGGATTTTAGGCGCTGCGACGAC
>CAYRFI010000071.1:0-22913 GCA_964423595.1 uncultured Thermoanaerobaculia bacterium | reverse complement strand
CCATCAGCCTTCAGCTGTCAGCTCCCCCACCCGCCCGTTTGAACCGCAAAGAACGCAAAGAGCGCAAAGAAGAACATTTTGACCACGACACGCAAAAGACCTTCTTGCGATGTCTTTGCGGGCTTGGCGGTCTTAGCGGTTCACGTGCGCAATCCATTCTGTGACCGCGCAGCCTTGAGCGGTTGAAGCCAAATGGTTGAAACCGTCAGCTGTCAGCGCCCCGACCCACCCACTTCGCTATCATCGATAGCTGATCGCTGATTCATGACAGCTCAGCCGCGATTCGAGCCCACCGGGACGTAGACCTGGGTGCCGCGACGGCTGCGCATGATCTGTTCGACGAACGCATTGAAGTCGGAAGGATTGTGGACGAAATCAATATCGTCCGTGTTGACCACCAACAGGGGAGTATCCCGGTAGTGGAAAAAGTAATAGGAGTAGGCATCGCTCAACCGCTCAAGATATCCCGGTTCGATGGTGCGCTCGAAATCCCGCGCCCGCTTCTTGATCCTCTCCAAAAGCACGTCGACCGAAGCCTGCATGTAAATCACCAGATCGGGCTTGGCGACCTCCTGCTCGAGCACCGGGTAGAGTTTCTCGTAGACCCGAAGATCGGTGTCATCGAGATTCAAATAGGCGAAGATCCGATCCTTCGGAAAGCTGTAGTCGGCCAACACTAACCGCTGAAATAGGTTCATCTGCGCAATTTCGCGCTGCTGTTGGAAACGTGACAACAGGAAGTAGATCTGGACCTGAAAGGCGGCGCCGGCGCGCCCCTCGTAGAACGACGGCAGGAACGGGTTGGTGATGTCCTCGAGCACCATGACCCCTTCGAATCGATCGGCGAGGAGCTCGACGAGCGAAGTTTTTCCGACTCCAATAGGGCCCTCGATGGCGATATGCCGGAAGGGGATCTTGTCCCTCGTCATGGAGTGCGTCCAATCATCTGGCTTCGGCGATCTTAGCAGGGACTGCTTCGTAAGAAGCCGTCGATGGCTTCTATCCGGAAATCAGTCTCGCGACCACAAAAAGGAAGCACATGGCCATTGCCAGAGCGCCGTTGGCGGTGAAGAATGCGGCGTCAACCCCTTGCAGATCTTGCGGCCTGATCAGGCGGTGCTGCCAGGCCAGCATCAGGGCTGCTGCCGCCACCGCAAGCAGTCGGATTGGACCACCGCCGGCGGCCACGGCGAAGGCCAGAAAACCGGCGAATGCGAGCAGGTGGAAAAACCTGGCGAGGGCCAGGGCCCGCCTTCCACCAACCCGGGCGGGAAGCGAGTGAAGGGCGTGTTCGCGGTCGAAGGCCTCGTCCTGGAGCGAGTAAATGATATCAAAACCGGACACCCACAGTGCCACCGCGCCGGCGAGCAACAGTGCTGGCCATTCGACGATTCCGGTGACCGCAATCCATGCGCCGACCGGCGCGATTCCGAGGGCCACGCCGAGCCACAGATGGGAAGCGGCCGTAAAGCGCTTTGCGTAGGAGTAGCCGAGAAGGACCGCCAGCGCCGGGGGAGCCAGGACCAGACACAGTGGTCTGAGGGAGACGGCTGCAACCAGAAACAGAGCTGCCGATACTCCGGTCACGGACCAGGTAAAACTCCGGCTCAGCCTTCCGGCTGGCAGGGAACGTTCCACCGTCCGGGGATTCTCGGTGTCGATCCGATGGTCGGCGAGGCGGTTGAAGGCCATCGCCGTGGTTCGTGCAGACACCATGGCTACCGCCACCCACAGCCAGGTTCGTGCGGTTGGCCAGCCTGGTGCGGCGGCGGTAATCAGGGAGATGATCGCGAATGGCAACGCGAAAACGGTGTGTTTGAAAGCGATCATCTCACCCGTTTCGCGGAGCCCGGCAAGAACGCGCCCCGCTGCGCCGGTCAGCCCCGCCATCGGAGGCCGAGGTCCTCAGAGGGGATGGCAAGGAGATCGAGTAGGCGCATGCAGTAATGATCGACGAAGATCCGCTGCGCCGTTTCTTCGTCGGGTGTGAGGTAAAACGCGGGCAAAGGCGGGACGACGTGGGCACCGGCCCGCGCCAACCTGAGGAGGTTTTCGAGCAGAATTGTCGACATCGGGGTTTCGCGGATGCCTATCAAAAGGGGCCAACGTTGCTTGAGCGCCACATCCGCGACCCGTTGTGCGAGGCCGCGCGAAATGCCGTGGGCAAGCGACCCGGCCATGCCGGCGGAACACGGCAGCACCACGACCCCGTCGAGGCGATGGGAACCGGACGCGATAGGAGCGGCCAGATCCGAGTCGGCGTAAGGGACGATTTTGCTGCGGTGGTCGTCGTCGAGCGGAAGATTGTCCCGAATACCTCGTGCGCTCGCCCACTCCGGACCGATCTCATGAGCAAGGACCTTGCTGGCGGCGCCGGTCACCACCAGATGGAGGGCGGAGATCCGGCCGCTTTCGAAGGCGGCGACGGCGAATCGGGTCGCGAGAACGCAGCCGGAACCACCGGAAACCAACAGGGCCAATTCGGCTGCCATTGTCAGCGCCCGAGCCATCGACCGGAGTTCATCGGTTGGACCATCGCGGGAGTATAGCAGCCTGTCACCGACAAAAATTCTTTACGCGTTCCGCGCAAGAATTTCGAACAAAATCGTAAACATTCTTTGTCGCCCGTGGTCGCCACCAATCTCGAGAATTTAATCTAAGTATTTGAAAGACAGCAGTTTATTCAAACTTCGCAAGGTGGCACGAAGGCTGCTTTTTGGGGCCACGAGTGAAAGGAGGATGCCATGAGTGATGAATGAATCGGCCCGGAGCCCCATCTACCAACTCGCTCAAGAAAGGAACCATGATGCAGTACCACAGACTTTTGACCGTGATTCTGGTGGCGCTCGCCGTCACCGCTGTTGCTGGGACAGCTGCCAGCTCGCAGCCCTCCGGGGTGGTGAACATCAACACCGCCTCTTCACAGGAACTGGAGCTCCTGCCCCGGGTGGGTCCGGCCCTGGCTGGCCGGATCATCGAGTACCGCGAGGCAAACGGCCCGTTCAAGACCATCGACGAGATCCTTGCAGTCAAGGGCATCGGCGAGAGCTCGTTCGAAAAGCTCGAACCGTTCATCGTCACAAACGGAGCGACCACCCTTGCCGAAAAGGTGAGATTGGCGCGTTCGACCGGCGGCGGCGACGCCGCCGACTGATGTTCAACGCTCGCCCGCGTCGATCTTCGCGTCATGGCTCGGGCGAGACAACTACAGCGTGGACGGGATGCGGCCCTTCGGGGCCGCGTTTTCGCCTCCATATCTCGACTGTCTACCGGCCGCCGCAGACAGTTGGTGAGACATGCAGACGAGGAGGAGGACATGGAGAGGAGACAGAATGATGATTCAACCCATTTCGGCATGTCACTGATCGAGGTTGTTCTCGTGCTCGCGGTGCTGACAATTATCGTTACCGCCGCCCTCCCGGGGCTCGCTGAGATCCGGAGCGCGGCGGCTCTGGGAGCGGCATCGAGCCAGCTCAAGGGGCTGCTCTTCCGATGCCGCGCCTATGCGATTCTGAATTCTCGCGCCACCGCCGTGGTCTTCGAGCGCCACCGTGATGGCTCTTGGCGATGCTTCATCGCTGTCGATGGCGACGGCGATGGAATCCGCACCCGCGATATTCACGGACTCATTGATCCAGTAGTTGGAGAGGTCCTTCAACTCGACGTCGACTCCGCCGGTCTCGGAATTCTGCAGAATGAGTTCGTGCCCGATCCCTCGGGTCGGGGTCGATTGCGGGGCGATCTCGGTGATCCAGTCCGCGCCGGAAGGGGAAACATCATTACCTTCACGCCGCGTGGCACCGCGACCCCTGCCTCCATCTACCTCACCGACCATCGAGCGCGGATGCGAGTGTTACGGGTCTTTGGTGGAACCGGGCGGGTGATCTCGCGACAGTGGAGGTCGGGCTGGCCAGAGTGGAAACCGGTGGGATTGTAGGCAGCGTTCCCGCAATCTGTTGTTCAGCGAACCGCGGCACGGAAATCTCTGACGACGTTCTCGTTCGGGGCGATCTCGACCGCGCCGAAGAGTACAGAGCGCGTGACCCTCGCCCCTTCGCCGACGGATGCACCCTCGGCTACTACGGATTCCTCGATGACCGCCCGGTCTGCGACAACTGCACCGCGCCCGACCAACGATTCGCGGATCGAGGCGCCAGCGGCGACCTCGGCTGACGGATCGATCCACCTCGAACCCGCCAATCGGAGAAGAGTGACCTCGAGGTAGTCGGTTGGCGTACCAATCTCTCGCCAGTGGCCGGTTACCACTCGGCCACCGAGTTTCCGCTCCATCTGAGCGGGGCCCCAGAGAGCGTCCGCAATCTCTCCCGGGATCGCCGGTAGGGCCTCCAACGCGTCGCGACGGACCGCCATGACCCCGGGATAGAGAAAAGGCACCTCGAGCGGCGCCGGCCGTCCGGGGGGATGAATCTCCGACACCTGTTCATCGACGTCGAGTACCACCCGCGACCAGCGTTGAGGGTCAAGGTGGGGAAGAAGGGCGAGGGTCACGAGATCGCCGCGCGCGAGATGGTGTTCAGCGAAGCCCCCGAGATCGAGACCGAAAGCCCCATCACCGTTAACAACCAGTACAGAGTCCTCGTCGCCGAGAAATCCCCGATCTCTTGCAACCGCCAGACCTCCGGCTGTGCCCATGAGCTCGTCTTCAAACGAAAGGGCGATTTCGACTCCGCTGATGGTCATCCCTGATACAGCCTCGGCCATTCGCTCGGCCAGGTGGGAGACGTTGACGACCACCCGTGTTGCTCCGGCCGACACAGCCAGTCGCAGCGCAGAAGCCACAACCGGTCCATCGGGCATCGGCAGGGCCGGTTTGGGGAGGACCGAGGTCAGTGGTTGCATCCGTTGGCCGCGACCTGCGGCGAGCACCATCGCAGTTCTGAAACTATTCCCGGTCATTCCGTGAAAACCATGTCGAAGGGGAGGTCGAGAGTAGGATGGCTCGCACGGTAATCCTGCCAGAGACTTACGTAGGAACCGCGAACCGCCGCCGCGATGTCGAGACCAAGCAGGTTGACCATGTCCTCGAGCCGCTCGGGAGGTCCCTCAACCTCGACAAAATCACCCATCGGCGTGTGATCGAGGACCACCGAAACGTCCTCCAGACGCCACTCCTCGCGGTCCTTCTCGTACCTCATGAACACGGAGAAACCTAGGTGAAAGAGGATCTCGCCGATTCGGTCCAGGTCGACGACCTCTGTTTCGTGCTCGGGCCGTTCCTTGATTTCGCCACGGTAGCTGACCGGTCCCTTGTAGGTGAGGATCTTCCGGTCCCCGTGCTGACGGAGACGGAGCACTGAGCCCGCCCTGCGGAGCCGGCCGTCCTCGGTGTCGAGGAGCAGGTTGATTTCGCGCGCCATCAACTGCACGACGACCGCCCGAGCGCGTTGGAGGGAGGCCTTCACCGGTTCGAGGTCGGCCACCCGGATCTTCAGTTCTGACTCGAGAGAGATGTCGGCCACCATCAGAGCTTATATGGAACGCGAAAAATGCGCCAAACACCGACAAAAGAGACCGTGTACCATGAACCGATGCGGCACGTCGTCTGGGGCACGGCCGGGCATATCGATCACGGCAAAACCACGCTGGTGAAGGCGCTCACCGGCACCGATTGTGACCGCCTGCCCGAGGAGCGTGAGCGCGGGATTACTATCGACCTCGGGTTCGCCCAGCTCAGCGATGACGAGCTTCAACTCCACTTCGTCGACGTTCCGGGTCACGAACGTCTGGTACATACGATGATTGCCGGCGCCTCGGGAATTGACCTTGCCCTTCTGGTTGTGGCTGCGGATGAGGGGGTGATGCCCCAGACTCGTGAGCACCTCGATATCATCCGGTTAATGGGTGTACCAGGTGGCGCGGTGGCGCTCACCAAGATTGACCTCATGGATGACGATCTGGTTGAACTCGTCACCGAGGAGATTCGCGAGCTCCTGGCGCCGACCGCCTTCGCCGGGGTTCCAGTGGTTCCGGTCTCGGGGCAGACCGGGAGCGGCATCTCCGAGCTTCGGCGAGTGCTCGTCGCGCAATCCGGCGGGGTCCGCCCACGACAGGTTGAAGGACGTCCGTTCCGTCAACCCGTCGATCGCGTCTTCAGCCTGACCGGCGCAGGCACAGTGGTCACCGGAACCTCTCTGTGGGGTGTGTTGGAGACCGGAACCGATGTCACGATCTTTCCTCACGGCACCGCCGCCAGGGTGCGTCGGCTGCATGTCCACGGCGACGAACGAAGCGTGGTCGAGGCTGGAGAGAGAGTGGCCATCAATCTTGCCGGCGTCTCGCGAGAGAACGTTAACCGCGGTGACCAGATCATGGCTCCGGGACCGTGGCAGATTACTCGAATGGTGACCGTCGGCCTCGAGCTGTTGGCGACAGCACCCGGCTCGTTGGACGAGGGTGACGAGATTGGGGTCCACGCTCTGGCGGCTCGTGTGCCGGCGAGGGTGGATCGTCTGTCTGTGCGGCCGCTCGCTCCAGGCTCTCGCGCGACCGCCCAGATCTCGCTTCGTCAACCGATGCTTCTATTCCCTGGGGACCGCCTTGTCCTGCGGCGCCCATCACCGGTCAACACCTTTGCCGGCGGCATGGTTCTCGATGCCCACCTCCGGCGTTGGCGGAGACGGGACAGTGCGGAACTCGACCGTCTGCCCGATGTCCAACCCAATGGCTGGCCCGACCTCCTCTCCAGTTGGATCGAACGTGAAGGGTTGGCAGGGCTCACCGTGTCGGCAATGGCCGGCCGTCTCGGAGTTTACGAAAGTGCCATTGAAGCACCACTCGGCCGACTCCTCGGGGAAAACAAAATCCAGGCTCTTCCGACCCAGCCGACGACCTTCATCATGTCAGCGCGTATCGCGCAACTTGGAGAAGAAGCCGCAGAGGAGCTTGAGCGCCGGTTTGCCGAACAAGAGGTGTCAGCCGGGATACCAGCACGAGATTTCGTGGGCCGACTCCTTCCGCGGTCGGCACTCTCTCTCGCCGAGTTTTACCTTGAGGAGCTTCGCGGCCGCGGAACCCTCGAGCTTTCAGAAGGCAGGGTGGTGCCGCCCGGCAAGAAGAGTCATATGACTGCTGCCGGTGAGGCGTTGACCCGAAAGGTGGAAGCGCTCTATCGAGAAGCGGGCTTCGATGCGCCGTCAGCGGCGGAGGCCGCAGAACACCTGCAGGCGAAACCGGCCACGATCGAAGGGATCTGTCGTTACCTGATCCAACGCCATCGGCTAGTCCGACTGGAGGGCAAGTTCCTGATTCATCGCGCAGTGATGGACGATATGGCGCGGCAGGTTCGTGATTGGGAGGCCGAGGATTTTGCGGTTGGAGACTTCAAAGAGCGGTTCGGTCTCACCCGCAAGCTCGCCATACCTGCTCTCGAATGGCTCGACTCGGAACGGGTGACGGTTCGTCACGGCAACCGGCGCAAAATAATCAGACGAAAAGGGTAAATTGCGCCGAGCACCATGCACTGGCCGGAAGCCGTTCTGGAGTTAAGGGTTAAGAGTCAAGCGTCAAGTTGCAGGCGGCTCGGAGCGGGTCTTCACTCTTCACCCTTAACTCTTAACCTGACCACGGTCATTCGGATACCGCGATCCTTCGTTGCCTGACGATTGAAATTGAAAACAGCTACTGATCGGGTGTGTACTCGCGGTCGCGAACAACCCTCGCGGTTGTTGAAGAAATCCCCGAAATCTCCATTCTGACACGGGCCGAGAACTCGACCCATACTGCCAATGGAGCGCCGTCCCGGGTTGCGGGCTGCACCCTCCAACTGGCGAGATAGCCCGAGAACCACAAATTGAGGCCGTCGTAGAGTTCCAACGGGACAAAACGGTCACAGCGCCCGTTTTCGGTAAGGTGAACCAGCGCTCGAATATGGATTTCGTCGTCTCGGCCTGGGGCGCTGACCTTGATCCGGCGCGGGACCGCAAGCTTGCCGAGCTGCGCATGCGGCGTCGCTTTCAGGTCGCGCAGGTTCCCGGGCGGCTTCATCGCCACTGGCCGGACTGGAACAGAAGGCTTTTCCGGGTCGGGCATTTCGAGCGTCTGATCGACGATCTCGCTTGCTTTGACCCTGCCCTCCATGCCGATCTCCAGCACAACCCAAGACGATTGGGGTGCGTTGCCGGCCGTGGCTGGATCGAATCGGGAACCGCTCAGGTCCTCGACAAGCGCGGCCGTGAGGCCGGGGACCGGAAGCTCGAGAGGAACGGCGCCGAGGCAGATTCCCTTGGCGTCGACAAACGCAGCAACGGTCGCTACACCGCGTATGTCGACCTTCCGAGGCGTGATCGCGTGGGTCACTTTCGGGGTTTCGTCGACCTTTGTGGCGAAGGGGTTGACGGCCGCCAGCTCCACCAGCGGCACGGGGAGCGGGATTTCGACGTCCATCCTTTGTTGCCAGGCACGACTCGAAGCACTTTGAGCCGCGGCCGTGGTTGCCACCAACACGAACGCCGCAACGACCATGATGATGCGTTTCACAGGGGCATCCTACCACGCACTCGAGCGATGGCGCGCGTAGTACACTCCCCCGCCATGGGACGGGTGGCGTACTTCGTGTCACCACACGGTTTTGGCCATTCCGCGCGGGCGTGTGCGGTGATGGCGGAATTGCGCCGGCAATGCCCGGCGGCTCGCTTCGAGGTCTTCACCGAGGTGCCGAAATGGTTCTTTTCGGAATCCCTACCCGAGTGCTTTTCCTATCGAAGTTTCGCTAGCGATGTTGGTCTGGCACAACGCTCTCCGCTGGTCGAAGATCTGGAAGCAACCAGCGATCTGCTCGACCAGGGCCGGTGTGATGACCTGGAGACGGTTGGACAGCTGGCGATGACGCTTCAAAGGCTTGGATGCTCCGTCGTCATTGCCGACATCTCTCCCCTCGGATTGGCAGCAGCGGCCAGTGCCGGAGTGCCGTCGGTATTGGTCGAGAACTTCACCTGGGACTGGATCTATCTCAATCATCCGGACGCGCCGTCACGATTACGCCGTCACGGTCGTCGGATGATCGAGATCTTTGCCTCCGCCGACCTCCGAATCCAGACGGACCCGGTGTGCGAGCCGTCATCGGCGGCCGCGGTGGTGTCACCGGTGGCACGATCTCCGAGAACGAAGAGGGAGAAAGTTCGTGCCTCGCTCGGAGTGCCCACCGACGAACCATTGATCGTTGTCAGCATGGGCGGCGTGCCGTGGGACTATGGTGAGTTCGCGGATTTCGATCACTCCGCCGGCGCCTGGATCGTGGTTCCGGGCGGGTCAAAGCGGGTGGCCCACCGCCGGGGACGGTTGATCATGCTTCCCTTTCACGCCGACATCTACCACCCTGATCTGGTGGCGGCATCGGATCTGGTGGTGAGTAAATTGGGCTACAGCACGGTGGCTGAGGCCTACCGCGCGGGCGCGGCGCTCGCCTATGTGGGGCGTCCACGTTTCCCTGAATCACCGGTCCTCGCTCGGTGGGTGGAGGAGCACATGGTTGCGGCCGAGCTCACAGAGGATGGGTTACGAAATGGAGCCTGGCTCACTGCAGCGAGTGAGCTCCTCGAGATTCCGCGCCGGAAACCCGATGAACCGAATGGGGCGGTGCAGGCGGCAGAGATGATTTTAGAGAATTTCCCGTTCCTCAAAGTGTGATCATCTCGTTGGGATCGGGATCGGACAGAGGACGAGCCCGTCATGGAGCCCAGGCGACCTGCGGCACTCGTCGTGTTCCCCTTAGTGCTGCTCCCTTCCGGGCCTGACACGGTTCGAAGGACGACGATGCACAGGGCCCGAGCTCCATGCCGGGCTCGTACTGGATCTCAGGTGGCGGAGAGGGCGGGATTCGAACCCGCGGTGGAGTTGCCCCCACACACGCTTTCCAAGCGTGCTCCTTCGGCCACTCGGACACCTCTCCAAAGACGTCAAATATTTCAAAGAAACTGGCGGAGAGGAAGGGATTCGAACCCTTGGACCTCGTGAAAGGTCAACGGTTTTCGAGACCGTCCCGATCGACCACTCCGGCACCTCTCCGCGATCGGGCCCCGCATTCTACGACGACTGCCTTTGTTTGGCAAAGAAGCGTCGGAGCAGCTCTCGACACCTCTCCGCTTCGAGGCCCCCCCGGTGTGCCAATGGTGGACCGAGCCGGGGATCGGCGGCCAGATCAATTACCGTTCCACAAGCGCCGGCACGTTCATCTTCTGTTCCCCAGATGACGAGCGGTAGCCGGGCCTCTCGGCACGCTGCGGCGCACATCGGGCATGGTTCGAGGGTGACGTAGAGGGTGCAATCCAAAAGACGCCAATCACCAACCTCCCGACCTGCCTCACGGAGGACGATGACCTCGGCATGGGCCGCCGGGTCAGATTCCTGCTGTCGACGATTTCCAGAGCGGGCGATCATCTCACCACCGCGCGTGATGACAGCACCTACCGGGACCTCGCCGCGAGCCGCGGCCGCTTCGGCCTCTGCGATGGCTGTCGCCATGAAGAAATGGTCGTCGTCGTCGAACACCCATTCCGGCAGCATGGATCGAGGATAACAAAAAGGCTCCGGGACCGGAGCCTTTCTGGATCTCGAGTCCGGAGCGGCTTACTTCACCTCGATCCGATCGCCGACCGCAAGCGGCGCCCACGCGCGGGTGATGAGAGCCGTCGAGTAGGTTTCGTCGACCGTCAGGACACCCACCTCACCCATCACCAGGCGAGGCATACCCTTGACGGGATTATCGCGGAACACGGTCGCAAAGGTGCCGGGGTAGATTCCCTCGGCCGCACCGAGGTCGAGGAAGACCAACCAGTGGGTCCCGATGTCGATCTGGTCGTCGCGGTTGTATGTGATGTAACCGGTGGGCTTACCGTTGGGTACGTCGCAACGGTCGGTCGGGTCCGGATCGATCACCAGGGGCACCGGGACCGGCGCGAACGGTTTCAGTACATCACCGATGATGATCGGGTCGCAGGCGTAGGTGATCTCAGCGATCGAGGTGTCCTCCTGCGAGCACAACACCTTGAGCTGGCCAATCTGGCTGTAGACGAAGCCGAGGTGTGAGTTCGAGACTGGATGTTTGAGTGGCCGGATCCGATGCAGGACGAAGAATCGATCGCCTGCCTTCACTCCCTGGTTGATGCCACCATCGATATAGACGATGTCGCCCTCGGAATATTCGTCCTGATAGGCGATGCGTTCAGATGACGCGACCGAGAGCGAGAAGATGCCCTCATCCTGGACGAGCTCGGCGAAGCAGTAGACATCCGCCGAGCTTCCCAGCGGATGGGGCATGACCTCGTCGCCTCCACCAAAATCCTCGACGTACTCGGACGTCACGGTCTCCTCGAATGGCACCTCGGTCTCGGCAACCGGGGCTTCCTGAACCGCGAGGTCAATCACCACCGGGTCCCCCGGGTAGATCCAGTGCGAGTCATTGATATACGGGTTCCGCTCCCAGATCTGCGGCCACAGGAACGGATCCCCGAGATAATGGGCGGCCAGATCCCACAGGGTGTCGCCCTTGACGATGGTGTGCACCATGGCGCCTTCGGGAAACTCGGTCGGCGGGTCGTACGGCGTCCAGTGATCGTTGATAAAATGCAGCGGTTGCGGAGGCGGAGCCACCGACTGCGCCGCAGCCATCAAGGGAAGGAAAACGGCAATGATGGCGAACAGATTTTTAGCGCTCATAAGCCCTCTCCCCGCTGAAGATACCACTATTTGAGGTTAACCTATGGGCGCCCGATCCGTCAATCCTCGGTCGTATCCGCGGTCTTTTTTCTCAGTTCTTCGAGGCGCTTTTTCCACGCGGCATCGCGTTCTTCGATGAGAGATTCCATATCGCTAATCTTGGCGTTTACGGCGTCGATCTTTGAGAAATTCGGATAGTTTTCTCGGATATATTGGAATCGCCACAACGCGCCCTCATAACGTCTATTCCTGGCGTAAAACTGGCCGACAATCCAGTCGTGTTCCGCCAGTAACTCATTGAGTTCTTTGACCCTGGAGTCGGCCTCGGGCAAATATTTCGAGTTCGGATAGAGGTTGATGAGCTGTTCATATGCGGCTAACGCCTCATGGATATCACTCAAATCTCGATCCGGGCGGAGCTTCTGCGCGGAGTAGGTGTGACCCACCATCAGGAGAGAATAATCTCGGTCCGGGTCGTTCGGATAACGGTTCGCGAAATCGCGATACCGGAGCCGGGCTTCTGTGAGATTCGTCACATCGTTCTTGACTGAATAGGTATCGGCAACCCGCAATGCGGCCTTATGACCCAGTGGGTCGTTCGGGAAGCTGTCATAGACGAAGGCGAACAGCTCACGGGCCTTCTGATACTCCTTTTCGGAGTACAGCGCTTCGGCCTGTTCGAAGATCGTTTCTTTGTCGAGATTCGCCAACTTGTCGAGCAGCTCATCCTCCTTGCTGCGGCCGCTTTTACAGCCGAGAGCGAGGATGATTGCGGGCAACAAGATGATGGCGACCAACCGTGTGGACATCATGACTCACCTCCAACGGTCGCGGCCTGGCGCAAGTCGGCGATCGCAGAGGCGCGGTCCTCACGACCGAAAATGGCTGAACCCGCGATCAGGGTGGTCGCACCGGCGTGTACCAGCGATGCCACATTCTCGAGACAGACGCCACCGTCGACAGCGATGTCCAAAGGTCTCCCGGCAGCCATCTGCCGCAACCGGCTGATTTTTTCGAGGGTTTCCGGGATGAATTCCTGTCCACCGAATCCCGGATTGACCGACATGATGAGAACAAAGTCGGTCCAGGGCAGGGCGTCCCCGAGCAGGGACAGGGCGGACGCGGGGTTGATTGCGATTCCGGCCTTCAATCCACCGGCCCGGATATGATTCAACGTGCGCTGGAGATGATTGCAGACCTCGACGTGAACCGCGATCCGGGCCACTGGCGAAGCGATGAGCTCGTCGATGAGGTTGTCGGGTTCGGTCACCATCAGGTGCGCGTCGAGGGCGATCTTCGAAGCCGCCGCGATATCGCGCACCACGAATGGGCCGAAGGTGAGGTTGGGGACGAAGTGGCCGTCCATGATATCGAGATGCAGCAAATCCGCACCTCCCCGCTCGACCTCAGCCACCTCGTCAGCGAGGTGCGCGAAATCGGCCGAGAGAAGCGACGGTGCCAATCGAATGCTCATCGGCTCACCCATACTGTGATGATTTCGGACGGTGCCACCGGCGACCCGGCCGGTGGGTACTGGCGAAGCACGAGACCGGAGGGGACGCCGGGGTAGTTCACCTCACGCGCCCGACCCAGGCGCAAGCGGTTCAATCGACAGAATTGTTCAACCCGACTCAGGGGTTGCGACACGAGCAATGGCATGACCCACAGCTGTCGGTGTGGGGCAGTGTTGACCAGTAGATCGATCCGGGTGACGGGGGCCACACGCTGACCCACCGGTGGACCGGTAGCGATCACGCTGTCGGCGGTACCCTCACCCTCGACCCGGGCGCACAACCCCGGCGTCAGGCCCGCCCGCTCGATTTCGCGTTGCGCCGTGTTGAGAGAACTCTCGCGAACTTCTGGAACATCGATGGTCTTGCCACCGAGACTCACCCGAACTGTTACCACCGAGCCCGATTTAACGTGAAATCCAGGCGGCGGCTCCTGAAAGGCGATGGCACCTGGCACGACCAAGGTCGAAAACACGCCGGGCTCCTCCACCGTCATTTCGAGACCGAGATCATGCACCCGTTGTCTCGCCTCTTCTAGAGTCTTCTCACCGAGGTCGGGTACCGCCAACGTGCCTCGGTGGACGGTGTGCACGAGTGCAAACCAGAACACTACTCCCGCGCAGAGCAGGAAAACAAAGACGGCCAAGAGACGTTTTGCCATCGGCGCAAACATTAGCACGACAAATCAGCCACGGAAGATGAATTGGCGGACGTTTTCGGGCAGGAAGCGGACGATGTCGTTGAAAAGCACCACGACCATCAGCAGGATGAGAAGGTAGAAACCAACCTCGAGGATTCGCTCCTTGACCTTGAGTGGAAGATCTCTGCGGATCATGCTCTCGACCGCGATGACGGTCAGGTGTCCGCCATCAAGGATCGGTATCGGCAGAAGATTGAAGATGCCCAACTGGAGCGAGATGATTCCCATCAGCATGATCAGGGCTTCGATGCCGCTACGGGCGGCCTCGCCCGAGATCTGCGCAATGCCTACCGGTCCCGATACCTGGCGGATTGAAGCCTGGCGGGTCAACAATCGGCCGATGACCTGGAAGGTCTGGATGGTCATGCGACGGCACTCGGTGAAACCCTCTCTGATCGCCGGCAGGACGGCCAGGGTTTCGACAAGGGTTGGAAAGAGCGGAACGACGCCGATTTTTCCCACGCCGGCCTCGTTCATCGTTGTCAGCTTGAAGCTCAGTTGCTCGTCACCCCTGATGACATCAAGCGTGATTTCGACACCTGGGTGTGGCTCGATCAGGAGCGGGAGCTCGTAGTACTGAGTAACGGGTTTCCCATTGACGGCCACGATTCGATCGCCGCTGCGAATGCCGGCGGCGGCGGCCGGTCCGCCTGGTCGTGGCTGAACAACGGAATCGAGAAATGGTTTGATTCCCGAGACCCCGAAGCCGTAGAGATGGTCGACGCCGAGGGTCACCGGGACCTCGGAGATGTTGCCCTCACGCTCGATCTTCAGTAGGACCTCTTTGCCGCCGGCGGTCAACAGGGCGATCTCGAGGTCGCGCCAGTGATCGGTAGGCGTCCCCTGCACCGCGCGCACGAGATCTCCCTCGCGAATCCCGGCGAGATCGGCGCCCGAGCCGGGTTCCACCCACCCAACAACCGGAGGATCGTCGAGGTAGGCCTGGACCTCAACCCCGATAACAAAGGCAAGGGCCACGAAGAACACCGCTGCGAGGATATTGGTGATCGGTCCCGCGAGTAGGATGAGGGTTCGCTTCCAGCGCGGGAGGAGCTCAGTGTCGGCGGCACCGCCGCCGACAACGTCGGATTCATCAGGCCCGAGACCGATGATCCGAACATAACCGCCGAGCGGGACCAACGAGATCCGGTAATCGGTCCCGCCTCGCTCGAATCCCCAGAGACGCTTGCCGAACCCGATCGAGAAGACCTCGACCGGCGCACCGAGAAGCCGGGCCATGGCGAAGTGGCCCGCCTCATGGATCGTGATCAAAACACCGATGACAAAAACAAAAGCAGCGAGCGTCAGCATCTACTCTCCGAACCAACCCCAGTGTGGAGGTATTTCCGCAGTTCTTCTCGGGCGACACTCCGAGCCTCTCGATCGGCGGTGAGCGCCTGCGCGATACTGACCAGCGGGCTGTTGCGTGCGCTCCACCGATTCAGAGTCGCGTCGACCGTCGCCGCAATCGTTGGCAGCGAACAGAGACCGTCGAGAAAGGAGGCCACCGCCACTTCGTTAGCGGCGTTGAGGACCGCCGGCATTTCGCCGCCGGCACCCAGCGCCTCTCGGGCCAACCGGAGGGAGGGGAATCGATCCTCATCTGGCGGTTCGAAGGTCAGCGGGGGTGCAGTGAGGAGGTCAAGACCGGGCATCCGGCTCGGTAGCCGGTCGGGCCATGAGAGGGCATGGAGGATCGGGAATCGCATGTCGTTGGGCGCCATCTGCGCGATCAGTGCGCCATCGACAAACTCGACCATCGAGTGGATGAGGCTTTCGGGATGGACGACGACCTCGATGAGATCCTCCGGTACCGTAAAAAGGTGATGCGCCTCGATGATCTCCAGCCCTTTGTTCATCATCGTCGCCGAGTCGATAGTTATTTTCGGCCCCATCTTCCAGGTCGGGTGGGCGAGGGCATCGGCCACCTTTGCCTCGGCAATCCGTTTCGACGACCAGGTACGGAAGGGACCGCCGGATGCGGTCAATATCAGGCGCGCGACGCTTTCTGGCGGCTCAGTGCCGAGGACCTGGTGGAGGGCGCTGTGCTCGGAGTCGACGGGCACCAGGTTGATGCCGGCGCGCTTGGCCTCGGCCATCACCAGACCGCCGGCCACCACGAGGGTTTCCTTGTTGGCCAGGGCGATGTCCTTGCCAGCGCGGATGGCGGCCACAGTTGGCGCCAGCCCGATCGAACCGACCAGCGCCGAAACGATCATCCCTGCAGCCTCGAAGCATGCGACTTCTTCGATTCCGTCAAGGCCGTCGATGAATCGTGTGTCTGTGAACTCCCTCGCCAGCGTTTTGGCGTCTTCGGCTCGCGCAACAGCGACGACCAACGGTTTGTGGTGGGCCACCTGCTCCCGCAGAAGCTGGACGTTCGAACCGGCGGCGAGGGCGACGATCTGAAAACGGTCCGGGAACGCCGCCACAACGGACAACGTCGAGGTCCCCATGGACCCCGTCGATCCAAGGACAGCAATCCGCTTCATTTCACGAGGCCGGTCAGCAGGAGGTATCCGAGCACCAGTGGCGCCGGGTAGAAGAGGCTGTCGGTGCGATCGAGCAGCCCACCGTGTCCTGGTATCAGGCTCGACGAGTCTTTGATACCGCTGTCACGTTTGAAAAGCGATTCGATGAGGTCACCCACCGGGGCGGCGGCAGCGAGGATTGTTGCCAGCGCGAAAATATGCGTGGCACTGAGCTCAAGGTCAAGGATAAAGGCCGCGGCCGCCCCGGCCACATAGGTGGTGACGACGCCACCCGCCAGACCCTCGACGGTCTTCTTGGGGCTGATTTTCGGTGACATCTTGTGGCGGCCAAAATTCTTCCCGACGTAATAGGCGCCGGAATCACCGACCCAGACGCAGGCGAGAAAGAAAAACAGGATCTTGACCCCGGTTGGTTCCTGGGGCCATAGCCGCAACCACCCGAGACACGCGGCGGTTGCTCCCAGATAGAGGACCGCAAAACACTCGGCAGCGACCCCGGAAAGGCTTCCCTGCGGCGATTCCGGACGGACCAGGCGAACGGTCGGCAGGATCACCAGCGTCGCCGCCGCTGTGATCGCGAGGCCGTTGACACCGTGAAACCATGACGTGACCAGAAGAGCGCCCATCAAGATGAGGACGAGGCATCGCCCGACTACGATGTTGGCAGATCGAGCCAGCTTGAGATACTCGTCGCATGCGAGCAGCGCAGCCATCCAGAGAATTGCGAGGAATCCCCAGGGAGGCAGCCAGCCGATGGTCACGATTACAACCGGGATTGCAACAGCTGCAAACAGTTCGCGCTTCACGAAGTGGCCCCGGGCTCTCCGGTCGGCGTGAAGACATTGCCATCCGGTGCAAGACCGCCGAATCGCCGTTCACGCCGCTGGAACTCGAGGACGGCGGTGAGCAGGTCCGCCGTGGTGAAATCCGGCCATAAGACCGGACAGAAGTAAATCTCCGCGTAGGCCACCTGCCAGAGCAGGAAGTTCGAGATGCGTTGTTCGCCCGAGGTGCGGATCAAGAGGTCGGGGTCCGGACAACCGCTGGTCGTGAGGTGGTTGTTGATCCACTCTTCGTCGACCCCGTCCGGGCTGAGCGTGCCGTTGACGCCTTCGGTTACACCGGCACGGATCACATCGGTCAGTTCCTGGCGCCCCGAATAGTTGAGGGCGATCTGGACGAGAGTGCCGGTGCAGTCGGCGGTTCCTTCGACGGCGCGCTGCAGTTCCCGCTGGACCGAGGAATCGAGCTGATCGATCCGACCGATCGGGCGGAAACGAAGGTTGTTGTCGCGAAGGCTGTTGAGCTCGCGGTTGATGTATTCCTTGAGTAACCCCATCAGGGTCAGCACCTCGTGACGTGGTCGTTTCCAGTTTTCGGTCGAGAAGGCGTAAAGGGTAATGACCTCGAATCCGAGACGAGCCGCAGCTTCCACGGTCTCGCGCACCGATCGAATACCTGCGCGGTGGCCCTCGACACGAGGCAGCGAGCGAGCCTTCGCCCAGCGTCCGTTGCCGTCCATGATGATGGCAACGTGGCGAGGCATGCGATCAGGGTCGATTCGCTCCAAGATCTCGCGTTCGCGGGTGCCAGGTGCGGCGATCTCATCAAGAAGCTGCATCACAGTCAACACCAGGGTTGGAAAGTCTACCACAAGGTCTCATGACGACATCGCTGAGCTCTGGTCCAGTCCCTCTCCTGTAACCGCGGGACAGCTCCGATAGTAGACGTGCTCGAGGCAGAGTCCGTGGGCGGGAGCAGTGCGGATTTGTGCGCCGGGCCGTGGGTTTGAGATCAGATTCCTCAAATCATCCGCGCTTCGCTCGCCTGAACCGACCTCCAGCAGCGCCCCCACCATGCGACGAACCTGGTATCGCAGGAAGCCCTCGCCGAAAAAATCGAGATCGATGCCGTCACGGAGATGACGGAGCCGTACCCGAAAGAGGGTTCGGGTGGTTGATTCGGCTCCTGGGTTGGGGACCGTGAACGATGCCCAATCGTGGCGACCCGCGAACAGGTCGAGGGCGGCCGCAAAGCTCGTTTCATCGGAGATCTTCGTCACCGCAGCCGAGCGCTGTTCGAGCCACGGCATCCTTGGCTCCCGCCATCGGGCCCGGTAGGTATAGAGCTTCCCCACAGCGCTCTTGCGGGCGTGGAAGGTTGCAGGAACGGGGCGCGCGGACAGCACCCGGATCTGCGGGGGGAGTCGGGAGTTGAGGCCGCGGACCAGCGCCTCAGGGGGAATCGAACCGGGAGGATCGAGGTGTGCGACCTGACCTGCCGCATGGACTCC
The DNA here is from genome assembly GCA_964423595.1 of uncultured Thermoanaerobaculia bacterium. Taxonomy (GTDB): domain Bacteria; phylum Acidobacteriota; class Thermoanaerobaculia; order Thermoanaerobaculales; family Sulfomarinibacteraceae; genus Sulfomarinibacter. The sequence goes on along the minus strand of CAYRFI010000071.1, from coordinate 4,244 downwards.
GGCATCGGTACGGCCCGCGCCCACAACCGAGACTCGGCGGCCGCGGAAGAGTGCGGCGAGCGAGTCTTGGAGTTCGCCCTGCACCGTCCGTTGTTCGCGCTGTTGCTGCCAGCCGTGGAACGAACGACCGTGATAGGCAATCTCGAGCTTCATTCGAAGCGCCATTGCGGTCATCCTTGCACGGAACGCGGGGGATCGGGCGATGTTGACGGTACAATGAGTCCAAATGCTGGAGTTGGTCTTCGAAGATAGCGGCGTTTCGCACCGAGTTGCGGTCCGGGACGGACTGACTCTCGGTCGCTCGAGTGACAACGACGTCGTGTTGAGGGATTTTTCGGTTTCGCGGCACCACGCTCGGGTCGAAGAAAGGGACGGAGAGCTCCACCTCGTGGACCTCGAGTCCACTAACGGCGTCAGGATCAACGAGGAATTCGTCGCCTCCGGCCCATTTGCGCTCGGCGATCTGCTGGGCGTCGGGAGCTTCGAACTGAGAGTGGAGGAAGCCGCCGGCGACACCGGGGGTCTGTCATCAGCCACCTATATGCGGCCCCTGTCGGAGTTCAACCAGGACTACGGACTCGAGGGACAGCCGCAGGAGATCTCGAAGGAAATTGGTCCCCGTGAACGCGTCTTCGAGATTCTCGCCCAGGTCGGCAAGGTGCTGATTCAGGTCGAGGAGCTGGATCCGGTGCTTGAAAAAGTCATGGATCTGGTTTTCGACCAGCTTCGGGTCGACCGCGGCTTCATTGTGCTCTTCGATGCCGACGGCAACCCCCAGCTCGAGCTCAATCGGGTTCGCGAGTCCGAAGTGGCCGAGGATGCCGAGGTTCCGATTTCGCGCACGATCCTCGACATGGTCTCGCGACAGCAGGTGGCGATCCTGACCCATGACGCGCAGGCCGACCAACGATTCGAAGCCGGACGAAGTGTTCGAATTCATCAGATCCGTTCAGCCATGTGTGCGCCGCTGTGGCACCGCGAGCGGGTCATCGGCGTGATTTACGTCGACTCGCCCCTTCACGTGGGTTCCTTTTCGGCCTCCGATCTCGATCTTCTCACCGCATTATCGAATTACGCGGCGGTGGCCATCGAAAGGGCACGGTTGAACGAAAACATCCGACGTGAACGGCAGGCTCGCGACCGCCTCGAGCGCTACCACTCGCCAGCGGTGATCGAAGCCGTTCTGTCGGACGCGGGGAATGACCGCGCGACGGTCACTTTGCGCGAGACCTCGATACTCTTCGCCGACATCGTCGGATTCACCGCGCGCTGCGAAACCCTTCCACCGGAGGATGTAGCCGCTTTTCTCAACCAATTCTTTTCACTCGCCGCCGATGTGATCTTCAAGTACGGAGGGACTCTCGACAAGTTCATAGGTGACGCGGTGATGGCGTTCTTTGGCGCGCCTTTGCCTCAAGACGATCACGCTGAACGAGCGGTTCGCTCCGCACTCGAGCTGCTGACCGCGCTCGACGAATGGAATACCGAACGCGAGGCTGCGGGCGACGACCGGATCGAGGTGCGTATTGCGGTCAACTCGGGCCCGGTCGTGGTCGGCGATATCGGCTCCGCGAGCCGAGTCGACTACACGGTGCTCGGCAATACCGTCAACGTCACGTCCAGGCTCGAAGAGCATGTTGCCAAGCCCGGTACCATCGTATTGGGGGAGTCAACCCAGGCGGCGGTTGCCGGTCTCTTCCCGACCGAACCGCTGGGCTCGGTCCAGCTCAAGGGCTTGAGCCGCAAGATCAACATATTCCGTGTCGCAGCCGAGGAGATTGAGAAGATTGAGGCGAAGATTTGATGCGCCTTGACGACCTGGTCTTTGTCACATCCAACCTCGGTAAGCTCCGCGAGGCGGAAGCCGTTCTCGGTCAGTCGCTCGATCATTGCGAGATCGATCTCCCGGAAATGCAAACCCTCAACCTCGAGGAGGTCGTTCGCGGCAAGGCCAGGGCGGCGTGGGAACGCCTGGGACGGCCGGCTCTGGTGGAGGACACGAGCCTCGAGCTGGCCGGTCTCGGTGGTTTCCCCGGACCGCTGATACGGTGGCTGTTGGCGAGCGTCGGGCCTGAAGGAGTCTGTAGGATTTCGGGCTGTTTCGACGATCGTCACGCCACTGCCCGGTGCCTGATCTGCGCCACCGATGGATCCACCGAGGTGTTCGGGGAAGGGGTGGTGGAGGGTACGATCTCTCCGAGTCCCCGAGGTGCTGGAGGTTTCGGTTGGGACAGCGTTTTTGTGCCAGCCGACGGCGGGAGTCGCACGTACGGCGAGATGAGCGAGGAGGAAAAGAACCTCATCTCTCACCGCCACAAAGCCTTCGTTGCTCTCCGCGATGCGCTCGAAAGCCCCTGACGCGCGCCCGAAGGGCTTGAGGCCTGAGGCTTGAGTTGCCAGCTTGTTTCGTGTCACTCCTCTAACTTGACCTGCATATTTCACCAGCTCCACGGCCGCAGAAAACGGTTGGTGAGACATGCAGGTTTAGCCGCAACTCGCCGCCGGCAGCGATCGGTGGCCGTCGGCCGAAAAGGTAGGACGGTTGGTGGTCGGCCAACGGCCACTCGCTGGCGGAGGTGAGTCGCGACGGCCGCAGGCCGTCAGCAAGCCCCAGGCCCTCGTGCTACTCTTCGCGCCATGCGGGAGGAGCTGCTGTCGAAGCAGAGCTCCGAGATCCGAGGGATGTTCGGGCGCATCGCCCCCACGTACGATTTCCTCAATCGGGTGCTCTCTCTTGGCCGGGACGTGAGCTGGCGAAAGACCGTTGCACGGCGGGTGGCGGCCGCCCGTCCCGAGCGGGTGCTCGACGTCTGCACGGGCACCGGAGACCTCGCCCTGGCCATGCACGGGATGCATGTCATCGGCGCCGATTTCTGTCTGCCGATGCTTCGCGAGGCGCAGTCCAAGAGCTCTTCGAGTGGACGATCACTGGTTCTTTTCGCGGCCGACGCCCTTCGCTTGCCGATTGCAGAAGCGTCCGTGGACGTGGTGACGGTTGCCTTCGGCGTGCGGAATTTCGCTGACCTTGAAGCTGGCCTTTGTGAACTCGCACGTGTGATTCGTCCCGGGGGCGAGTTGTTGGTGCTGGATTTTTCGCGTCCGCGCGGACCGATAGCACCGTTGCTCGGGTGGTGGATGCGAAACGTTCCACCGCGGGTCGGGCGAATGGTTTCCGGAGATCCTGAAGCCTACGCCTATCTGCCGGCGTCGGTCAGCACCTTCGCCGAGGGTAGTGAAATGTGCCTGGCCATCGGGGCCGCTGGTTTTGACAACGTCGAAGTGGTGCGGCTGACCGGAGGTGTCGCTTCGTTGTACCAGGGGAGGCGAACATGATGGACAACACGGCAAAGAACCTGGACGGCTCCCGAATCGCCGCCGAGATCCGTGAGGAGGTTGGCGCTGCGGTCGCCGCCCTCGGCGAGCACGGAGTCACACCCCGCCTCGATGCCGTTCTGGTGGGCGAGGATCCGGCGTCACTCGTCTACGTAGGCTCCAAAGCAAAGACCTTGACCGTGCTCGGGATGGTGTCCCAAACCCACAATATGCCCGCGACCACGCGGCAGGCAGAGCTCGAGTCTCTGGTCGATGACCTCAATGCCGATCCAGAGGTCGACGGCATTCTCATCCAGCTGCCGCTGCCTGCGGCCATCGACACCGCGTCGATCCTTCGTCGGGTCGATCCCGCAAAGGACGTGGACGGTTTCCATCCGGAAAACGTCGGTTTGTTGCAGCAGGGCCGGCCACGATTGGTGCCCTGTACCCCGGCAGGCATCATGGAGATGCTGCAGCGCGAAAGAATATCCATTGCGGGCCGGCACGCGGTCGTGGTGGGACGTTCGGATATCGTTGGCAAACCGATGGCCATGCTCCTCCTCCATGCCCATGCCACGGTGACAATCTGCCACTCGCGCACGCGTGATCTGGCGGCGCTCACGAGGCAGGCGGATATCCTGGTTGCGGCAGTGGGAGTGCAGTCGCTGATCGGGCCGGAGCATGTGGCTGATGGCGCCGTTGTGGTCGATGTCGGTATGCACAGAATCGCCGACCGCGAAACTGTTGAGCGCCTCTACCCGGGCAATGAGAAGAAGATCGCCACCTTCGAGAAGCGGGGTGCGGTGCTCGCCGGAGACGTTGACTTCACCCGTGTCCGACCGAAAGCGGGCCGTATCACACCCGTGCCGGGTGGCGTCGGCCCGCTGACCATCGCCATGCTGATGGCCAACACGGTGACCGCGGCAAAGGTT
>CAYRFI010000070.1:0-22938 GCA_964423595.1 uncultured Thermoanaerobaculia bacterium | reverse complement strand
CATTCTATGTGCTGTTGTCACAGGCGTCGGCGCTGAGGAGCGGGAGCTCGATCCGCTGCTCGAGCTGCTGGTCGAACAGGGCGTCATCACGATGGAACAGGCGCAGGCCGTGCAAGCGCAGTACGACCAGCAACGCGCGACCAACCAGGAGCCGCCGGTCGCAACGATTCCGCGGCCTTTGGCTCTGGCCGAAACGCCGACCGCACCGGAGACCGCTCCGGCGCCGGAAACCAAGACGGTCAATACCATTCCACCGGGTCTCGAGGGCCTCAGCATCGGGACGCTCGTGTACCTCTCGTATCAGAACGGCAACAGCTGGTCGGGCGAAGACTTCAGCGTGTTCCGGATCAAGCGCGGGTACATCGACATCCGCAAGAAGATCACGCCGAATTTCTCGGCCCGCATCACGCCCGATGTCCAACAGGACGAAACGGGTGACCTCAACGTGAGGTTGAAGTACGCCTACGGCCAGTTCAACTGGCAATGGAACAGTTTCGTCCAGAAGCCTTACGTGGAGTGGGGCGTCTCGCACATGCCCTGGCTCGATTTTGAGGAACACGTCAACCGCTTCCGCATGCAGGACACGATGTTCATGGAGCGCAACGGGCTCTTCAACTCGGCCGACATGGGGGTGCTGTTCGGCGGCAACCTCGGCCATGACATGCCCGACGACTTCAAGAAGAACGTGCAGAGCCATTATGCGGGCCGTTGGGGGTCGTTCGGTTTCGGCGTGTACAACGGCGGCGGCTACCACGCGGTCGAAAAGAACACCAACAAGGCGCTCGAAGGCCGCCTCACCATCCGCCCGCTGCCTGATATCGTTCCCGGCTTGCAGGCCTCGGCCTTTGGCATCACCGCCGAGGGCAACCAAAGCAACGGCCCCGCCACCGACGTTCCCGACATGAGCGTGCTCGCCGCCATGATCAGCTACGAGAGCCGGCGGCTGGTGGCGACGGCGCAGTACGAACGCGGGGAGGGCAACCAGAGCGGCACGGCGGTTGATGCCAACGGCGACGCGCTGCCCCACGACGGCTACTCCCTGTTCACCGAGGTCCGTCTCGACCGCACGGCCCGGTTCAGCGTCATTGGCCGCTACGACTGGTTCGACACCAACCGCGACGACCCGTCCGCCGACGTCAGAAAGCGTATCATCGCCGGGGTCGCCTGGCAGTTTTTCAAGGGCAACTACTGGGTCCTCGACTGGGATCGCCTCGAGCACTCCGTGCCCGGCCGTGACACCGAAGATCGCGTCCAGCTGACCCTCCAGGTCAAGTATTGATGACGGTGAGATGAACCCCATCTGCTCTGAACTCGGCGCGACTACGGTCGTTGCCAAACCAGGCTCCGGCATCCAGCCGGCGCCCAAAGGAGATCTGTCATGAAACTGAAAGCGCTCGTCCTCTCGTGTGTGTTCGCCGCGGCCTTGCCGGTGTTCGCCGGCGGCCCCACCCTCGATCCTAGGCTTCCGAAATACTCGAAAGCCGAAGGCCTCCGCGGCACGCTCAACGCGGCCGGCTCGGACACCATGCTCGAGCTCCAAACCCTGATGGCGGAGGAGTTCCGCAAGCTCTATCCACAGGTCAAGATCCAGGTCGAGGGCAAGGGCTCGTCGACCGCTCCGCCGGCGCTCATCGAGGGCACCGTCCAGCTCGGCGACATGTCACGCAAGATGAAAAACAAGGAGCTCGACGGGTTCGAGGAGGCCTTCGGCTACGAGCCGACCCGCTTTGATGTCGCCCTCGACACCCTCGCGGTCTTCGTCAACAAGGACAACCCCATCGAATTCCTGACCATCGAGCAGGCCGACGCGGTCTTCTCCAAGACCCGCAAGTGCGGCGCCGCGGCCGACATCAGCACCTGGGGACAGCTCGGCCTGACCGGAAACTGGGCCACCGCGCCGATCTCGCTGTACGGTCGCAACGCGGCATCCGGCACCTACGGGTACTTCAAGGATCACGCGCTGTGCAAGGGTGATTACAAGGACTCGGTCAAGGAGCAGCCGGGGTCGGCGTCGGTGGTCCAGGGCATCGAGAAGGACAGCTTCGGCATCGGCTACTCGGGGATCGGCTACACCACCTCGGGGGTGCGCGCTGTGCCGCTGTCTCCGGCTGCTGGCCAGCCGGCGGTCGCGGCATCGTCGGAGAACGCGGCCGACGGCAGCTATCCGCTGGCCCGGTTCCTCCACATTTACGTCAACAAGGCGCCGTCGAAATCGCTCGACCGGCTGACCGCCGAGTACCTGCGATTCATCCTCTCTCGAGAAGGACAGAGGGTCATCATCAAGGCCGGGTTCGATCCCCTCAACGCCGTCACGGCCGCCGAGCAGCTGGCCAAGATCGGCGGCTGAATGCGCCCTCTCCTGACCGAGCGCCGCAAGGACCAGCTCGCCACTGTGCTGATTCGCACCGGAGGCCTGCTCGTTATCCTGGTGGTCGTCGGCATCGTGATCAACATTGCCTCCGAGGCGGCGCCGCTCTTTCGGCGCGCCGCCCAGGGGCCGGTGGAGGTCGTCGCTGAAGGCGGCGATCCACTGTTGGCGGGCAGCGACCCGCGGCGCGACGTTGTGTGGGTGCTCGATCGTGACGGCACAATCCGATTTCCAGGAGTACGCGCCTTCGAGGATCTGAAGATCGGCGCAGACTCGCCATCCCGACTGGCCGCGGCGGACCACGAGATCCACGGCCTGTTGTCGGCGATCACCGAGGAGGGGGAGGTCCATGTTGGTCTCCTCCGATTTCGCGACACTTGGCAAAGCGATGTCCGCTCCACCACCGCACAGTGGCGCCCGGCGGCCGACCCGGTACTTCTCGAGCGGGAACGATGGGCCGGTGTGACCGCCAACTCCGACGAGAACGGGAACCTTCTCATTGCTGCGTGGACGACGCAAGGTAACCTCTCTCTCGCATCGTGGACTGCCGAGAACGAATCCTGGGAATTGGTTTCGGCGCCTTCATGGCTCGACGGCGTGCGCCAGGTGGCCGTGGCAGAGGGCCTCTCCTGTGTGGCGGCGGTGGATGGCGACGGCGCGCTGAGGGTCTTTCGTTGGCCGTCGCTGACCCAGGCCTCGGTCATCGGTGTTCCCGCGTCGATAGCCGCCGCCAGGTTCTTGATCGGCGGCGGCACCCTGGTGGCTGCCGGTGATGATGATTCGGTGAGTCTGCTCCTCGAGGTGCCGCGACTCAAGGTCGAAAACACGGGCCGGCATCGGCTGAAACTGCCCGGCGCGACTGTCGGACCCGGCGAGGCGGCGGTGGTGCGTGACGACGAGCTCGGCCAGCGGTTTTCAAATCGACCGGATGTCAGCCTTTCGAGCGCGCCTTCGCAGTGGATCGTGGTTCGAACGGCGGCAATGCTTCCGGCCCGCGCGACGAAGATTGCGCCGTCGAGCCGCGGCCGCGGTTTCGCGGTCGGAGCCGAAGACGGCAGTGTCACGCTCTATCACTCGACCTCCGGTCGACGTCTGCTATCTGACCAGTGGTCGAACGGGCCGGTGACGGCGCTTTCCATCGACCCGAAAGGCGACGGAGCGGTTGCCCTCTCGGGTGGTTCGGTGCTGCGCCGGTCGATCGACAATCCGCATCCCGAAATCAGTTTCCGAACCCTCTTTTTGCCCGTGTGGTACGAGGGTTATGCGGCGCCCAAGTGGGTTTGGCAATCGACCGGCGGTTCGGATGCTTTCGAGCCCAAGCTGAGCGTGTGGCCGCTGATCTTCGGTACCCTCAAGGCGACCATTTACGCCATGCTTTTCTCGCTGCCCCTGGCGTTGTTTGCGGCAGTCTACGTTTCCCAGCTCGCCCCTCCGTGGTTGCAATCGACAGTCAAACCGACCCTCGAGCTCATGGCGGCCGTTCCCTCGGTGGTGGTGGGCTTTCTCGCGGCCCTGTGGCTGGCGCCGCGGCTCGAGGGAGCGCTCCTCGCCGTGCTGCTCGGCGCCGTCGCCCTGCCACTTTCGGTCGTGCTGGCACTGGTTTTGTGGCGGCTGCTGCCGGCGGACCTCCGTCGTCGGCTTCCAGACGGCATTGAGCTCGTGGTTCTTCTCGCCGTTGGCTCTGTGATGGCCGCGCTGATGGCGCTCGTTGCTGGACCGATTGAAACACGGTTCTTCGGTGGCGACTTCCAGCGATTTCTCTTCACCGAGTGGGGCCTCCGCTACGACCAGCGCAACAGCATCGTGGTCGGTCTCGGCCTCGGTTTCGCGGTGATACCGGTGATCTTCACGATTGCTGAAGATGCCTGCTCAGCGGTGCCGAGGGCGCTGGTCAACGCCAGCCGAGCTCTCGGGGCGACGCGCTGGCAGACCGCGATCCGATTGGTCGTGCCGGCGGCGAGCCCTGGGCTCTTTGCGGCGGTGATGCTTGGCCTCGGCCGCGCGGTCGGGGAGACGATGATCGTTCTCATGGCGGCCGGCAACACGCCGCTCCTCGACCTCTCCCTCTTCAACGGCATGCGCACGATGTCGGCAGCGATTGCGGTCGAGATTCCGGAAGCGCCGGTGGGCGGCACGCTGTTCCGCGTTCTCTTCCTCACCGGGACCCTGCTCTTTGCCTTCACCTTCATCCTGACAACTGCGGCCGACCTCGTCGGCAGCTACCTTCGGAAGCGTTATGCGCGGTTCTGAGACCGTCAGTGGGTCTTTTGTTGGGCGACGGAAGGGTCTTCCCTCCGGAACGCCCGGGATTTGGACCACCGCCCTCGCGACGCTGGCCATCCTTCTCATGCTGGGGGCGCTTCTTTGGATCGTGGCGGTCAACGCCTTCGGCTGGTTCTGGCCGGCTCGGATCTCGGAGATCGTCCTTGATGACGGCACCGTCCGCATCGGCGAGATCGTGGCGCGCGAGCCGATCCCGGCGGCCGGCAAAGAGGTCGCTGCCACCGTCTACCGGGTGAAGCTCAAGACCGGCAACCGTGAGTTGACGCGGTCGGACTTCATGTGGATTGACGAGGCGGCGATCGCCGCCCGATCACAGTCGGAAGACCTCGTGCGGATCGTGCGTTCCGAGTACGGCGACGCCTTCGGACGCATCGTCGGGGCGTATCGCGACGATGGTGCCCAGGTCGATATCAATTCCCCGCGGGCACTCGAAGACTTCCTCGAGACCGGCGAGGAGTGGCGTCGCGAAAATCGACGCCTCGAGAACGAGCGTGACCAGATGCGCCGCCCCCTGACGCGCCTCGAGGAGCGCCTCGACTTGCTGGAGAGATCGGCGCGTGCCGGAACGCCGGAGGGCGCACAGGAAATTTCCGCACTCGAGGACACCGTGGCGGTGGAGGCCAAACGACTTGGGCCGCGTCTCGAGGCGCTGCTCGAAGACCACGAGGGCAACGCGCAGCGATTGATGCGGTCGCGAATTGTCCTCGCTGCCGGGGCGGACCGGATCGATGTTCCGCTCGCCAATGTGATCGAGGTGGTGTGGTCGAACAGGTTGGGGTTTCTCTCTCGGGTTGCCCACGCGGTTCGGGAAGGCGTGCTTTTTCTGTTCACTGAACCACGCGAGGCGAACACCGAGGGCGGGATCTTTCCGGCGCTCTTCGGCACCGTCCTGCTGGTGCTGCTGATGAGCGTTGCGGTGGTGCCGCTCGGTGTGGTGACTGCGGTCTACATGACCGAGTATGCGCGGCCCGGCCTGGCCTTGCGGCTCGCGAACCAGGCGGTCAACAACCTTGCCGGCGTGCCGTCGATCGTCTTCGGGATGTTCGGACTCGCATTCTTCGTCTACCAGGTGGGCGGGGCGGTGGACCAGGCGTTCTTCGCGGACAAGCTGCCGACGCCGACCTTCGGCACCGGCGGCGTGCTATGGGCCTCCTTGACCCTGGCCCTGTTGACGGTCCCGGTGGTGGTCGTGGCGACCCGGGAAGGCCTGCTGGCCGTGCCTCGGAATTGGCGCGATGGATCCCTGGCACTCGGTGCCACCCGCTGGCAGACCCTGCGCCGAATCATCCTGCCGGCGGCGATGCCCGGCATTCTCACCGGACTCATCCTGGCCGTGAGCCGCGCCGCCGGCGAAGTCGCGCCGCTGATGCTTACCGGGGCGGTGAAGCTGGCGCCGAGCCTCCCGGTGGACGGGACCGCGCCGTTTCTCCATCTGCAGCGCAAGTTCATGCACCTCGGCTTCCATATCTACGATGTGTCGATGCAATCACCGAACGTGGAGGCGGCCAAGCCGATGGCCTTCGCCACTACACTGGTGCTGCTGCTCTTGGTCATTCTCCTGAACCTCACCGCGATCGTCGTCCGACGCCGCTTGCGGCGAGCCTATCAAGGGCAGGCGGTATGATGGAAAATCCCCGAAACGAGGATTCGATGAACTCCCACCAAAACGTGTTTCGAAGCCCGCGGGGTTCTTTCGCGAGCTCGACCCACGAGGTCGATGTCGCCGACCACGGCACCGCCCTGAAAAGCCGTGGCCTCCACCTGTACTACGGGGACACGCATGCCTTGAAGGGGATCGACCTCGAAATGCCGGAACGTGAGATCACGGCGCTCATCGGGCCGTCCGGTTGCGGCAAGTCGACCTTCCTGCGCTGCTTCAACCGCATGAACGACATGATCGAAGGCGTGCGGGTGGAAGGGGAGGTGGTCGTCGAAGGGATGGACGTCCATCGCCCGGATGTCGACCTCGAGCGGCTCAGAAAACGGGTCGGCATGGTCTTCCAAAAGTCCAACCCCTTTCCGATGTCGATCCACGAGAACATCAGCTTCGGCCCCCGTATGACCGGGGTCCGCGTTCGTGGCCGCCTCGTGGTGCTGGTCTAAGGATCGCTGCGCCTGGCCGATATGTGGGTGGAGGTGCGCGAGCGCCTCGACGACTCTGCGCTCGACCTTTCGGGCGGTCAGCAGCAGCGGCTCTGCATCGCCCGCGCGTTGGCCAACGAGCCCGACATTCTCCTGCTTGACGAGCCCGCCTCGGCCCTCGACCCGATCTCGACCGCCAAGATCGAGGAAACCCTCCTCCAGCTCAAGGAGAGCTACACCATCATCATCGTCACCCACAATCTCCAGCAGGCGGCGCGGATTGCCGATCGGACCGCCTTCTTCATGCTCGGTGAGCTGGTGGAGTACAACGACACCATGACCATGTTCACCAACCCTCGGCAGGCGATCACCGAGGAGTACATCACCGGGAGATTTGGATAGAGTGAGGGAGGTAGGAGAAAGCCATGCACCGGCAATTCGAAGAAGAGCTCGAGGAAATCAAACATGGCATCCTGTCGATGGCGGGATTGGTCGAGAAGTGTCTCGACGACGTCGCGATGGCGCTCGCTGAACACAACAACGAGCTTGCGGAAACGGTGATTGCAATGGATGAGGAGATCGACCAGCGCGAGGTCGCGATCGATCGCCTGGCGACCGAGTTTATCGCCCGCCACCAGCCGACCGCGACCGATCTCCGTTTCGTGATTGTCGCCATCAAGCTCGGGCCGGAGCTCGAGCGCATCGCCGACAACGCGGTCAACATCGCGGAGCGGATCCTCCACATGAGCAAGTACCCGCAGCTCAAGCCGGTGGTCGATCTTCCGCGGATGCTCGGCCTCGCCCACGCCATGGTCTCGGACTCGATTGCCGCCTATGTCGCCCGCGATGCTAAGGCGGCCCGCGCGGTCATCCTCCGCGACGACGAGGTTGACGATCTCTACATGCAGATTTTCCGCGTGCTGTTGACCTACATGATCGAGGACCCAAAGACGATATCCCGGGCCATCGACCTGATCCTGGTGGCGCGCTACGCGGAGCGCATTGCCGACCAAGCGACCAACATCGCCGAAGAGGTGGTCTACTTGGTGGAGGCGAAACCGATCCGCCACGTCCATCTCCCCGAGGAGGAGTGAGATGACGCCTCAGCGCCTGGCTCTGGTCGAGGACGACCGAGATCTCGCGACGACGCTTGGCATCGCGCTCGAGCGCGACGGCTACCAGGTCACACGATTCGCCACCGGACGCGAAGGGCTCGAAGGGATCCTCGACAACCCACCGGATCTCGTGATCCTCGACCTCAACCTGCCCGACCTCGACGGCCTCGGGGTCTGCAGAGAGCTTCGTGAGACACCGGCGGTCGCCGATCTGCCGATCATCATCCTCACCGCGAGGGTGACCGAGAGCGACCGTGTCCTCGGGCTCGACCTCGGCGCCGACGACTACATCACCAAGCCGTTCTCGTTGCGCGAGCTCCGGAGCCGGATCCGTGCATTGCTGCGTCGGCGGAGCCTCGATGGTGGCGTGCCGGAAGACTCGTACAGCGATTCGCGGCTGGAGGTCGAGCGGGGCGCAATGGAGGTGCGCCTCGATCATGAGCCGGTCCGGCTCACTATGCGCGAGTTCGAGCTCCTGTGGTATCTCGTCACGACGCGGCCGCGGGTCGCCTCTCGCGAGAGCATCCTCGAGCGCGTGTGGGGCCTGTCGAGCGAGATCGAGACGCGGACTGTCGACGTTCATGTCCGCGCGCTGCGCAAGAAGCTCGGCTCTGAGGCGATCGAGACCGTGATCGGCGCCGGCTACCGTTTCCGGGGCTATCCGTGAGGCGGCGCCGCCACCTGCTGACGGCGGTTCTCGCGGGCTTGCCGCTGCTCGTCGCCGGGCTCGTCTGGGCGTCGGGACGGGGTGGGGGGGCGATGTGGCTCGTTGCCGCATTGTGGGCGCTGGCGGTGGCGGTTCTCGAAGGGCTCACCTGGCGAACGGTGTTGGCCCCGTTGCGGGAGATCATGCGCAACCTCGGGGTGGAGAACGCTCACCGGGCGGAGCGCGCCCTGCGGGCGCTGCGAGACACCGCCGCGACGTGCGAGACCGAGCGAGCCCGTACTTCGGAACTCCTTGAGGACCTGACCTCAAGCCTCGGTGATGGTCTGCTGGTTGTGAGCTCGGAGCTCGAAATACGGCTCATCAACCGCGTGGCCCGACGTTTTTGTGGCGTCGACAGCATCGCGCTCGGCACCCATCTCCTGGAGATCCTGCGCAACCCGGACGCAGTGCAGGCGGTGGAGGCCGCGGCAGCCGGCAACGAACCCGACACCGTGGTGATCGAAAATCCGCGCGGCCTCTGGGAGCTGCACGCCTTTCCGGTGCGCGGCGGCGGTGCCGTGGTTCTGTTCACGGATGTCGGCCTGGTGCGCCGGGCGGCTGAGTTCCGGCGCCGCTTTGTCCAGGACCTCAGCCACGAGCTGCGTTCTCCCCTGACAGTTCTGCGGACGACGGTGGAAGCCCTGGAGGGTGAGGTCGATCCGAGACTCGCAGCAATGTTGGTTCACCAGGTCGAACGTCTCGACCGGCTCACGGCCGAGCTCTACGAGCTCGCCACGATCGAGGCCGGTCAGGTCGAGCTGCAACTCGAGTCGGTGCCGCTGTCGAGCACGGTTCGAGATGTGGTCGTCGACCTCCGTCCCGAGGCGGCGGAAGCCGAGGTCACGGTGCGGACCGCTGTCGACGAAGATCTCGTGTGCTGGGGCGACCGCCGTGGGCTTTACCGCGTGATCCGAAACCTGGTCGACAACGCCATCAAGTACAATCGCCCCGGCGGCTGGGTCAAGGTCCGGGGCCTCTTCGAGGCAGCGGTGCCGGTCATCGAGGTCGAGGACAACGGCGAGGGCATCCCCGCGGACGAGCTCAAGGCGGTCACCCAGCGGTTCTACCGCGTCGACCGTGCGCGGACTCCGGGCGACGGCGGCCTCGGACTCGGCCTGGCCATCGTCAAGCACATGGTGCAGGCGCTCGGCGGCAGCATCGACCTCGACTCGCGCGAGGGTGTCGGCACCACGGTGAATGTCCGCCTCGTGGCGGTGGAGCGGGAGTCCGGCGGGCCGGCAATCACTCAGACCGGTTCGGGGGCAGGCGCGGTCTGAGGCCGCGCAGGGAAACGCTCCTCGAGCGTTTCTTCGATGCGCAGCGATTCGTGGAAGACCTCGAACAGATACGTGGTCTGCTCCGCGATTTTGAGCGAATCCCAGACAAGGCTGTAAAAGAGGATGCTGAGGCGGGTCTTCGAACGGTTGGCCTGGATCCGCATGATCTGGTTCTGGTCGAACTCGTTGACGAGCTTTCTGAGCTCGCGATTGCAGGTGGCGATCGTTTTCTTGTCCGGCTCCTCTTTGCTTCTGAGGGAACGCGATGTGTGGTCGAGGATCTCTACGAGCGCCGCCCTGATCTGGTCGAGCTCGGCAATCTGTTCGATAAGCAGCCCGGAGTGGTTGTTGGCGACGTGCAAATGGGCACGCACCACAATGTCGCGCACGCTTTCGGAGATCTCCTGCAGACTGGAGATGGTTGGAGCGTAGCGTTGGGTCCGCTCGACCTCCTCCCAGCGGCCGAGGCGAAACACCTTGAAGATATTGGCGGCGATAATGTTCGACCACAGCTGGACGCGACGCTGGCCTTCGCGGGCGGCTTTCAGAGTCTGACGGTTTTGTTGGAAGAGACCGTCAAAGCCCTGGTCGAGGACCCGGCGCACCTCACGCAGGAAAGTCCCCATGTGATCCACGGTCACCGCTGTCGCGGCTGCCCAGTCCGTGATCTTGCGCAGGTTGAAGACCTCGAGCGACTGCACGTCGGCCTCGCGGCGCCGATGGACATGGTGAGTACGGTAGATCAAGAACGCGGCCAGAACCGCGATCCCGCCTGCGGCCGGGGCGCGCCCGAAGAAGAGCGCAGTGGCAAAAATTGACGACACGGTGAATGCCATCATGGCGGTGAAGAACCAGCCGCCGATGACGGTCAGCACCCCGCTCACCCTGTAAACCGCGCTGTCACGGCCCCACGCCTGGTCGGACAGCGAACTGCCCATGGACACCATGAATGTGACATAGGTTGTGGAGAGCGGCAGCTTGAACGAGGTCGCGAGCGAGATCAACGCGCTCGCCACCACTAGGTTGACCCCGGCGCGGAGGAGGTCGAACGAGGGAGTCGTGCCGTCTGTGGCGGGGGTGGGACGGAATCTCGAGCGATCAAAACGGCGCGTCGCCCAGCGCCGAAGGCTGGGTGGGAACAGCCTTCCGGTGTTTTCGAGCACGGCCGACACGAGGCGCACGATGCTCCGTGACAGCCCTGTCGACTCGAAGCGCTCGAAACCCTCCTCCTGGCGCCCCAGAGTGAGTTCGGTGCGCGAAACCGTCCGCGATTTGCGCGACACCCACAGCGTGACCACCATGATGACGCCGGCTATCAGGAGGAAGAAGGTGTTCGAACGGACCGGCCCCGCCAGTGCGTTCATGGTCGCGGTAAGTGGGTCGGCGGTGGCGTTGGCCACCTTGTAGGCGCTCAAACCGGCAAGCGGAACGCCGATGAAGTTGACGAGGTCGTTGGCGGCGAAGGCCATGGCGAGGGCAAATGTGCCCATCAGAACGACGATTTTGAGAATATTGAAGCGAGTGGCCAGGAGCACAATCTGCAGCAGCACCGCCGACACCGCAAACGAGGAGAGGAGGATGAGACCGGTGTGCTCTTGGATCCAAACCACGGTCTCGGAGGTGATAAAGGAGGCGCCCTTGGCGCCTTTGATCAGGATGAAGTAGGTGATGGTGGCGAGCGCAGCCCCACCCCACAGCCCGCCCCAGCGGCGGAGTCGTCTCTCGTAGTCGAATGTGAATAGGAGGCGGCTGAAAAACTGGACGATGGCCCCCGCGAAAAACGCGACTCCCACCGACAATAGAATGCCAAAGATGATGGTCAAAGCCTTGCCGGTATTGATGTAATCCAACACTTCGGAGAGACTGCGACCCGTCGTCGCGAGCTTGAGCATCGACACCGCCACCGCCGCGCCGAGCAGCTCGAAGACAATCGAAACTGTGGTCGAGGTCGGCAGGCCGTAGGTGTTGTAAAGGTCGAGCAATAGAATGTCGGTGAACATGACCGCGAGGAAGAGCACGATCAGCTCCGGCATAGTGAAGAACTGGGGGTGGAAGATGCCCTTGCGGGCGACCTCCATCATGCCGCTCGAAAACGTGACCCCGGCCAACATGCCGAGGCTGGCCACGAACATGATAACGTGGCGCGGCGCCACCCTCGAGCCGAACGACGAGTTGAGGAAGTTGACCGCGTCGTTGCTGACGCCCACGATCAGATCCGAAACGGCGAGCCCGAGGAGGATCACGATCGCGATTTGAAAAAAGTCCATCTTCTACCTTCGTGATCGTTTTTTCCGACGCCTTCACGATGTTGACGGAGCCGCGCGAAATCGTGGATCAGATTAGTACACGCGTGCACGAAACACAATCCTGCGCAGCGAGGCCCGAACCCGCGTAATCCGGCACCGCAGCTTGGTTTCCTCTGATAGTCTTTCCCCGTGCGCATCATCGTCAATCCGGCGGCGGACAGCGGGCGACTCGGCCGTGAGTGGCCGCAAATCGCAGAATCCTTGAAAGAGTGGGGTCTGACCGCACCGGTGGTCTTCACCGGGGCGCCGTGGCACGCGACCGAGCTCGCAGCAGCAGCCGTCAAAGAGGGTATCCAAAGAGTGGTCATCGCGGGTGGCGACGGTGCGGTGTGCGAGGCGGCGGAGGGGCTTTATCGGGCAGGCGGTGGCGAGCTTGCGATTCTTCCCCTTGGCACCGGCAACGATGCCGCAAGGACCCTTAGCGTACCCCAGGACCTCGAGGAGGCGGTGCGAACGGCTGTCAATGGCCGGATCCGGCCCGTCGATCTCATCCGTATCGGCGACCATGTGGTCGTGAATGCAGTTGGCGTCGGCCTCACCGGCGACATCAACGACCGCGCGATGAAAATCAAGGAGGCAAAGGTCCCCTTGCTGCGAGGGATCCTTGTCTACCTTGCGGCGGCTCTTTCAGCGCTGTTCCAGTACCGGATGCAGAGGGTGCGGATGGTGACCGAGGGTCGAAAATACGAGGGCACGATGCTGATTCTTGCGGTCCACGGTGGACCGACCACCGGCGGCGGTTTTGCCTTAACCCCCGCTGCCGTGCCCGACGACGGTCTCCTCGATGCCTGTCTGGTGGAGGAGGTCGGTCCCTTCGGACGGCTGTTGCGACTGGCGGCGGCGATGCGGGGCGCCCTGGGCGCGAAGAGGGGAACCCACGAGCTGCAGACACCATGGCTCGAACTTCACTTTGACGAACCGTTGCCCGCCCATCTCGACGGCAACTCGGTGACCCTCGAACCGCCGGTGGCCCGCTTCGAGGTCGTGCCGGGGGCGTTGAAGGTGGTTGTGCCGGCGGAATAGCCTTGTCAGGATCGGGATCGGGATCAGGCACGATGTCAACCGATAACGACGCCGATCGTCGAAAGAGGGTGTTGCGAGCAAAGGCCATGGACCCGTCTCGAACAGATCTTTCCCAAGCGGACGATGTACTGGTCCTGCGGGCGCAGAACGGCGACCATGACGCCTTCAGCGAGCTGGTCAACCGTCACCAGCGCCGGGTATGGATGGTGTGCCGGCAATATGTGGGTGGGGGGGAGGCCGACGCAGCGGCTCAGGACAGCCTGGTCAAAGCATTTACCAGGATCGGCGAATTCGACCGCCTCGCCGCCTTCTCCACCTGGCTCACTCGAATCGCCATCAACACGTGCCTCGACGAGCTGCGGAGGCGACGCCGCGAGGCGGTGGTCGCCGAGGATTTTGACAGCGAAGACGAAACCAGCCTCCTCGAGAGGGTGCCGGACAAGGGCGCCGGACCGGAGGCGCGATCGATGCAAAAGCAGGCCGTCGCCCGTCTCGCTATTCATGAGAAAAGCCTTCCCCCGCGACAGCGCGAGATCTTCCGCCTCCGTTTCTACGCCGAAATGGATCTCGAGGAGATCGCAGCCGCGCTCGATGTCCACGTGGGAACGGTCAAGACGCAGCTGCACCGTGCGGTGCACAGGCTGCGCCAGGAGTTGGGAACATACCGATGAAAATCCATCTCGAAGAGCGTGAGCTCACTGCAGCGGTCGCCGGCCTCGAGCTCGATGCGACGGCCGAGGAACATCTCGGATCGTGCCTGAGCTGTCGCCAACAGGTGTCGGCGCTGCGAGACGCCATTGATGCCCGACGGGGAGATCTCGAGGCCGAGGCCCCGAACTGGGAGCGGCAACGACACGAGATCATGTTGAAGCTGCCGGCGACACTGACCGTCCGGCCCGTTCGGCGCATGTGGACCCGCCCATTGCTCGCCGTGGCGGCGGTTTTGGTGGTGGCAATCGGTCTCAGGGCGCTGTGGACGCCGGCACCGAAGCCTGACGCCGGTGTCGTCTCCGAGCTGCCCGTGGAGCAGATCTTGGCCGAGGTTGACGCCATGTTGGCCGATGACTCGATCCCGGGGTTCGAGGTCATCGACCAGGGGATCGATGATGCGATTTTTGAAAACGGAGCGTCGTGAGGGGGCGGACGTGGAGGCAGTCATGAAAAAGATGTTGGTGATCATCGCGCTGATCGCGGCGGCGGGCCCACTCGCGGCGGACGATTTCGATCTTCCCCCTGGCAGGTGGTGGGAAGATCAACGGTTGGTGAGTCGGATCGGTCTCACGGACGAGCAGCAGGTTCAGATCCGAGAGGTTGTCTACCAGCACGCGCGGCGCATGATCGATCTCAAGGCCGATGTTGACAAGGCCGGGCTCGATCTCGCGGGCACCGTCGACCAGCAAGACTTCGACCCGGCGCCGGTACGCGCCGCCTACGCCCATTTCCAGACCGCACGTCAGAAGCTCGAAACCGAACGCTTCGAGATGTTGCTCGAGGTGCGGCAGATCCTGACCTATGAGCAGTGGCAAAGGATCGAGGAGATCAAGCGCAGAATGCAGCAGATGCGGTCGCAGCAGCGCCCGGGCGACCGTGGCCAGGGCCCGCAGGGGGACCGCCCTCCGGGGTTCTGAACATTCCTGCCTTCAAATACCCCGTCGGAGCAACTCGGCGCGCTTTGATTTCGAATTTCGGATTTCCACCCAACCCCCCGAAATGATGATCGTATCGGGTGGGTGGGAGCCAAAATCCAAATTCGAAATCCCAAATTCGAAATCGGTAGATGGGCGGGGGCGTATTGACACAAAACGCCCTGTCTGTTACAAATAGCGCCCCTTTTGCTGGGGAGAGGTGTGGAATGACTGATTACGCGATAGTCGAACACGGCGGCAAACAGTACCGGGTCAGCCCGGGCGATGAGCTGCTGGTGGAACGTACCCAGCCCGACCTCAAGAAGGGCGACAACCTGCTCTTCGAAAAGGTCATGTTGGTGAGCCAGGGTGACGCCGTTCGCGTCGGCCAGCCGACGGTCGACGGTGTGGTGGTGCGCAGCCAGGTGTTGGCGCCGGTCCGTGGCGACAAGATCATCGTATTCAAGAAGAAGCGTCGTAAGGGCTACAAGAAGACCCAAGGCCATCGGCAAGACTACTACAAGGTTCGCGTCGAGGCGATCGAGGCGTAGGAGGCATCATGGCGCACAAAAAAGGACAGGGCTCGAGCCGCAACGGCCGTGATTCCAACGCGCAACGTCTCGGCACCAAGGTCGGTGACGGTCAGCAGGTGACGGCGGGGACCATTCTCGTCCGACAGCGCGGCACGCGCTTCAAGCCCGGGAACCACGTCATGCGCGGCGGCGACGACACTCTGTTCGCCACCTCCACCGGCGAGGTGAAGTTTCAGAACCGGGGCCGTCTCGGCCGCTTCATCAGCATCGTTCCCAACTGATCGACCCGCCGAAAATGACATCCCACGGCAACCGATCAAGCGCGTTTGCGTCGGGGCGGTGGCCTATCCCGCACTATTCATGAAGTCCATACTGCGGCTGCCGATGCGCCGCAACCCTTCGGGCCGATGGGGGTCGTGGCCGATCTCTGCGTTGCTCGTCGTCGACGATGCTCGGGCATCGACTTCCTCCTCGCGCCTTGATCTCGGCTCACGAGTCCCGTCGGCGGACTGCACTGGGGGACCCGGGCCGCGCCTCTTGGTCACAAACCGTACTGGGCACGGCACCTCGCCGCCCTTGCGACGTCACCTCATGAATAATGCGGGATACTGAACGATGCTCGTCGATTCTGTACGAATTACGGTACGCGCGGGTGACGGCGGCAATGGCTGCGTCTCCTTTCGGCGCGAGAAATACGTGCCTCGCGGCGGACCCAACGGCGGCGACGGAGGCCGTGGGGGTAACGTCATCCTGATTGTCGATGAGGGCCTCAATACCCTCCTTCACCTCCATCACCGACGCCAGGTGCGGGCGGGGCGCGGTCAACACGGGCGCGGCTCGAACAAAACCGGCGCCAGCGGTGAGGATATTCGTCTGCAGCTTCCGCCCGGAACCGTCGTGCGGGACGTTGCGACCGGCGAGGTCCTTGGTGATCTGGTCGATCCCGGTCAGGAGATGGTGGTGGCTCACGGTGGGCATGGTGGCCGCGGCAACACGCGCTTCGCCACCTCCACCAATCGTGCCCCTCGCACAGCCGAGGAGGGGGGTGAGGGCGAGGAGCTGGACCTCGATCTGGAACTCAAGCTGCTGGCCGATGTCGGCCTGGTGGGTTTACCGAATGCGGGCAAATCCACCTTGCTCGCGCGACTCTCGGCCGCACGGCCAAAGGTCGGCGATTATCCTTTTACAACCGTCGAACCCCACCTCGGAGTGGTCAGCGCACCGGGCGACGATCTTCAAACCCTGGTCATGGCGGACATCCCGGGCATCATCGAGGGGGCTCATGAAGGCGCGGGGCTCGGCATCCAGTTCCTGCGCCATGTCGAGCGCTGTCCGTTGTTGGTCCACCTCGTCGATCTGGCGTCGGATTCGCCGCTTGGCGAGCGAGTTGATACCATTCGTGGTGAGCTCGAGGCCCACACCGCGCCGCTCGAGGATCGGCCCTGGATTCTGGTGGGTACGAAGCTCGACGCGGTAGCCGACCGCGGGGATGTGCTGGCCGAGCTCGAGAACACCGCGGCGGAAAACGGAGTTGAGTCAGCCGCCATCTCCGCGGTCACCGGTGAGGGCATCGACAGTTTTGTGGGAACGCTATTCGATCTGGTTGAGGAGGCCAAAGAAGGGCCATGACACGGCGAATCGCAATCTACGGCGGGAGCTTCGACCCCTTCCATCTCGGCCATCTGGTGCCGGTGGTGCGCGCGCAGGAGACCTTTCACTTCGAGGCGGTGTACTTCGTGCCCGCCGGATCGCCTCCGCACAAGAATGCGGCGCCGCTCACCCCGGTCACCCACCGCCTCGCAATGGTCGCCATGGCGACTCTGCCCTACGACAATTTCTTCACCTCCGATGATGAGGTCTTCGCCCCGCAGCCAACCTATTCGGTGGAGACCGTGAGACGTTTCCGGGAGCGATTTCCGGGAAGCACCTTCTATTTCATTCTCGGTTCGGACTCGTTCTCACAGATCGCCGGTTGGGAAATGTGGGAAGAATTGGTGGACTCCGTTCACTTGGTGGTTCTCCATCGGGCCCACATGTGGGGCAAGGAGCTCGAGCAGCGGGTGCCGGAACGGTTGCTGCCGCGACTCCAACTCGTCGAGCCGTTCGAAAACGTGCCCGACCCCGCGGATCTGACGATCTACCTGCTCAACCACGAGCCGTTCCCGATCTCCGGCACATCGATCCGGAATCGCCAGAGTCGCGGACTGCCGATTCGCGAGCTCGTTCCGCACGAGGTCCATTCCTATATCGAGAAGTACGGCCTTTACTCGCCTCTGCCGGCGTCGGAGGAGTAATGGCGGACGCGCAACTGTTGGATTCGCTGCGAACGGCTGCGCAGGCCGCCGCCGACAAGAAGGCGTTCCAAATCGTCGGCTTCGAAGTCTCTGACCTCACTTCCTACACCGATAGTCTTCTGATCTGTTCGGGCGCCAGCGATCGCCAGGTGGCTGCAATCGCCGACGCCGTGCAGCGGCAGCTCAAGGAAGCCGGCAGGCGGCCCCTCCACGTCGAGGGTGAGAGACGGGCGGACTGGGTGCTTCTCGACTACGGAGAGTTCGTGATTCACGTGTTTACCGAAGAGCGTCGGATGTACTACGGACTCGATGGTCTGTGGGGTGACGCACCGAAGCTCGATGCGGTGGCGCTCGGTATCGATGAGGGCAATCGTCAGTGAAGATCCGTGTTGCCTGGCTCGGCCGGCCGACGGCGAGCCCCTATGAACGCGAGGTCGAGACCTACCGTAAAAGGGTCCATCGCAGGTGGTCGGCCGAAGACCGCCCGTTGCGGCCTTCCGCCGGAGGACGAGACAAGGATCCCGAGCGAGCGCTGCAGCGCGAGGCCGACAGTTTGATGGCTCTTCTCGAGCCCGGCTGGAGGCTCGTGGCTCTCGACGAGAGTGGTTCGACCCAGACCAGCGAGATCTTCGCGAAACGGCTGCAGAATCACGCTGACCAGGGTGTCGAGGGCGTCCTCTTCGCCATCGGCAGTGATCTCGGCCTTGATGGGAATTTTGTCGCTCGGGCCGATGAGAGACTGTCGCTCGGTCCAATGACCCTTCCTCATCTGCTGGCGCGACTCCTTTTGTGGGAACAGCTCTTCCGCGCCGCGAACATGCTCGGCGGTGGTGCGTATCACCGAGTCAGCGTACAATGAGGGACGGTCGAAGGGAGGACTGGAGGCCGCGGTGTTGTGGGTGGAATTGGGCCACCCTTTCGGAGGACTGAGCGATGAACAAGAGACAACGAGAAGGCTATCGCAAGAAGCTGCTGGCAAAACGGGAGTCCCTCCTGCAGCTCGTCAAAGCGGCGCGTTCCAGCGAAACCGAAGGCAACGACAAAG
Organism: uncultured Thermoanaerobaculia bacterium; assembly: GCA_964423595.1. Classification (GTDB taxonomy): domain Bacteria; phylum Acidobacteriota; class Thermoanaerobaculia; order Thermoanaerobaculales; family Sulfomarinibacteraceae; genus Sulfomarinibacter. The sequence goes on along the minus strand of CAYRFI010000070.1, from coordinate 4,281 downwards.
AAGCGCCGGATCTCGGCGATCGCGCGTTGTCGACGGTGATTCGTGATCTGAGCTATCAACTGACAGCCGGGGAGCGAGAAATCCTGCGCAGGGTCGATGACGCCCTCGATCGGATCGAGGCGAACACCTTTGGAGTCTGTGTTTCGTGTGAAAAGAAGGTCCAACTGGCTCGCCTCGACGCCGTTCCGTGGGCGCGTCACTGCTTCGAGTGTGAGGAGTTGCAGGATCGTGGAGAGATCTGAGCCTTCTCCATCACGACCATTTCCCCAGCAATCATGAGCCAGAGTTTTCGAGCGAGAGTGACGCATCACTGGTCTTTGCGGCCGTTGTCGGTGCAGTGGTGAGCGCGCCGGTCTATCTTCTCGCGTCGTCCGATGACTACCTCCTTGGAGAAGTATTTGATGAGACGGTAAGGGCGGTGTGCGCAGATTTTGGAGAGGTCGAACCAGAAACCTTAGCCGACACCCTGACACCGGAAGATCTTGCCGTCGAGCTCTGCTCACCTTCCCTTTTCGCCCCGCAACGTATCCTGGTGGTGCCGGAAGTCCGCGCCTGGATGGACATACCCGCACGGCGGTCGCCGGATCCGCGCCCCGCCGAAAGGGCCGTCGTCGATCCTGCGCCCGTGGTACAGGTTCTGGCAGAAGGAATTGCCGACGGCATCGCCCTGGTCATGGGCGCGTGCTGTCACAGCAAACCCAAGGGTGCTCTCGTGGATGCGATTTCCGAGGCCGGCGAATTTCAATGGCGGCCCGTTCCGGAACCGCCAAAACCGTGGGAGGACGCCGTCCTGTCGAAGGAACAGGAGGCGATGCTGCGGAAGCTCCTTTTGAAGGCAGCAGGCGGGGTTCGGTTCACCCCGGAGGCGACACGAATCTTACTCGAGCGTCTCGGCTTCGCACCCCGGCTGCTCATCCAGGAGGGGCGGAAGCTGGCCGCGGCCAGCGTCGAAGGGGTGGTTGAAGAGGAGCTCGTCCTGGCCCTCAGTTTTCCCAGGGAGCGTTCTCTCGACGCGGTGAGGGACGCGGTTTTCGAACGTCGGGCGGCGCCAATCCTCGACATCATGGCGGCCACTGAAGCCGGTATCCCGGTGCGTGATCGGCAGGGTCGGGCGGTCACCGCCAACGGCGCTCCTCATGTCCTCTTGAGCCAGGTGGCGTCTATCGTTCAGAACCTCCTCTACCTGAGAAGGTTGGCCGCTGAGCACGGGCTCGTCGAAGAAATGGCGACTGCAAAGACCCGTGACGATTTTTGGTACCCAAGAAAGTTCAAGGACAATCTCGGTCCAAAACTCCTGGAGCTCATCAAAGCCGACGCGCCGTCGCCGATCCAGCGCAGCGGGGGGAAGGCGCCGACACTCTTCGCGCTCGGGAGGCTGTTCAAGGGAACCGCCCGATTCTCCGACGACGATCTCTTGCGGGCCCTGGGCGAGGCGGGCGCCGTCGAGGCCGCGCTTCGCGGTGAGATGGCGTCCGAAGCGCTCTCCGTGTGGCTGACGTCGTTCCTCGACTGATTACCACCCACTCAGGGCTTGGGACCTGGGGCCTGGGACTTGGTGATCATCAAGCCTCAAGCCCCAAGCTCTTCCGATCTGCGCTACGATGTTCCTTCATTTTGACGGGGAGCAGTGTGAGCAATCGCAATTCAACGGTAGAACAGCTTGCCGAGTCTCGTAAGCGAATCCGGCGGTTGGAGGCGGTGGTCGAGGCCGGTCTGATGGTCAACTCGACCCTCGATCTGGCCGAGCTCGCCGAGCACGTCGTCGGCATCGCAGCGCGGCTCATCAATGCCGAGCGCGGCAGCCTCTTCCTGGTTGACCATCAGACCGGCCAACTGCGATCGATGGTTGCCCAGGGTCTGACCACCGGTCCTCTGACCCTCGAGATCGGAGAGGGCATCGTCGGCGCGGTGGCGGCGTCGGGCAAGGCGGAAATCCTTGACGATCCCTACACCGATTCACGGTTCGATCCCAAAATCGACCAGGTTACCGGGTTCCAAACCCAGTCACTCCTCACAGTGCCGGTGAGGGACCGTGAAGGATTGTTGATAGCGGTACTGCAGCTCCTCAACCATCGGGGCGGGGGCTTTTCGGAGGCGGACGTGGAGTTCCTGGCCGAGCTCGGGGTGCCGTTTGCGATCGCCCTGACGACAGCCGACCTCCACCGTGAGATCGTCGCCCGTGAGCAGCTGCGCCGCGAGGTCCGTCTCGCAGCCGAAATCCAGCGCGCCCTGCAACCCGAGGGCCGTGCCGACATCCCGGGTCTCGAGATCGAGGTTCTCTTCCAGCCCTGTCACGAGGTGGGTGGCGACTACTGGGACGTGATCCCAGTCGGTGATCACCGCTGGTGGATCGTTGTCGCCGACGTCTCCGGCAAGGGCGTGCCGGCCGGCCTCGTGGCTTCACATATCCAGGCCTGTCTGTGGTCTCGACGAACGGGGTCGGAACCACTGACCTCGGTTTTTGCCGACGTCAACGAAATCCTCTGCCGCCTCACCCGCAGCCGAAAGTACGCCACCCTGGTGGCGGCGGAGTGGAGCTCGACAAACGGGAACCTGACCTGGGTGAGCGCCGGCCATCCACCGCTGCTGCTGGCGCGCAACGGTGTTGTCCGCGACTTTGGCGCCACCGGGCGGCCTATCGGGTTGCTCTGCGGCCAAATCTATGAATCCGAAGAGGTTGCGCTCGCGGAGGGCGACACTTTGCTGCTCTATACCGATGGCCTCCTCGAGGCGGGCGCCATCACCGGGTCCGAAGAGTTTGGGCTCGAAAGAATTCGCGCCTGTCTCATCGCTGATGGCGGACCCCGTGACGTGATCGACCGGCTCACCACCGCTCTTTCGGAGCACATCGGGGGAGACGAGCTCGATGACGATGTCACGCTGGTGTGCCTGCGGCGGAAGGGCGCTGAGTACTGAAGCCTGTCCGGCTCCGTTCTTCGAACCTCGCCGGGACAGATCCACACTCGGCAGCGGTTCGCTGCCGAGCGTGGATCTGAAGTAAACTGAGACCACCATGGCCGATAAAGAAATGATCTGGGTGGTGGATGACGATCTGGCGATCAGGGAACTGCTGACCTTCGTGGTCACGGAAGCCGGATATGAGGTCGATGCTTTTGCCTCCGGGGCCGAAGTCCTGGCGACCTCGGGCGAGCCGCCGGACGCGATCCTTCTCGACCTCATGATGCCCGAGGTCGATGGCATCGAGGTTCTCAAGGAGATCTCCAGGCGCCATCCGAAGCTGCCGGTCATCATGGTGACCGCCGATAATGACGTTCGGCGTGCAGTCGAGGTCACCAAGCTTGGGGCCTACGACTATCTGACCAAGCCGATCGATCAGGAGCGATTGCTGACCACTCTCGGCAACGCTCTGTCCCACGGCAGCCTTACAAAAGAGGTGGCGCGCCTCAAAGAAGAGCTCTCCGATCGCTACCACCTGCGCAGCATCGTTGGTTCCTCGGCCGCCATGCGAAAGGTCTACGACCAAATCGAAAAGGTTCTCGAATCCGAGATTACGGTCTTCATAGCCGGTGAAAGCGGCACCGGCAAGGAGCTCGTTGCGAAGGCGATCCACTTCGCATCTTTGCGTTCGGACGGTCCGTTCATCGATGTTAACTGCGCCGCGATCCCCGAAGGGCTTCAGGAGAGCGAACTCTTCGGCCACGAGAAGGGCGCATTCACGGGGGCCGTTGCGACCCATCCCGGCAAGTTCGAACGGGCCTCCGGCGGCACCATCTTCCTCGACGAGGTCGGTGAGATGTCGCCCTCGGCCCAGGCGCGACTGCTCAGGGTCCTCCAGGAACGTGTCCTGCAGCGGGTCGGCGGCACGCAGACCATCGAGCTCGATGTGCGGGTGATCTCCGCCTCCAACCGCGATCTCACCAAGATGGTCGACGAGGGATCATTCCGTCAGGACCTCTTTTACCGCCTGGTTGTCTTCCCCATCACCCTGCCGCCGCTGCGCGATCGGCGTGAGGACATCCCCCTGCTGGTCGAGCACTTCCTCGAGAAGCACGCGCGCGACGCCGGCAAGCGCGTAACCCGGGTCGACGCGAAGGCGATGGAGGCCATGACGACCCACGGGTGGCCTGGCAATGTTCGCGAACTCGAGAACGTGATCCACCGCACGTTGCTCGTGTCTTCCGGACTCGAGCTCACTCTCGATGATCTGCCGCCCGGAATTGGCGAGGTACGACCCGCGGCCGCGGCGGGCACCCGGCCGACTGCGGACTCCGGTTCTGCCAGCGGCACCATGAACCTCGAGGAACTCGAGCGCGGCCGGGG
>CAYRFI010000069.1:0-23623 GCA_964423595.1 uncultured Thermoanaerobaculia bacterium | reverse complement strand
GCTGGTCCGGCTGAAGGCGCTGCTGGAGACGATCGAGGCGGGCCGGCTGGGGCACGGTGCGACGCTGCACGGCTGTGTGCTCCGCCCGAGCCGCGGCGCGGTGGCGATCCGGCGCGAGCCGGCGCGCGTTGCGCCCGCGGTTCCTGCGGATACGGCGCTCTGGGACGGGCGCTGGGAATTTGTCTGGAACCCGACCTTCAGCCGTAACGGCGATGTAATCGCTGTCCAGATCAAGGACAACATGGAGTACACGGTGGCGGTCAATGATGTCGCCTGGGAGCGGAGGTTCCCGTCTTCGCGGGGGCTCGTCGTCAGTGACGACGGCCGCCACGTCGCGGCCCCGGTCCAGGTGGAGCCGCTCGCCGAAGCGGACATCTTCGGTTTCATGGAGGGAACCTGGAGCATCGCGGTTGACGGAACTCCGTGGGAACGGAAGTTCATCAACGTGTATGCACCGGCCATCAGCCCGGATGGGACCCATGTTGCGGTCGAGGTGCGTCTCGACATCTGTGAGTACACCCTGGCCGAGGATTCTCAGCCGTGGCAGCGCCGTTACGGGTGCGTCTGGGAACCGAGCTACCGCAACGGAGGTGGGTATCTGCTGGCACCGGTCCGAGATGGCGGCGCCTGGACCATCGCCGAGAACGGCGAGCCGATCTGGGATGGCCGTTACATGCAGTTGTGGAATCAGCGGTTGAGCGCCGACGGCAAGCACATCGCGGCGGTAGCGGCGCCTGGATTCGGCCGCTGGACCGTGGTGGTCGACGACCGGCCCTGGCGATCCTCGTTCAACGGCCTGGTGTTGCCACCGGTCTTCTCGGAGAATGGACACAGGGTTGCCGCCGGGGTGCGGCACGACGGTCGTTGGGGCATCGCAGTCGACGACGAGACCTGGCCTGAGGGCTACGACATGGTGTGGGACCCGGTCTTTTCGCCTGACGGCGCCCTGGTGGCTGCCAAGGTGGAACGTGGCGGCCGTTTTGCGGTCGCCATCGATGGCCGCCAGTGGAGCCCGTGGTACGACGCGCTGTGGGAGCCGGTCTTCAGTCCCGACGGGACGAAACTGTTGATCCGCGTGGTGGAGAACGGAACCTACGTCCGCCAAGTGGTTCCATGCGACTCCACCTTTCGGGGTTGAGGGAGGAAGCATGTACGAGTTCGTTCGCGGACCTCTGGTCTGGATTGCGTTCCTCGGCTTCTTCGGCGGCTTGGCATACCGGTTTGTCGCCATGGCCAGGCTGGCGAGGAAGGACAAGGTGGTCTACAGAACCTATGACGCCAAGTACGGCGCGCGATCGATCCTTCACTGGGTCGTCCCGTTTGCCGGCGTCAACATGAGGATGCGGCCGCTCTACACGCTGCTGTCCTACGCCTTCCACGTCTGCGTACTTGTAACTCCGGTGTTTCTTCTCGCGCACGTTGTCCTGTGGCGGGAGTCGTGGGGAGTGAGCTGGTGGAGCCTGCCCGAGGGTGTTGCCGACATCATGACCTTGGCGGTGATCTTTGCGTGTCTCTTCTTCATGATCAGGCGGCTGGTGCGTCCCGAAGTGCGCAACGTCAGCTATCTTTCGGACTTCCTTCTCGCCCTCCTGGTAATGGCGCCGTTTATCACCGGTTTTGCGGCCCACCACCAGTGGCTGCCGTATCGGATGACGCTCGTCGTTCACATCGTCTCAGGGGCATTGTGGCTGCTGCTCATCCCGTGGACGCGCCTGGTCCACATGATGTGGTTCCCGTTCACGCGGGCATACATGGGGAGTGAGTTCGGCGCGGTGCGCCACGCGAGGGACTGGTAATGAATCGTCTATCGAAGTCGAGTTCAACGGGAGAGGGGCACCATGGCTGATCTCCAGGACATGCAGGTCATCGATCCGGGTGTTGACGAAAGCATCGCCAAGCTCACGCCGGAAAGGATCGAGCGGACCATCAACAGGGTTCTCACCCAGGAGTCGGCGGCGCGGCTCGAAGTCTACCTCCAGACCTGTGTTCACTGTGGGCTGTGCGCGGACTCCTGTCAGAGCTATATCTCGCGCGACAAAGACCCCGACTTCGCACCGGTGGCGAAGGTCAAGGACACCCTGTGGGAGATGGTCGAACGCAAGGGCAAGGTGGACGGCGAGTTCCTGCACAACGCGGCGCGCATCGCCTTCCTCGAGTGTGGCGCCTGTCGGCGTTGCAGCATGTATTGCCCATTCGGGATCGACATCTCGTACCTGATCATGACCGTACGGCGGATCCTCAACCTTCTCGGAGTGGTTCCCCAGTACTTGCAGGACACCACCAATAGCCACGCGGTGACCATGAACCAGATGTGGGTCCAGCAGGACGACTGGATCGACACCCTGATGTGGCAGGAGGAGGACGCCCGGGCCGAGCTCGCCGGCACCCGCATTCCGCTCGACAAGGAGGGCGCCGAGATCATGTACTCCGTGATCGGGCCAGAGCCCAAGATCCTCGCGCAGCTGATCGCCAACATGGCGATCATCTTCAAGGTTGCCGGCGCCGACTGGACCATGCCCTCCACTGACGGCTGGGACAACTCCAACATGGCCATGTACTCTGGCGACTTCGAGACCATGGGCCGGGTCGAGCGACTGCACTGGGAGCGGGCGATGCAGCTCAAGGTCAAGCGGGTGGTGATGGGTGAGTGCGGCCACGCCTATCGCGGCGCGGTCTACGACGGGCCGCGATACCTAGGGTGGACCGAGCCGCCGATACCCATGGTACATGCGGTCGAGTTCTACTACGAGCTATTGACAACCGGCCGCCTGAAGATTGTGCGCAAGATCGAAGAACCGGTGACCGTCCAGGATCCCTGCAACATCGTTCGCGGTCGCGGCCTCCACGAGAAGCTGCGCTACATCGTCAACGCCCTCTGCGAGGATTTCCGGGACATGGAGCCGCGGTATGAGCACAACTACTGCTGCCAGGCGGGCGGCGGGCTGATCAACTGCGGTCCGCCCTGGAAGCTGTCGCGGATGAAGAGCAACCGCATCAAGGCCGATCAAATCCGCGAAACCGGGGCGCACACGGTGATCACTCCCTGCCACAACTGCCACTCGGGGATCGAGGACATCATCGGCTATTACAAGCTCGGCGCACATGTGAACTTCATCAGCGAGCTGCTGATCAAGTGTATCGAGATTCCACAGGCCTGAGGGGAGGGCCTCGACGATGACACCAATCCGAAGCGCACCGATGCTGGCCGCGCTGATCGTGCTCCTCGCAGCTCCAGTCGCCGCAGCAGAGCAGGCGACGGAGCCTGCCGGACCGGCGCCCTCGGGCATGATCCTCCTGGCCCACCCGGAGCGGTTTGGAGAACTGGAGCGGCCGGCGGTCGACTTCAACCATGGTCGCCACAGCACGGCTTTAGGGGCTGACCAGTGCAACGAATGCCATCTCATCGAGGACGGCAAGTTGAGCCCGTCTTTCGCTGCTGCTGCTGGCAATCTCGGCCCCGAAGCACTGATGGACGCCTACCATGACCGCTGTCGCGGGTGCCACGAGGAACGTGCCGGGCACGGTTTGAGCGCGGGACCTCAGACGTGCGGGGAGTGCCACCGTCTGAAGAATACCGTGGCGCCGGAACAGACGCCGATGGCCTTCGACTACTCTTTGCACGCGCGCCACGTAGCTGTCTTCAAGGACGAGGACGAGAAGGACAGGTGCCGGAGCTGCCACCACGTCTGGGACGAGGATCTGAGGCAGCTGGTGTACATAAAGGGGCAGGAGGACGCCTGCAGCGACTGCCACCGGGAACGGGATGAGGGCAAGACGGTGTCGTTGCAAAATGCGTCGCACGTCCAGTGCCTCTCCTGTCACCTCGCGCGCGTCGGCAGCGGTCAGGAGGCGGGGCCAACCGCCTGTATCGGCTGCCACGACCCCGCGCACCGGGAGGCGGTAAAGAAGCTGGACGTCGTCCCGCGCCTGGTGCGCGGTCAGCCCGATCAGATGTGGATCCATCGCGCGGACGGTCTGTCGCGGTTGGTCGCCTTCGACCATGCCGCCCACGAACCTCGGACGGTTTTCTGCACGAGCTGCCACCACCTGACTCTCCAGCCCTGCGGCAGCTGTCACACCGTGGCCGGCGCCGCGAAAGGCAGCGGGGTGACTCTCGAGATGGCCTACCACGGCGCATCCTCGCCGCTGAGCTGCGTCGGCTGCCACCGGACGGAGCAGGCGGCGAGCGGTTGCGTTGGGTGTCATGGAGGGTTGGCATCGATCCGGACCGAAACGGCTTGCGCCGGGTGTCATGGGGGCCCTTGGCTTACGCCCGACACTAAGCTGCCGGATGCTGCCTCCGATACATCAGAGATTGCCCCCCTGCCACCGAGCTCGGACGACTTTCCCGAGACGGTCGTCATCGATGTGCTCAGCTCGACCTACGAGCCGTCCACCTTGCCGCATCGCAAGATGATGGTGAAGCTCGACGAGGCCGTCCGACAGTCGCGGCTCGCGAGCGTGCTCCATGGCGACGTTGAAACTGGGTGCGAGGGGTGCCACCACCACTCGGGAAACGACCAGCGCCCGCCGCGATGTCGTGCCTGCCACGGTGAGGTCGCGCAGGCGAGGACGGACAGGCCGGGACTGAAAGTGGCGTACCACCGGCAATGCATCGGCTGCCACCAACGGATGGGCATCGACAAGCAGGGGTGCACCGACTGCCACGCGGAAAAGGAGGTCGCCTCATGAGCATCTCGAGACGAGGGTTTCTCGGCTCCCTGGCGGCAGGTGCGGGAGCGCTGTCCACAGGTGCCGCCGAGGCCAGTACGATCGAGCACTTCGAGGGCTATCCTGGCCGCTACGGGCTCCTCCACGACACCACGCTGTGCGTCGGCTGCCGTTCATGCGAGGTGGCGTGCGCCGGGGTCAACGCCCTGCCCGAGCCGAAGGATCCGGTCGGCGATCTTGACGTTTTTGACACCGTCCGCCGGACCACCGCGACCGCACTTACGGTCGTCAACCGGTATCGGGGCGCGGCAGGTGACGAGCCACCGGTCTACCGCAAGCTGCAGTGTATGCACTGCAACGAGCCGTGCTGCGCCACGGTCTGCCTCGTGCACGCCTTCACCAAAACCCCCGAGGGGCCGATCCTCTATGACCCGGAGGTGTGCATCGGCTGCCGGTACTGCGTTATGGCCTGCCCGTACTATGCCCTCGCCTACGAGTACGATAACCCGATTGACCCGCGGGTGATGCGCTGTACCATGTGCTACCCGCGGATCAAGGAAGGCCTCAACCCGGGCTGCGCCGACGCCTGCCCCGCCGGAGCGATCACCTTCGGCCGGCGCGAGGATCTGCTCGAGGTGGCGCGGGAACGGATTCGCAAGTTTCCCGATCGTTACATCAACCACGTCTTCGGCGAGTACGAGTTCGGCGGCACGAGCTGGCTGATGCTCGCCGGCATTCCCTTCCACGAGCTCGATCTCCACGAGGGCGTCACCCACGAGTCGTTGCCCGCGATCGGCACCAGCTACCTGTCGGTGGTGCCGTTGATCGTCACCATCTACCCGGGTCTGCTGGCGGGGTTCTACGCCTTCACCAGGCGCAAGGACAAGCTCGCCAAGGCCGAGCTCGAAGCGGCCCTGGCCGAGGCCCGTGCGCGCGGGGAAGAGGAGATGAAGGCCAAGCTCGCACAGGCGGCGGAAAAGGCGAAGAAGGACAAGGAGCGGGCCGTCGAAACAGCTGTCAACAAGGCGCTGGCAGAGAAGAGTGAGGGAGGCCCGTCATGAGCGTTGCTCCAGCGGACACTTCGAAGAACGGGATTTTCACCCCGTTCAACCTGATCGCAGGCGCCATCCTTCTCGGTGGGGCGGTCATTCTCACCATTCGGTTCACGACCGGCCTCGCCTCGACCACCAACCTCTCGAACACCAACCCGTGGGGGCTGTGGATCGGGTTCGATGTCATGGCTGGCGTTGCCCTCGCGGCCGGGGGATTCGTCATTTCATCGACCGTCTTCCTGTTCGGGATGAAGGAGTACCAACCGGTTGTGCGGCCGGCGCTCCTGACCGGGTTCCTCGGCTACTCGCTGGTCGTGATCGGCCTTCTCGCCGACCTCGGGCGACCCTGGCGCCTTCCGTTCCCGTTTATCAAGCAGGCGGGACCGACGTCGCCGCTCTTTGAGGTCTCACTGTGCGTTGCCCTGTACCTGACCGTGCTCTTCATTGAGACCACGCCGGCAGTCTTCGAGTGGCTCGGTCTGAAGTGGTGGCGCCGACTGGTGGGACAGCTGACGATCGTGCTCACAATCTTCGGGTTGATCCTGTCGACCATGCACCAGTCGACCCTCGGCGCGATGTTCATGATGACGCCGACCAAGCTGCACCCCCTGTGGTACTCGTCGCAGATTCCGGTCCAGTTCTTCATCTCCGCGATCGCGGCCGGCATCGCCATGATCATCGTCGAAGGGCGTTTCTCGCATCGCGCATTTCACCATCAGGTGCAGATCTCGGACGACCAGTTCCGTGAGATCAACTATGGCCTCGCCAAGGGTGGGGCGGTGGTTCTCGCAACCTACTTCGCGGTCAAGCTGGTGGCGCTGTCGTTGGAGAACGAATGGCACCTGCTCATGACCGGATGGGGCGCGTGGTACCTCGTCGAGCTGATCGGATTTGTGGTCGTGCCGTGCATCCTGTTCGCCGTGGCCCATCGCGAGCGGCGGGTTGGGTTGGCGCGGGTCGCGGCGACGATGACGGTCCTTGGCGTCGTCCTCAACCGCTTCAACGTCACTTTTGTCGCGTTCAACTGGCGGGTGCCCCACGAGATGCGCTATGCACCGGCGTGGACCGAGGTATGGGTGACCGTGTCCCTGATCACCCTCGCCGTGGTGGTCTTCCGATGGATCGCGAATCGCATGCCGATCATGTACGAACATCCGGATTATCCGGCATTGCACTGAGGAGGGGTGGATGTATCACACTCTGTTCGACTTTCTGACCCACGCCGAGGGCATCACCTACATGTTGATCGGAGTGCTGTTGATCAGCTTTATTCCCTTCTGGAAGTTCTTGACCGAGCGTGAGCGCAGAGAATAGTCTGATGAAGTTGGAATCGCAAAAATGGAGGCCGCAATGAGTCACAAGATTCTCGTTGTAGACGACGAAATTGATGTGAGGAAATTCCTCACCGCCGTGCTCGAGAAACGTGGCTACGATGTGGTGACGGCCGAGGATGGCAGGCAGGCGTACGATCTCGCCGAGCAACAACGGCCCGACCTGATCGTCCTCGATCTCCAGATGCCCAATCAAAGCGGCACGGACTTCTACCGTCGCCTGATGAAGCACGATGAGCTGCGCGAAATCCCCATCATCGTCGTCAGCGGCCTGGCCGGACGGCATCTCGCGGTGAGCAATCCATTCGCCGTATTCGACAAACCCATCGACCCGGATGATTTCGGCGAAACCGTTGAACACGCACTGGGCGTGGGAATCGAGTAGGGTATCGTGAATCGTCAACAGCCACCGCCGTATGACGTCGAGGAGGTGCCGATCGGCGGTCGGGTTCGCACCCTCGAGAAAGGAGGGCGTCGATGAGCGTCCTGGAGAAGAGAAAGAAGCCCGGTGGTGCGGCGCGGAAGAAGGGCCGCGCGAGCTCCAACCCGAGTGTTCGGCTGGCAGCGGTTGAAAAGCTCGACGACCCCGAAGCGCTGGTTGAGGTGGCATGCACCGATGAATCGCCCAGGGTTCGGCTGACCGCTGTATCGCGCCTGAGCGACGATCTGCACCTGGAACAGGTGGCCCGAAATGCGGAGTCGCTGGATGCGCGTCTGGTGGCCGTTGAACGCGTTTTCTCGCAGGGTGTGCTGGCTGACCTGCTCAAGGAGCCTGAAAACCTCGAGCTCATCGGTGTATGTTTCTCACGCATCACCGATCGCCGAATCATCGAGTCGATCGCCGAGAACTCGGAGTACAGCCCCACCGTACGCCGCATGGCGGTCGAGTACTTCGCCGATGAATCGTACCTGTCGGAAGCGGCAGCGGCCGCCGACAAGGAGCCCGAGCGCAAGAGCGACGAGGCCGTCGAGGCATTCGTCGAAGCATACGGTGGCGGGCTTCGGGGCGTGCGGGCGATCGGCCGGTTTCGGCGCAGCGAGAAGGCGCTTCGCGCGCTCGGTACCGTTGCCCGCAAGGGCGGCGAAACCGGCGGACTGGCGGTCGAGTACCTGTGCTCGGCTCTGGGAAGCGCCAACCCCCAGCTCGTCGAGTGTGCGGCGGCCGAACTCGAGGTTCTGCGCGACCCCGACCTGGTCGACTGCATCATTCGTTCGTTGAGCAACGAGAACTTGCGGACACCGATCCGCGAGGTGCTCGAGCGCATCGGTACTCCGGAGGCGAAGGCGGCGCTGGGCACGGCGCCGGGCAAGCGATAGGCGGTACGTGGGAGGAAAGGGATATGCCCAAGAAGATTCTCATCATCGACGACGAAAAGGACATGCGCGTCTACCTTGAGGCCCTCTTCCGGAAGGCCGGATACGAGACGGAGTCGGCCGCCGACGGTGACGAAGGCGTGTGGCTCGCCGAGGCCCATCGTCCCGACCTCATCACTCTCGATGTCTTGATGCCGAAGAAGTCCGGCGTCAAGGCCTACCGAGGGCTCCGGGTCTCGCAGAAGACTTCCTCCATTCCGATCATCGTTCTCACCGGCCTCACCCGGTCTGAGGATTTCTTCGGAGATCTCGACGAGCTGCCGCGGCCGGAGGCGGTCGTCGAAAAACCGATCGAGCGGGAGGCGTTCCTGGAGAAGGTCGAAGAGCTGATCGGCGCCGCCTGAGAATCGGCCCGACCACTGTAGCCCGAGCGAGCCGGCGTGGCGACAGCTATTGAGATATGCAGGTCAGGGGAGGACGCGCAGCTGTTCGTGATCGCTCGCGGGCCCCTTGGACGTTGCGGTTTCGGAATTCTGGGGAAGGGTCACGGTGAAGACCGTTCCGTGCCCAGGCTTCGACTCGAAGGTGACGTTGCCGCCGTGCTCCTCGGCGACCTTTTGCACCACCAGCAAACCGATGCCCGTTCCCTCGGTTCCCTTGGAGGAGAAGAATTCCTGAAATACCTTGTGGCTCAAGTTCTCCGGGATTCCGGCACCGTCGTCCTGGACCTCGAACACGGTGGCTCCGCCTCCATTGAGAAAACAGCGGACAATCACCGTGTGCCCCGGCTTGTCCGGACACGGATCGAATCGACAGGCGTCGATGGCGTTGGCCACCAGATTGCAGAGCAGGTTGTGGATGCCATGTGGATCGAAGGTGCCACGGTGCGGGGGCTCGCTCAACTCGGTGCGGATCTCGATGTTTTCTTCCGCCATTCGATCAGCGAAAAGATCACGGACCTCGAGCACGATGTCCTGCGGGCACACGTCGAGCTCAAATTCGGGGATGCGCTCCTTGGCGCAGAAGAGCAGGTCTTTGACGACTGCCGTCACCCGCTGCACGTTGCGTTCGACCATCTCCCAACCTTCCTCGATCACCGCGCGGTTGTCATCCTCGAGTCCGTCGTTGACGATGAACATGCCGCCGTCGAGGCCCATCAGGATGTTCTTGACGCGGTGCGCGGTTCCGGCCACCGCGCGACCGGTCAGGGCGAGCTGCCGCTCCAGCCGTTTGACCTCTGTGACGTCGGTGAAGACCTCCATCACCGCGCTCATCTCGCCGTCCCTGTCGAGGATCGGTTGTGTGTGGACGACGGCATTGATTCGCCGTCCATCGAGGGTCACGAGTACCTCCTCGTTCGTGCGGTTTTTGCCATCTCCAAACGTTGCATCCACGACACAGTTGGGGCACTTGGACGTGCGGTGCTTGCAGACCTCGTAGCAGCGCGAGCGGTCGGTGGCCCCGAACTCCCGCCGGTAGAGCTCGTTGGCCTCCAGAATCTGGTGGTCGCGGTCGAGCACGCAAATGAAGCAAGGCACCGCGGAAAAAAGCCGTTGGTAGCGGCGGCGGGACAGGTCGAGCTCGTTCCTGACGGCCAAGACCCGTCGATTGTGATTCTTGCCGAACGCCGGTCTTCCAAACATCATCAGCCAGCCGGCGACGAGGAGGGCACTCATCATCACCGCGCCAAGGGCGAGAGGACTGAGATGAGGTGAGGCTGCGACAACCGCTATCGTCAGCGCAATCGATCCACCGACGTACGTGAGAAGCGCCCGCTTTTCAGCGTTCAGAAATCGTCGCCCCAAAGGTGACCCTTCAGCCGGATCCGGTGCGGAAGTGTGGACATGGCCGAAAGTGCGCCCGTCCCCCGAGGGTGGGTGGTCGCCGTCGGTACTGCGGCTCTCGGTATCGGTGCGAGGTGCAGGCATGCCTCAGCCTGCCGTGCAGTATCGCATAACCACGCCGCTGTTGGCGCAATCTTGACAAATGACGGACCTGGGATAGTTTCGGTAATGAGGGGGTTGACCGGTGAAAGCCGACGAGCCCGGTATCGGGCGCATCATCCTGGACAGTGTGGCCGAAGGTGTTTTCACCGTGGACCATGAGTGGCGGATCGCCTACTTCAACCGCGCCGCCGAGAGGATTACCGGCGTGTCGCGGAAAGAGGCTGTCGGTCGCCGCTGCTGCGACGTCTTTCACGCCAGTATCTGCGACAGCTTTTGCGCCCTCCGTCACACGATGGAAACCGGTGAACCTGTCGCCAAACGGGCCGCAATCATCATCGACGCCCGGGGACAGAAGGTGCCCATCAACATTTCGACGTCGGTTCTGAGGGACGAGACCGGACGTCTCGTCGGCGGCGTCGAGACAATCCGTGATCTCACCCAAATCGAGCAGCTGAGAAAGGAGCTCAAGGCCCGGTACTCGCTCGGCGATATCATCGGCCGCAGCCGGGCGATGCGGGATCTCTACGGCGTCTTGCCGGCGGTGGCCGCAAGCGACAGCACCGTCGTGATCCACGGCGCCAGCGGCACCGGCAAGGAGCTCTTCGCGCGCGCGATTCACAACATGTCGCCGCGATCGGAGAAACAGTTTGTCGCCATCAACTGCGGCGCAATGCCGGACACGCTGCTCGAGTCGGAGCTTTTCGGTTACAAGGCAGGCGCCTTCACCGACGCACGTTCGGATAAGCCCGGCCGATTCGCGGTCGCGGAGGGTGGGACGATTTTCCTCGACGAGATTGGTGATATTTCCGCCGCCATGCAAGTCCGGCTGCTGCGGGTCCTGCAGGAGCAGGTCTACGAACCTCTCGGCGGAGTCAAACCGGTCAAGGCGAACGTCCGGGTCATTGCGGCCACCCACCGCGATCTCGCGGAGCTCGTCAAGGCCGGGGGGTTTCGCGAGGATCTCTACTACCGCATCAACGTCATGCGGCTGGAACTCCCCACGTTGCGGGAGCGCCGCGAGGATATCCCGCTGTTGATCGATCACTTCATCGGCCGGTTCAATCGGTTGCAGGACAAGGATATCGTGGGTGTGTCGGACGACGTGCTCGAAGTGCTCATGAAACACGATTACCCGGGAAACGCGCGCGAGCTCGAGAACATCATCGAGCACGCTTTCGTGCTGTGCCGGGGGGGCATGATCGAAATGGGGCATCTGCCACCGGAGCTGGGGGCACGTCCGACGCCACGATCGAACAACACATCGAAGGGAATGAACCTTCGTGAATTGGAATCCCTGCATATCGCGGACGCTTTGCGCCGGAATGAGGGCAATCGGAAAGCGGCTGCCGAGGAGCTCGGGATTCACCCCAGCACGCTCTTCCGAAAGATCAAGGATCTCGGCATCGAAACCCCAGAAAAGGACGGCCGCAGCCGCTAGCCTGCATATCTCACCAGTTTTCCGGCCGCAGCAGAAAGTTGGTGAGAAATGCAGGCTGAGGGTAATGTTCTCGAGCGGACAATCGGTTGAGAACGCCCGCGGCGCTGGAGCTACGGATCGGAAACGACGTCAATCGTTCCTCCCGCGCGTCGTTACGCATTCGTAACACCCACCCCTCAACCCCGCCTCTTCCTCCTGTCGGTTCCCTTCAAAGTCACCTCGGGTCAACAGTTTGTGGGATCTTTCACGAGGCGTTGCTCTGGCACAGGGGTTGCACCGTTGACCTTGGGTTGGGTGTGTGTGGTGTGTGAAAGGGATGTGGGTGCACGAGGAACTGCAAAAACTCTGGAAGATCGAGGACTACTGGGCGGTGTGGCTGGGCCTCGGCATTGTCCTCCTAGCTCTGATTGCCTACTCGACGGGTAGCACCATCGCAGGTTGGGCGGTCAAGCCGGGTGGTTGGTCGATCGCAAGTGTTCTCGGCGCCGACTTTGCAAAGCACGTCCCGGACTATCTGATCATCTTCGCAGTCTTCGGCGTCGTCTTCACAATCTCGATGGTGGCGATGGGTCGCAAGGTGAGCCAGTTCGTTCCCGGCTTCACCCTCCTCTTCCTCGGTTCGACGGTGATCTTCTACCTCTCTTCGAACAGCTTCATCAACGCCACGCTCCACATCGGTGCGCCGCTGCTGGCTCTCATCATCGGTCTGATCATCGGCAATATCTTCAAGCTGCCCGGATGGTTCCAGGCCAGTCTTCTCACCGAGTACTACATCAAGACCGGCATCGTCCTTCTCGGCGCCACCCTGCCTCTGACCTTGATCTTCAACGCCGGCCCGATCGCCTTCGTGCAGGCGACGATCGTTTCGATCTGTACCTGGCTCACGATTTTCTTCGCAGCGACCAAGATCTTCGGTCTCGAGAATCGGTTCGGCGCCGTGCTCGGTGCCGGCGGAGCGGTGTGCGGGGTCTCGGCGTCGATCGCCGTCGGCGGCGCGGTCAAGGCCAAGAAGGACCACATCGCGATCTCGATCGCCATCGTCTCGGTATGGGCGATCGTCATGATCCTGGCCCTCAGTATGGTCGTCAAGTGGATGGTCCCGGTTCCGATCTCGCCCGGTGAGGCGGGCGCCTGGACCGGGACCTCGGAGTTCGCCGACGCCGCGGGTTTCGCGGTTGTGGCCGAGCTCTCCCACGTCATCGAATCCGGCGTTATCCGGGGTGAAAACGGCGAGCTGCTCGACCCCGACGATCCCATCAACACCTTCACACTGATGAAAGTGATCGGCCGCGACATCTGGATCGGCATCTGGTGCCTGATCCTCGCGGTGGTGTCGGTGGTTTACTGGGAGAAGGGGAACGCGACCGAGAACTCGGTGGGCGCCGGCATCATCTGGGAACGGTTTCCCAAGTTCGTGCTCGGCTTCTTCGCCGCCTCAATCATCATGACCTTCGTGAGCTCGAAGCCTCCGGCCAACTGGGTTGGCACGGCACCGTATTCAGGCACGTACAAGAGTTCAGCGGAAAAGATCGTCTACGATGCGGACTTTTCGGACTACGCGATTCCACCCGAGCTGGCCGATCGCGTGACGATCACGGATGAGGGTCTCTCATACGCCGATGCTGGGAAACCCATGGCCCTTCATGAATATGAAATTCTCAAATCAGCGATTTCGGTCGACGACCCGAATCGCCACGACAAGATCGGCGCGCTCAAACAGCTACACTTTGCCTCTGATTGGTTCGAGTTCGATCTCACCAGGAAGGTCATCGCGCCGATCAAAAACCTGCGCTCGTGGGCCTTCGTGCTCTGCTTTCTCTGCATTGGCTTGTCCACGCGCTTCGCGGACCTTCTGACCTTCGGGCTCAAGCCGTTCTGGGCGTTCACCATCGGTGTGGCGGTCAACGTCCCGCTCGGCTATTTCCTGTCGACGGTGGTGTTCTCCAGGTTTTGGTCGAACATCAGCTCGCTGATGTAGGGCCGGATCATGGGAACACCTCTCGCACGGTTGAAACATCGAAAACACAATGGAAAGGAGTGGCCATGACAGAGAAGAGGAAAACGCCGCTGCTTGACGAGCTTGAGAAGGGGCCGTGGCCGAGCTTCGTCAAGGAAATCAAGAAGGAGGCCGGGCACAACCTGATGACGAACGATGTGCTCGGGATCCTCGAACGGTCCTACGAGGAGCACCTCAGCCACTGGAAGCACGGTGGCATTGTAGGCGTGATGGGCTACGGCGGGGGCGTGATCGGTCGCTACTGCGATCTTCCGGAAGAGTTCCCCCATGTGCAGTCGTTCCACACCTATCGCATCAACCAACCGTCGGCTTGGTTCTATACGACGAAGGTGTTGCGCCACCTGTGCGACATCTGGGAGAAGCACGGGTCGGGCCTGACCAATATGCACGGCTCGACCGGCGACATCGTCTTCCTCGGGTCGAGCACCGAGGCTCTCGAGCCTTGCTTCGCCGAGCTCAGCAGTAAGAAAGACGACATGCCGAGCTTCGATCTCGGCGGGTCCGGCTCCAACATGCGCACCCCGAGCTGCTGTGTGGGCCCCGCACGCTGCGAGTGGGCCTGCTACGACACCCTCGACGCCTGCTACAACATTACCCAGACCTTCCAGGACGAGTTGCACCGGCCGTTCTTCCCGTACAAGTACAAGTTCAAGTTCGCCGGCTGCCCGAACGACTGCGTGGCCTCGATCGCGCGCTCGGACTGCTCGGTGATCGGTGTCTGGAAGGATGACATCCAGATCAACCAGCAGCGAGTCAAGGAGTACGAGAAGAACGGTACCGACATCAATGCCGAGGTCTGTGGCCTCTGCCCGACCAAGTGCATGGCCTGGGACGGCAAGAAGCTCGACATCGACAACTCGAACTGCGTCAAGTGCATGCACTGCATCAACCTGATGCCGAAGGCGCTCAAGCCCGGCAAGGAGCGTGGCGCGACGATCCTCATCGGCTCCAAGGCGCCGATCGTCGGCGGTGCGCTGCTGTCGTCGGTGTTCGTGCCCTTCCTCGAGATGGACCCGGAGTCCGATTACCAGGATCTCAAAGAGCTCACCGAGGCTATCTGGGACCTGTGGGGCGAGCACGGCAAGGCCCGCGAGCGCACGGGTGAGTTCATCCAGCGTGTCGGTTTGTCGAACTTCCTCGAGGAAATCGGGCTCGACCCGGTGCCCGAGATGGTGATGCATCCGCGCACCAACCCATACATCTTCTTCGATGACGAGATCTTCGAAGAAGCCGCGGAATAGGAAGGGAGGAACTCATGACTGAATTCGAACGCCAAACCGACATTGGACCTCCGCATTACGAGCAGTTCCTGCCCGAGGTCATCAAGAAGAACTACGGCAAGTGGGACTATCACGAGATCATCAAGCCAGGCGTGATGGTGCATGTCGCCGAGTCCGGCGACAAGCTCTTCACGGTTCGCGCCGCTTCGCCGCGCCTGCTTGCGATCACATCGATTCGGAAGTTCTGCGACATTGCCGACAAGTACTGCGACGGCCACCTACGGTGGACGAGCCGCAACAATATCGAGTTTTTGCTCACCGACGAATCGAAGATCGAGCCGTTGATCAAGGAGATCGAGGAGTACGGGTTCCCGATTGGCGGCCTTGGCGCCAAGCTCTCGAACATCGTCCACACCCAGGGCTGGGTGCACTGCCATTCCTCGGCGTCTGACGCTTCGGGTGTGGTCAAGTGTGTGATGGACGAGCTCTTCCCCTACTTCAGCGGCGAAAAAGACCTGCCCGCGAAAACGCGGATCGCCTATGCCTGCTGTCTGAACATGTGCGGGGCCGTTCACTGCTCCGACATTGCGATCCTCGGCGTCCACACCCGCGCGCCAGTCATCAACCACGACGATCTGCCAAAGATGTGCGAGATCCCGACCCTCATCGCCTCCTGTCCCACCGGCGCCATCCGGCCGGCGACAGTGGACGGCAAACCGTCGGTGGAGATTGTCGAGGAGCAGTGCATGTACTGCGGCAACTGCTACACGGTGTGCCCGGCTTGCACCATCAACAACGCCGAAACTGACGGCATCTCGATCTGGGTCGGTGGCAAGGTCTCGAACTCGCGGGTGGCACCGAAATTCTCCAAGCTGGCGATTCCGTTTATTCCGAACAACCCGCCGCGCTGGCCGGAAGTCGTCAAGGCAGTCAAGAACATCGTCGAGACGTACGCCGCCAACGCGCGCAAACATGAACGCATCGGTGAGTGGATCGATCGCATCGGCTGGCCGAAGTTCTTCGAGCTTATCGGACAGCCGTTCACCAAATATCACATCGACGATTTCAAGCACGCCGGTGAAACCTTTATGAGAACGGCGCAGCTGCGCCATTAGGAGGAAGCCATGGCTGAGGTCACGATCGAACAGATCGCGGACGCCATGTACGAGCTCGTCAAGTCGACACATGGCAAGAAAAACCTGAAGCCGATGGACGTCACCAAGGCGATGATCGACCAGTTCGGTGAGGACAACGTTGACAAGCAGATGTGCAAGAAAGCGTTGCGCTCCCTCATGGACTCCGGCCGCTGCACGTACAAATACGCCGGCGGCAGCTACGTGACGCTTCCACCAGAATGAGTGCTGATCGCCCCCCGGGCGTGAGCCCGGGGGGTGGTTGAGCGCTGCGACAACACACGGAGGATCCTATGGCACGAGACAAACTCTCTGGGCCGGAGCGGGCGGCAAAGACCGTCGATGTGCTGCGACAGTGGCAGGGCATCGAGCGTGATGCCATCGAAACGACGGCCCAAATCATGGAAAAGACAGACAACCTCCTGATCCGCCAGATCATGGAGATCATCCGCAACGACTCGGTGCAGCACCACCGGGTGCAGCAGTTCATGATCGACACCATCAACCGCACTCCGGTGACCTTGTCGCCTGGGGACCTGGCCGAGGTCTGGGGCCAGATCGAGGCTCACGACGAGCTCGAACGGCAAACCATCGAGCTCGCCAAGGAACTCCTCAAGGAGACCACTGAGCCGATCCACAAAATCCTGCTCAACTACTTGCTGACTGATGAGGAGAAGCACGACAGCATCCTCGGCGAGCTGGAAAAGCTCAAGGTGCACATGTCGAAGCTCGCGTGAAACAGGCCCGGCTGCTAGTGAGGAGGCGTGAAATATGGGTCTCTTGAAGAAAAAGGACAAAGACACGTCGAGCAAGACGAAGTCGCGGCTCAGCGGCGGCGGCGGGGGCGGCGGCTCACAGATTTCACCGCTGCGACCACGCTATGTCGAGAGTCTGCCGCCATGCACTGGGAACTGCCCGAGCGGGAACGATATTCGCGGCTGGCTGACCATCATCAGCCTCCGCGAAAAGCTCGGTCTCAGCCTCGACGAGGCCTATGAGAAGGCGTGGCGGATCGAAATGGAGACAAACCCCTTTCCGTCGGTGATGGGACGAGTCTGTCCCCATCCGTGTGAAACGGGTTGCAACCGCGGTCAGAAGGATGGCCCAGTCGGTATCAACTCGGTTGAGCGGTCGATTGGTGACTACGCTCTCGATCACGGGCTCAAGGCGGAGATGATCGAAGGTGAAGGCACCAAGGAGCAGAAAATCGCGGTCGTGGGGGCCGGCCCCTCGGGGCTGTCGTGTGCCTATCAGCTGGCCCGGCGCGGGTACGAGGTGACCGTTTTCGAGGGCCTCCCGAAAGCGGGTGGCATGCTTCGCTACGGCATCCCGGTTTACCGGCTGCCCCGTGAGGTGCTCGACGGCGAGATCCAGCGCATCCTCGATCTCGGGGTCGAGCTCAAGTGCGACACCAAGATCGGCAAAGACGTCGCCTTTGACGAAATTCGCAAGGAGTACGACGCGATCTACGTCGCCATCGGCGCCCACCAGGGCAAGAACATGGGCATCCCGGGTGAGGACGGACCGGGCATCTGGACCGGAACCGAGTTTCTCAACCACGCCAACTCCGGAAAGAAGGTCGATATCGGCACCAACGTGGTCGTGATCGGCGGCGGCGATACCGCGATCGATGCGGCGCGGGTCTCGAAGCGACTGATCGCTGACTCGGCGGCGATGGCCTCGAAGCTTGGAGCTCAGGTGACCATTCTCTACCGCCGCACCCGGACCGAGATGCCGGCCATCGAGCGCGAGATCGAGGAGGCGATCGAGGAAGAGATCAAGATCGAATACCTCGCGGCGCCGATCGAGATCCTGCGCGATGACGACGGGGCGCTCAAGGCGATGGTCGTCCAGCGCATGGAGCTTGGTGAGCCAGACGAGTCCGGGCGCCGGCGTCCGGTCCCAATCGAGGGCGACACCTACGAGTTGCCGGTCGAGACGATGATCACCGCCGTCAGCCAGAAGCCAGACCTCGCGGCAATGAACTCCTCGGAGCTCGGCGACGGTTGGCTCAACGGTGACGACTGGGGCTTCACCGGGATTGACGGCATCTGGACTGGTGGTGACAACATCAACCTCGGTATCGCCACGACCTCGATCGGTCAAGCGCGGTGTGCCGCGGAAGCCATTCATGCCCACTTGCAGGGGACGACGCCGAAGGCGAACAGCAAAGGCGAGATGATCCGTGCGGACAAGCTCAAGGTCGACTGGTACGAACCGATCGAGCGCACCCAGCGCCAGGTCAAGAGCCCCGAGGATCGGCTCGCACATCCGTTTGACGAGGTCGATCTCGGCGTCACGGACGAGGATGCCCTGATCGAGAGTTCGCGTTGTTTCAGCTGCGGCAAGTGCTTCGGCTGTGAGAACTGCTGGATGTACTGTCAAAACAACGTATTCGCCAAGGTGACGCCGGCGGCGCCCGGTGATTTCTTCGCTATCAAGAAGATGGAGCTGTGTGACGGCTGCAAGAAGTGCTGGGAAGAGTGTCCGTGCGGCTACATCGTGGGTGAGTGAGGGCGGGATCGGGCGGAACGGCAGATGCGCGTGAATGTCCCACGACTGGTTGTCGCCGGGCTTTCCGGCGACAGTGGCAAGACCCTGGTCAGCCTGGGTATTGCCCGCGCGCTGGCCGACCGCGGCGTCAAGGTGCGTCCGTTCAAAAAGGGACCGGACTACATCGACACCGCATGGCTCGGTGTGGCTGCTCGCTCGACCTGCCGTAACCTCGACACCTTTCTCATGAAAGACGAGGCGATGGCGAGCTCGCTCGCCACCGCGGCGCATGACGCGGATCTCATCCTGGTGGAGGGGAACCGTGGGCTTTTTGACGGCGTCGATGTTGAAGGAAGCCACTCGACTGCCATGTTGGCGCGTCGCCTGGCGGCGCCGGTCGTTCTGGTGCTCGATTGCACCAAGATGACGCGAACTGCCGCGGCAATGGTCCTGGGCTGTCGAGCCCTGGACCCGGAGGTCGATCTAGCGGGCGTGATCCTCAACCGGGTCGGCTGTGGACGCCACGAAAACATCGTTCGCGAAGCGGTGGCGGGCATCGCAGGGACGCCGGTCCTCGGTGCTATTCGTCGCATCAAAGGCGACGACCCCCTTCCCGGGCGGCACCTGGGACTGGTGACCGCCGTCGAACATCCGGACCCCGAGGAAGCGGTGCAACGGGCCGCCGAAGCGGTTGCCGCCGGTGTCGATCTCGACCGCTTGTTGGCGGTAGCGCAGTGGTCTCCAGAGCTCGAGCTGATGCCGGCGGAGACCGTCGTCGATCAAGTTCCGGTCACGATCGCCTACCTCGAAGGTGAGGCCTTCAGCTTCTACTACGCCGAGAACCTCGAAAGACTGAGGGCGGCCGGTGTGCAGCTCGTGCCGGTCGACCCTGCCAACGCCAGCGAGCTGCCGGAGGCCGATGGTCTCTATATCGGCGGTGGGTTCCCGGAGGTTCACGCGGCCCGGCTCGGATCGAATACCGAGTTCACCTCGAGTATCAGGGCCAGCGTGGACGCGGGGATGCCGGTCTACGCAGAATGCGCCGGCCTCATGTACCTGGCTCGCGAACTCGTCGTGGACGGAGTTCCTCATGCAATGGCCGGAGTGCTCGACCTCACGGTGGAGCAACTGCCGACACCACAGGGACACGGATACGAGGTGGTGGTGGTCGATCGAGACAACTCGTTCTTCGCCGCCGGTACCCGGCTCGTCGGGCACGAATTCCACTACTCGCGTCTGGTCAGCGGTTCGGACCGCCAGAAGAGCGTGCTGCGGGTCGAGCGCGGCACAGGGATTGGTGAGAACCGGGACGGTATTTCCACTGGCAGGGTCTTTGCCTCCTATCTTCATCTCCACGCCGGGGCGACCCCCGGGTGGGCGGACGGCTTTCTCGCTCTCGCTGCGCAGTTCGCGACCGAACGAGACGGGTCGACGGCCGCATGCGGTTGAAGGAGGAGGTGATGGAGATGCTGCGGCAGGGCGATTCTGAGGGCCTCGAACACATGGTGGAGGGCAACCCGGCCGCCGTCCGTTTCCTCCAGGGTCGTCTCTGGGATGCGGATCCCGAGATCCGCAACCGGGCGGCCATCGCCCTCGGTGCTGCAGCCGCGGCCCACCCCGACCTCGGGCGAGAGCTCCTGCGGCGGGCGCTGTGGGCGCTCAACGACGAGTCGGCCACCAACGGCGGCCCGGTGTTACCCGCGATCGGCGAGATCGGACGGCGCGCGCCGGAGGTGGTGGCGCCGTTCGTCGGGCCGATGACCGCCTATCTGTGGGACCACGGATTGAGGCCCGGGATTCTGGACGCACTTCGCCGCATCGCGGAAACAGCGCCCGAGCTGATTGCCAAGGTCCGCGATCGCCTTTCGGCGATCGAGGACTCAAAAAATCCCGGTGAGCAGGCAACGATCGACAGCCTGCTCGCCGTGAACAGGGAGAGCGTGGATGGAGAATGAAAGTCAACGCAACCGTCTGGAGCGTTGCCAACGGGACGTGGAGGAGCACCCGGAGCGGGCGTCGGCCCACTACAACCTCGGCCTCGCCTACACGGTTTCGGGCCGGGTCAGACAGGCTGAGGAATCGTACCTGAAAGCCCTGGAGATCGATCCGACCATGTTCCAGGCGTGGGTCAACCTCGGCGGTGTTCGCCTCATGCGGTGGGAGTTCAAGGGCTGCCTCGAAGCGAATCTGCAGGCTGCCAAGCTTCGCGACGATTTGCCCATCGTGCACTACAACATGGGCCAGGCCCACCTCTACCTCAACCAGCCTGAGGATCTGTTGCGCTGTAACGAAAGGGTGATCGAGCTCGACGGCGACAATGGTGCCGCGTACTACCACGCCGCGGTTGCGCATCTGGCGCTCGACAACCTTGGTGCTGCCGAACGATATCTCGGACACGCCATTGAGCTCGGCCACCAACCGACACAGGATTTCGTCAAGGCCATGGAAAAGGCCCATATCAAAAAGCAACGCAAGGAAAACGTATCACTCATCGAGATCAGCGGGGCTGAGGCCCCGGACAAAACAAAGGAGGACTGAGATGGCTATTTTTGAACACGGGAGCGTCTCCATCGAGGTGGACGAGGACGGTTTCATGCAGGCGCCGGAGGAGTGGAACGAAGAGGTTGCGGCCGCCCTCGGAACCACCGAAGGTGTGGACGACCTCACCGACGACCATTGGAAGGTCGTCAACTACCTGCGTGACTATTACCTGCAGTTCGGCGTCGCGCCGATGATCCGCAAGCTTTGCAAGCAAACGGGCTTCCAGCTCAAGGAGATCTACGAGCTCTTCCCGTCCGGTCCGGCCAAGGGCGCCTGCAAAGTCGCCGGCCTGCCGAAACCCACGGGCTGCGTGTAATACCGGTTGCGGCCGTCACCGCCCCCGTCTGACACGGGGGCGGTCCGGCGGGTTCGGCACGCGAAAGGGGTCGGCATGCTCGACCGTGATATTGCAGAACACCGGGACGAGATCCTGGGACGTTGGATCGAAGGAGTCATCAAAGGCTACCCAGAGGAGACCGCGAAGTTTCTGCGGTCGAAAAAAGATCGATTCGCGAACCCGGTTGGCGCCAGCCTTCGTGAGGGTCTCGCAGAGCTGCTCGACGGCATCATTCGTGGTGTCGAGCCTGAGGATCTCTCAACAGCCCTGGATCGAGTCATCAGGGTGCGAGCGGTGCAGGAGTTTGCACCGTCCGCTGCGGTCAGCTTCGTCTTCGATCTCAAAGGCCTTCTGCGCGAGGTCGTTGGTGACACGGAAGCTGAGGCGAATGGGTCTCTCGAGAGAATGAACCAGAGAATCGAGCTTCTTGGAATGTGCGCTTTTGATGTCTACATGCGATGTCGCGAACAGATGTGGTCGATTCGCGCGCAGGAGATCCGAAACCAATCGGTTGGAATCATGGAACGCGTCGCCGCATGGCGTGAGCGGCGTGAGGAGAACTCGGAGACGCATCGCTGATGTTCTCGCGGTGTTATCTCCTGGCCCGGTTGGGCTGAGAGGAAGGAGGGATCGGACGCATGGGTGCGTTGATATCTCTTGTCGCGGTTGTCGGTTTGGCTCTGCTCGCTGCGGTGGGCGCAACCGCCGGCGACGGCTTGCGATTCGTGCTCGGGGTGATCATCCCGGGGATCGCCTTCGCGGTGTTCCTCGGTGGGATCGTCTTCCGGGTGCTGCATTGGGCGAGATCGCCGGTGCCTTTCCGAATCCCCACCACCACGGGCCAGGAAAAATCTCTACCGTGGATCCGTAACAACGAGCTCGAAAACCCGAGCGGGTTGCTCGGCGTGATCGGGCGCATGGCCCTCGAGGTTCTCGCCTTCCGCTCGTTGTTCCGAAACACCAGGGTCGAGGTCATGCCTGAAAAGGAGAAGGTAAACTACATTGCCGACAAGGCCCTGTGGGCGGCGGCGTTGGCATTCCACTGGGCGATGTTCATCATCATCCTGCGCCACTTCCGGTTCTTTGTCGAGCCGGTGCCGGCGTGGGTCGAGAAGCTGCAGAGTGTCGATGGCTTCTTTCAGGTAGGACTGCCGGTCTACTACATCACCACCTTTCTGATGGTGGTCGGTCTGGCCTATCTGCTGGCACGCAGGTTTTTCGACGGCAAGATTCGCTACATCTCGTTGCCGACCGACTACTTCGCCCTGTACCTGCTGCTCGGGATCGCTCTCACGGGCATCCTCATGCGTCACGTGGAAAAGGTTGATGTCGTGCAGGTCAAAGCGGCGATCGCAGGGTGGGCGTCGTTCCAGCCGGCGCCGCCGGTCGGGGTCGGTCTATGGTACTTCGTGCACGTCGCCCTGGTCAGCATGCTGCTGGTTTACTTCCCGTTCTCGAAACTCCTGCATGCTCCGGGGGTGTTCCTGAGTCCGACCCGCAACCTCGCCAACAGCAACCGTATCCGCCGCCACATCAACCCGTGGAATCCGGATATCCAGGGCCACTCCTACGCCGAGTGGGAGGACGAGTTCCGCGACAAGTTGAAGGCGTCCGGATACGCGCTGGAGAAGGAGTGAGCCATGGCGGAGAAAACCCCTCAGGAACTGATCCAGATCGATCTCACTCCGCCGCCGAGAAAGTGGATGAACCCGGCCGTCGACTTCGAGGCGCGGCGTGGAACGTGGTCCTATCCTACAGCGGTCAAAAACCTCGTCTACATGGGAATGCCCAATCCCCGCGAATGGTCGCCCACCGATGCCGACTGGAAGCTGCCGGCCCTTGCGGACCGCTATCCGCGTTGTTCGACTGACCGCGAAGCAGCCGAGACGGAGAAACTGGAGTGGGTCACGCCTGGCCATCCGCTTTTCGAGGCGATCCGGCGGCACACCCACGCTCGCCAGAAATTCCGGCGCTTCGACATGGTTGACGACGCGGATCGCCGCCGCATAGCGCCACACCAGCCGCAGGTAGACCGCCGCCGCCAGCCGGTAGAGGCGTTCTTTGGTCGTCACGGCGCGGGGGTAGCCCTCCACGTGGTGAATCTCGCTGACATACGGCACGTCACGCCCA
>CAYRFI010000068.1:0-24070 GCA_964423595.1 uncultured Thermoanaerobaculia bacterium | reverse complement strand
GACCAAAAAAGCTGGAAAGAACATTGAACCGCTGGCCTCAGACCACGCGAGCGCCCTGACCGAGCTGGTGGATGTCGCTCCGGGGGCGATCGTGAGCCGCGTGCTGGCGAGCTCGCGAGGCGGCAACGTGACGCTGTTCGCTTTTGATCAGGGACAGGGCCTGTCGGAACACACCGCACCATTCGATGCGCTGGTTCAGGTCGTCGACGGCTGCCTGGAGCTGATCATCGGCGGCACCGAGGTACGTGTCAGCAGCGGCGAGATCGTTCGCATGCCGGCCAATGTGCCGCACGCTCTTCACGCCCCCGAGCCGAGCCGGATGGTGCTCACCATGCTGCGGGACAAGGAGTGAGTCATGGGCGTACGCGAGGTCATCGAAATCGATGAGAAGCTCTGCGATGGCTGCGGGGATTGTGTTACCGCTTGTGCCGAGGGTGCGATCGCGATCATCGACGGCGTAGCTCGCCTGATCAGCGATGTCTACTGTGACGGCCTTGGAGCCTGTCTCGGCCACTGTCCAAAGGGGGCCCTCAAGGTGATTCACCGCGAGGCCGACGAGTTTGACGAGCAGGCGGTGGAGGACCACCTGGCGCGACTGAGAGAGAAGAATCGCATGGCCGCGGCGCCGGCACAGCTGTCGGTGGTGTCTCGACTGCCGATGATGGGGGGAGGGGGTTGCCCTGGTTCGAGGCCGCAGATGCATCGGTCGGTCGCTCCAATTTCGTCGTCGGCTTGTGAAGGACCCTCATCCCGGCTCCGGCACTGGCCGGTCCAGCTCCACCTGGTGCCGCCGACGGCGCCGTTCTTTCAGAACCAGGACGTCTTGCTGGCGGCCGACTGTGTAGCGTTCGCTGTCGGAGATTTTCATCAACGGTTTCTCTCCGGCTCATCTCTCGCCATTGCCTGTCCCAAGCTGGACAGCAACCAGGAGACCTATCTCCAGAAGTTGGTGGCAATGATCGACGAGGCGGAAATCCGAAGCCTCAAGGTGATGATCATGGAGGTGCCGTGCTGTGGCGGCCTCGTGCGGTTGGCCGAGGAAGCCCTACGGCGGGCGAACCGCGACCTACCGGTAGAGTGCCTGGTGGTCGGCACTCAAGGTCATATTCTCGGCGAGTACCAGATCGCCGGCTGATACAATCGGTTGATCGATCGGCGGCGTTCGGCCGCTTCGAGCGACCGGACCGGCGGAGGTCCCGGGGAGGCCAGCATGACGCGTCACATCCGCATTGTCGCCCTGGCGGCAGCGCTTGTTTGTTCAACATTCGTCGTCACCGACTTCGCAACGGCCCAGGACCCTGAACCGACATTCCGGGTTGAAGAGGCGGAGCTGGACCTCGGGACAATCGTCGGTGGAACCGTTGCGACCGCGACCTTTGTGTTTCACAACGATGGCCCCGATGACGTTCATATCATCCGCGCAAAACCGTCTTGAGGCTGCACCCTGGCCGAGTACGACTCGGTCATCCCGGCAGGTGGGTCGGGAAAGCTGGTTGCAAACATGCGGACGGCGCCCCTTCAAGACCGGCGGGTCACGAAGTCGATAACGGTCCAAACCGACGCCCTGGGCCTCTCCAACCTGATCTTGCGGTTTAGTGTCGATATTCGATCGCCGATCATCTTCAAGCCCAACAACCGACTCGTGATCTCCACAGTGGAGGGTCAGGAGATGCGCACGCGGGTACTCCTGCAAAGGACCGACGGCAAAGCTCTCGAGATACTCAGCGCGGACACCGGCGACCCGACGCTCATGGCAGTCACGGAACCGGTTGTCAAGAAGGAGCAACGTGATGGCCAGGAGGCGGCTCCGGGGGATGTGTGGCTCGAATTGGTGCTGCCGGCAGATTCGCCGATAGGGTCGCGAACCGGAAAGCTCCGGCTTTCGACCAACGATCCCGTTGCTTCATCGTTCGAGGTTCCGTTCGCCATGCGGGTGAGGCCGCTCATCGAGTTTCGTCCGGACGGTGTTCGCTTGTGGCCGACGCCGAGCAGGAGCGGAGATGGGTACTCGGGCTTTGTCAATCTGAACCGAATTGGAGAGGGGACCTTCAAGATCACCGGAATCGCCGTCTCCCATCCCGATATCTTTTCGGCAGCCGCCGTCTCCTCGGAGTCCGCTCGGCGGCAGACGGTCAGGGTCGCGCTGGCGGAGGATCTTGGGCCCGAGGCGATCAACGGCACGATCGAGGGTTGGATCGAGATCAGCACCGATGATCCGGCTCGCTCGAAGCTCGTGGTCCCGGTGGTTGTGGCCTCGAACCGGGATGGAACCAGACGACCATTCCAAACCCGCCGAACGGTTGTCGAGTGAGGTTCAAAATCCAGCGAACAGCTGTCAGCTTCCCCTCCCACTTACATTCGTTGGACCCGAGACTGGCAGCTGAAGGCTGAGAGCGGTCGGCTTGACCATTAACTCTTCACCGGCGCGGAAGTCACGAATTGCCAAATCGGATCGCCCTCGACCGCGTGCAGGGCCGAGGCCTCTATTTCAGTCTTATGCGCCGCAAGCAGTTCCCCAAATGAGCACCCCGAGGCCGCAGTCTCGAGGGCGGCATACGCCGAACAATCGCCGCGACTCAGATAGGCCTGCCACAGGGACTCCCGGTAGGCCGGGCGGTCGATGCGGAGGTTGGCGACACCGGCAAGGCCGTCCAGGACGAGCTTCAGCCGGCGTCGCGCCTCGTTGCGCGTCAACATCGGATGGCGGGCGTAGGGTGTGTATGGTTTTGGCACGAGAACGTTGAAACCGGCATGAAGGGTGCCGACGCGACCTCGATCACGTCCACGGCCAACCATCATCTCCTGGACCTGGCACAGCAGGTCTGCAATACCGGTCACATCTTCATCCGTCTCACCCGGCAGGCCGATGATGAAGTACATCTTGAGGCTCTCGATCCCGCATCGGAGCGCCGTATCGGCCGCCTCCAGAATCGAAGCGTTGGTGATCGGTTTGTTGAGGCGCCGCCGGAGCTTGTCGGTGCCGGTCTCGGGGGCGATCGTCACCGAGCGGGCGCCCGACTCGGCGAGGGGACGCAAAATTTCTTCACGCATAGCCGGAATCCGAAGCGAGGACAGTGCAACCTCGAGTTTGCGGCTACGACACCAGTCGAGAATGAATGCCAGTTCTGGGTGATCGCCGACCGCGGTGGCGACAAAGCCGACGCGATCGGTCATTCGCGCGACCCGCTCCACCTTCTCGAGGATGGCGTCGGTGGGGTAGCAGCGGAGACGACCGTAGTTGTAGCTGACCCAGCAATACCGGCATTTCTCAGGACAGCCGCGGGACATTTCAACCAGCCCGCGGCTCCGGTACTCGGTGTGCGGCGTGACCACGTGAGAGGCCGGAACCATTGCCGGGTCGGCCATGTGTGCGTCGCGTTTTTCGACCCGGCGCCGTTTCCCGATCGGCCGGTCGTCGACTCCGAGGTGGTGTTCGGGCACGAAGTAGCCGTCGCGGTCAGCAAGCTCGAGCAACAGTCTCTTGCGATCTGTGTTTTCCCGGGTCAGTGCGAGAAGCGGCGGCCACAGGAGCTCGGCCGACCCGAGGACGAAGACATCGATGGCGGGCGCCAGCGGCAGAGGGTTGATTGACGCGACGGCGCCCCCCATGACCAGGAGCGGATGACGGTGGTCCCTTTGGCTGCGAAGCCGCGGGATGCCGGCGGCGTCCAGAGTGGCAAGCAGATGTGCGGCATCGAGCTCGAACGAGCAACTCCAGGCGAGGACGTCGAGATCGCCGATGCCGATTCCGGTATCGAGGGTGCGGCCGATGTTGGCGGATGGGTCGGCGAAAAAACGTTCGACACCGACGTCCTCACACCCCACTGCGAGCTCCACCGCCCACTGAAATGCGAGCGAGGACATACCGACTGCGTAGGTGTTGGGGTAGCCGATTCCGACCCTGAGCCCGCCTGCCGCAGGCACATCGAGGACGCGTCGTTCGGCCTCGAGAAGTTGATGACTCGCGTTGTGCACTGCATGAGGATAGTGCACGCTGTACAATGTCGTCTCGCAGTACGTGGTAAAGGACGCCCGATTTTGGTCAACAACCCCCAGGAAACTCCACCCTCCATCCTCCTTATTGCAATCGACGGACCCGCCGGGGCCGGCAAGTCAACCGTAGCCTCGCGCCTCGCAGATCGTCTCGGGATTCCCTATCTGGACACCGGAGCGATGTATCGTGCGGTCGCGTTGCTGGCGTTGCGGGATGGGCTCGAGCCGCCTCTCGACGAGCACGCGTCACGCCGTGTCAGGGAGTTGATGGAGCGACATCGTATCGAGGTCGAGACCCGTGACGGGGGCACGACGATACGCGTCGACGGTCACGACGTTGGAGAGGATATCCGCAGTCCCGAATGCTCGCTGATGGCTTCGGCGGTGTCGGCGCTAGCCGAGGTTCGGAGCGCTCTGGTGCCGCTCCAGCGCGAGCTCGGGCTCCGCAAGGGCGGGGTGATGGAGGGTCGTGATATCGGTACGGTGGTTTTCCCGGACGCAGATCTGAAGGTATTTCTAACCGCAAGTGTTGATGAGCGGGCGCGCCGGCGCCACGGGGACCTCCGTGAACGTGATGTCCACACCAGCCTCGAAGAGGTTCGGGAACAGCAGCAGCAACGTGACCTCCAGGACACTTCGCGCGCTGAATCGCCGCTTCAGGTGGCGCGCGGATCGGTGGTTGTCGATACCACCGGCCTGACCCTTGACGAAGTCGTGGAGCGGTTGTTGGAGGAGGTCGCGGGAATCCGCTGATTTTACATGCTTGACTCGACGGGCTGGAACCCGTAAGGTCATCAAATTACGGAGGCTAGGTTCATATGGGATGGATCTAGCGAGGAGGAAACGGTCTTGAGTATGGACGCGGATATCAACGGTGAACAGGAACAGGGAAATGGGATGGACGAGCTTTCGATGGAGCAGCTCATGGAGTCCTCCCTGCAGTCCCTCAAGGAAGGCGAGGTCGTTCGTGGCACGGTCGTCGCCGTGGACAGCGACGAGGTGTTGGTAGACATCGGTTACAAATGCGAAGGCAGCGTTCCCGTATCTGAGTTTACCGACCCGGAAACTCACGAGGTCGAAGTCAAGGTCAACGATGAGGTCGAGGTGTATGTCGAACGCCTCGACGAATCCGAGGGCCGTGTGCGACTTTCCCGCGATCGCGCCGCCAAACTCAAAACCTGGCGCTCGATCGAGGACGCATACAAGTCCGGATCGCCGGTCAAGGGTCAGGTGCTCGACCGCGTCAAGGGTGGGCTGTCGGTCGACATTGGGGTTCGCGCCTTCTTGCCCGGATCTCTGGTCGATTTGTTGCCCAATCGCCGCCTTGAGGATTACCTCGGGCAGGAGGTCGAAGCGCGCATCATCTCCTTCGACCGCCGCCGGTCCAATGTCGTGCTGTCGCGAAAGGCGATTCTCGAAGACGAGCAGGGCAAGATCAAAGAGAAGACCATGGGAACCCTCGAGGAGGGTGGGCTGGTCAACGGTGTCGTCAAAAACCTCACCGATTACGGCGTGTTCGTCGACCTGGGCGGGCTCGACGGCTTGCTCCACATCACCGACATCTCGTGGGGCCGCGTGGGCCACCCGTCCGAGTACTTCAAGGTCGGTGATCAGGTCGATGTCGTCGTTCTCCGGTTTGACCGCGAGCGGGAGCGCGTCTCGTTGGGCTACAAGCAGCGATTCGAGGACCCGTGGATTCTGGTGCCCGAAAAATATCCGGTCGGCAAACGCGTCGAAGGCAAGGTCGTGAGCATCGTCGATTACGGTGCATTCGTCGTCCTCGAAGAAGGAGTCGAGGGGCTGATTCACGTCAGCGAAATGTCGTGGACCAAGAAAGTCAAAAACCCTCGTTCGATCCTCGATGTTGGCGAGGAAGTCGAGGTCGTTGTCTCAGAGGTCGATCCGGAGAAGAGGCGCCTGTCGCTGTCGCTGCGTGCCACGGAACCGAACCCTTGGGAGCAGGTCGCCGAGAAGTACAGCGTTGGAGCGACGATCAAAGGAACGGTTCGAAATCTTACGGATTTCGGTGCGTTCGTGGAAATCGTGCCGGGAGTCGACGGCCTGGTTCACATTTCGGACATGTCGTGGACGCGTCGCATCAATCACCCGAGCGAGGTGGTTCAGAAAGGCGACGAAGTGGAGGCGGTCATCACCTCCGTTGACTCGTACAACCAACGAATATCGCTCTCCATGAAGGAGCTCCTCCCCAATGAGTGGGAGGAGTACGCCAATTCTCACGGCGTCGGTGATGTTTCCACTGGCAAGATCACGAACGTGACGGATTTCGGTGTCTTCGTTGAGCTCGCGCCCGGAGTCGAAGGGCTCTGTCATATCTCCGAGATCGACCGCGACGAAGGACTCTCGCTGGCGGAAATGTTCGCTCCTGGACAGGCAGTCCGCTGCCGTATCCTTCGGGTTGACTGGCACGAAAGCCGCATCGGACTTTCGATGCACGCAGTCGAGCAGAATGGGGCGGAACAAGAGGTCACTGTCGAGGCGGTCACGAGCGCTGGAGCCGACACGGCGATGGCTGCGGCTCTGCGTGCCGGTGGTGTCGTGGAAGAAGAGGCCACACCCGATGAATCGGCTGACGATGGGAGCCGGGAAGAGGCCGAGTCCTCGGTGCAGGAGGCTGCGACCGAAGAGGAAACGCAGGCCGAAGATGGTGCGGTGGTTGAAGAGAACGTAGAAGAGGCCGCCGCCGACGCCGAACAGGTGGAGCCCGAGGAAGAGAAAGAAGCAACAGCAGAGACTGATGGTGATGGCGAGAAGAAAAAGGACTGAGGGCAGTCTTTCGGACTGCGCAGGAGCAAGGAGTACCGCACCATGACGATGACCAAAGCTGATCTTGTGGAGACGGTGGCTGACGCCGCCGACGTTCCCCGGAAACAGGCGGACGAGGTCGTTCAAGTGATATTGGAGAGCATCATCACGGCCCTTCGACGCAACGAAAAGGTGGAACTTCGAGGATTTGGATCCTTTCGAATCCGCCAGCGCGGCGAACGAACCGGTCGCAACCCAAAAACCGGCGAACAGGTCCATGTACCGCCGAAAAAAATCCCATACTTCAAACCCGGGAAGCATCTCAGGGAAGAATTGTTGCAACAGTGAACGGCGGTGGTCGAGACTCTCTTCGCACCGTGGCGGCTCGAGTACGTGTCGACAGTCGATGATCGTAATCGCAGTGAGTGCATCTTCTGCGACGCATTTGCGTCGGCGGACGACCGTGCGACCCTGACCCTTCGCCGAGATCGACGGTCGTTTGCGCTCCTCAACCTGTACCCCTACACAACCGGCCATGCCATGGTGGCGCCGATCCGCCACTGCAGCGATCTGTCCGAGGTCGACGAAGGGACTTTGACGGAGATGATGCGTACCGCACAAGACCTTATCGCTGCGATGACGGAGGTGTATCACCCTCACGGTTTCAATGTCGGCTTCAACGTCGGCGAGGCAGCTGGGGCTGGCATTGAAGAACACCTCCACCTGCATGTCGTGCCCCGTTGGAGGGGCGACAACAATATGATGACGGTCATCGGTGGAACCCGTGTCATTCCCGAGGACCTCGGTCGAACACACGAGCGGATGACAACCGCTCTGGCGCATCTTGGGGAATCACGCAAATGACCGCGGGAGACTCGCGATTGCGGAAGAAGAAACCTGCCGAAACGGCGGAGAATCAACCGTCCGTTGAGGATCGCCACGCACCGGTGCGGCTTCTCCTCGGGGCGTGGTTTCTTCCGGGGCTTGGGCACTTTTTGCTCGGCAAGAAAAAGCGGGCGGTGGTGTTCGCAGTCGTTATCTTTTGTGCGTTTATCACCGGGGTTCTTCTTGATGGTGAGATCGGAACCCCAAAGCCCGATAGTCCTTTCTCCTGGCTTGCAGCGTTTGCATGTCTCGGCAATGGAGCCCTGGCGATCGCGCGGCTCGTGTGGCTGAATGGCCTCGGCGGCCTTCTTGGCGGCCTCCCATTCGGTCTCGAGGGTGGAGGCAACCCGTCGGCGGCCGGTTTTGCCTACGGAAACACATTCCTCTATACGGCCGGATTGATGAATCTATTGGCAGTGCTCGACGTCTCGGACATCGCACGCGGGGAGAAGAGCTGAGATGGATCACCTTCTTCTCATGATCTGGCACGCTTTGTTGGTTTCCGTGTTTTTCGCCTTTCTCTGGAGATCGACTGCCGCCGGGCGGCGAAATCTCTTTTTGAAGACCTTCCTCATCATGGTGGTCGGGGCCGCCGCTCTGGGATGGCTGATGTACCCGTTCCCCTGATGGTTAGCCCGCATATCTCACCAACTTCCTGCTGCGAACGCCGATGCATCGCATCTCGCCGTCCGCGCGACGAAACCCGGTGAAATATGCGAGCGAGGCGGGTTCGCGGATTGGTGATTGTCGCGAATCTCGTTTACGCAGCCGCTCTATTGGTTCTCGGAGTCGTCCCTGACGTGCCTAAGATTGCTGTGGATATCCCCGATTTCGCTGCTCACGGGTTCGCATATGCGGGTCACACGGTACTCCTTTTCGCCCTGCTTCTGCCGTCAATTGGGAGAGGCAAAGCCGCAATCTTCGCCGTTGCTGGAGCAGTGCTGTACGGCGGTCTGGTCGAGGTGCTGCAGTTTTTCCAGCCGGCGCGCACTGTGGAAATCGGCGACCTGTTCGCCAACTCGATCGGCGCGGGGATCTCGGCGATGGTCCTTTATCTCGTGACTGGACCAAGAACGACGGGTGGTGACGGATGAGTCATCGGGACCTGATGGTGGTCGCGGGCGAGGTCTCTGGAGACATCCACGCCGGCAACATGCTCGCCGAGCTTCACCGGATCGACCCGAAAATTCGCGCCTTTGGGGTCGGTGGGGAACGGCTGGTGGCCGCAAACCTCGAGCCGGTGGCCTCGACCGACGAGCTCGCCCACATGGGACTCGTAGAGGTGCTTCGCGAACTGCCTCGAATCCGTCAGATCATGCGTTGTCTGGTGTCGGCGGCCGAGCGGCGCCGGCCGGCGGTGGCGGTGTTGGTGGATTCTCCGGACTTCAACCTCCGCCTCGCTGCACGCCTCCGGAAGTTCGGAATTCCGGTCGTACTCTATATCTCACCTCAGCTGTGGGCGTGGCGGCGGGGACGGGT
Source organism: uncultured Thermoanaerobaculia bacterium (assembly GCA_964423595.1). Taxonomy (GTDB): domain Bacteria; phylum Acidobacteriota; class Thermoanaerobaculia; order Thermoanaerobaculales; family Sulfomarinibacteraceae; genus Sulfomarinibacter. The sequence goes on along the minus strand of CAYRFI010000068.1, from coordinate 14,950 downwards.
TCGGGTCGTGCGGCGGCTTGCGCGTGAAGTTCTGTGCATTCTCCCGTTCGAGGTGCCTTTTTACGAGGCACACGGGGTGCGAGCTCGTTACGTCGGACACCCGCTCGTGGACGAGATCGATCGCGTCGGTCTCCTGGATCGGGCGGCGACGCCTAAGCGTGGACGCGTGGCCATGCTGCCGGGTTCGCGAACGATGGAGGTTCGTCAACTTCTGCCGGTGATGTTGCGGGCCCTCCGCAAGATCCCAGCGCCGGAGATTTCGGAAGCGGTGCTGGTCGAAGCACCGGGGATGGAGGGCGAAATTGATGCCGTGCTCGCTGTGGATGGCACAGAACCGCGACTTCGGCGAGTCCGCGGCGAGGTGCGACGCCGAGAGCTGGCAGGCTGTGAACTTGCCTGGACGGCGTCCGGGACTGCCACCCTGGAGTGCACCCTCCTCGACGTGCCGATGATCGTCGGCTATCGGCTGCAGCCGCTATCCTTCGCGCTGGCAAAGATCCTGGTCAGGGTGCCGAATGTTGCGCTCGTCAATCTGATCGTGGGCAGAACCGTCGTCCCCGAGCTCCTGCAAAAGATGTGGTGCTCGGATCGTCTGGCGGCCGTCGCTTCAGAAATCCTCAAAAGCGGCACGTCAGACCAAAAGGAGGGTTTGGCAGAGGCTCGCGCACTGCTCGGGAGCCCGGGAGCCTCCCGGCAGGCAGCAGAGGCGATTGCGGAGTATTTCGGGTAAACCGTCTCCGTGCCCGTCTCCGTCTCCGTGCCCGGGAACTCGAAGTTGTTTGATCAAGTGGCATCCGGTCACGAGCACGGGACCTGCTAGAAGGTGCGGCGAATGAAAACCGGGTTAGAATCCCGAACTTGGAGGCTCGATGGCCGTGGCGCCGGGGAAAAAATTGAAAATTCTGGATCAACCGCCGGTGCGGGTGGGGATGATCAGTCTCGGCTGCGCAAAAAACCTGGTCGATGGCGAAACCATGCTCGGGCATCTCGAACGAGCAGGGGTCGAGCTCACGGCAGACGCTGCTCGAGCCGATATTGTGCTGGTCAACACCTGCGGTTTCATTGAAGACGCCAAACGTGAATCCATCGACTCCATCCTCGAGGTTGTCCAGGCGAAGAAAAGCGGCGCCGTTCGAAGGCTCGTGGTTACCGGTTGTATGGCCCAGGCCTACGCTCAGGAGCTCCGCCATGAGATTCCCGAGATCGATGCTTTCGTAGGATTGGACGAACTCGAACGGATCACGGAGGCCGTGCGCGGCGAACTTTCGGGCCACATCCCCGACCAACGCGGCGCCCTCAGGGTCTATGATCACCGCAACCCGCGGGTGCTCTCCACCGGCAGCTACGCCTACCTCAAGGTTGCCGAGGGCTGTAACAATCCGTGTTCCTTCTGTCATATCCCGAAGATGCGCGGAGCATTCAGATCGCGGACGATCGAGGATCTGGTGAGCGAAGCCGCTGTGCTCGAGGGGCGTGGCATCAAAGAGCTGGTGTTGATCGCCCAGGACACCACTCGGTACGGCGAGGACCTCGGTCTCGAGAACGGTTTGCGGCTGTTGATAGAGAACCTGCTGGCATCGACAACCGTTCCGTGGATCCGTGTTCTCTACGCCTATCCCGCGACCCTCGACGAAGGGCTCTTCGATCTCATGGCCGCCGAAGATCGGTTCCTCTCCTATCTCGACGTCCCACTGCAACACGCCAGTCGGCCGGTACTCAAGGCGATGAAACGCGGAGGTGATGGACACACCTATCGGGCGATGATCGACCGTGCGCGCGCGGTCGTGTCGGAGCTGACTCTCCGAACGACCTTCATCGTTGGTTTTCCAGGGGAGGGTGAGCGGGAGTTTGCGGAGTTATTGGACTTCGTGCGGGAGGTGAGATTCGACCACCTCGGCTCCTTTACCTACTCCTGGCAGGAGGAGAACCCGGGCGCGGAGCTCGGCGATCCCGTGCCTGAAAAGGACAAAGTGGAGCGGCATCAGCGGTTGATGGAGGCGCAGCAGGAGATCGCGCTCAGTCATAACCGCGGTCTCATCGGCAGGACCTTGCCGGCGCTCGTTGCCGGCCCCCTGCCCGAAATGGAGCTGCTCCTCGAGGCGAGGCTGGAACGACAGGCACCCGAGATAGACGGCCGGCTGTTGATCAATGACGGCACAGCGTCTCCGGGTTCTTTGGTCGAGGTAGAAATCACCGAAGCCCATGCGTACGACATCGTGGGCCGACTCGTTCGAGTCCTGGTGCCCGGCGAGATGACGTCTGTGCACCTGCCGGTGATGGGCTGAGGCTCTCGAATGGAAGTGCTTCGCGATCCTCTGGGGAACGACGATCCGCCTCGCGGCGCCGTACTCAGCATCGGTAATTTCGATGGTGTCCATCGTGGCCATCAGGCTGTCCTGTCACACGTCGTAGAGCGTGCCCACATCCTCGGCGTCAGTGCTTTGGCCATGACCTTCGATCCCCATCCCATCAAGCTCTTACGTCCGGTGGACGCGCCACGCCTTCTGACAACACTGGAACAGCGACTCTCCCTCATCGCCCGAACCGGAATCGAAACCTGCCTACTGGTGCCTTTCACCCATCGAATGGCGCGAATGACCGCGGAAGACTTCGTTCGTGACGTCCTCGTTCAGCGCCTGGCGGTCCGGGAGGTGTATATCGGCAAGAACTTCAGGTTCGGCGCCGATCGGGGCGGCGACGTCGAGCTGCTGACTCGGATGGGGGATGAGCTCGGGTTCGAGGCCGCCTCTTCTCCGATCGTCGAGTACGGAGGCGGCGTGGTGTCGTCGACCAGAGTCCGGGAGGCTGTGGCCGAGGGAAGGGTGGAGGATGCAGCGGGGCTTCTCGATCGGACAGTGTTTATCGATGGGCACGTTCTCGAGGGCAAGCGCCTCGGGCGGACGCTCGGTTTCCCGACTCTCAACATCGAGGTTGAGAACGAGCTCCAGCCGGACCGCGGTGTCTACGTGACGGCCGTCCACATTCCGTCTTTCGATCGGACATTCCCGGCCGTCACCAATATTGGTGTACGACCCACGATTTACCAAAACTCGTTGACTACGGTCGAAAGCCACCTTCTCGATTTCACCGCCGACGTCTATCGCGAGCGGGTGCGATTGTTTTTCCTGCACAGGCTGCGCGAGGAACGCACCTTTGATTCCACGACCCAGTTGATGGCCCAGATCCGGCTCGACGTCGAGACCTCGCGGCATTACTTCGAGGAACATCCCGTCGGAGGGCTACTGTTGGTCCTGACGTGAGTCTCACGACCGCTCTCGTTTTGTTGGCGGCGCTCTCGGTGTCAGCGTCGATGCTGCTGATAGTGGTCGCTCTGGTGTGGTGGATCGACCGTTACGACCGCGAGCCCCTTCACCTCGTGGCGATGGTCTTCTTGTGGGGGGCATCCGCGGCACCTCTATTGTCGGTGACCGCAATGGGGTTCGCTGATCGCGTGCTCAGCAGGTTCGTCGAGATCGCACCGATCGACATGATCAGCATCGGGGTCGTGACGCCCATGGTTGAAGAGCTCTCCAAAGCGGTGGCGGTTGTGCTGGTTGTTGTCTTTTCGAGCAAGTTCGACAACCCGACCGATGGCGTTGTCTACGGCACCGCCGTCGGCCTCGGATTTGCACTTTCGGAAAACGTCATTTACGGAATCTCGGCCGGCGTTCAGCATCACAACGCCGCCGGAATCCTGGTCCTGGTCGGTGGGCGAACCATCCTGTCGGCGGGTGTACACGCCGTCAGCAGCGCCACATTTGGTGGGTTCCTGGGGCACGCCGTCCTGAGCCAAAGATCAACGAAAAAGTTCTTTTGGGCGGCGGTTGGGTTGGTCGGCGCGAGCGTTCTTCACGGGTCGTGGAATCTCGCGCTGGTTTGGTTCGGCCCCGTGGGGGAGGGTGGTGCCCCGCGGCTGTGGTTGGCTGCAATGCCGGCGCTCTATATGATCTACATCCTGACGCTGGCTCTTTTTCTGCACTCGGAACACCGAATCCTCATGCGACAGCTCGGAGACGAGGCGGCGCTTGGATTGGTTCCTTCGTGGGTTCTCGAGGTGATCCCATTCTATCGCCGCCGAATCCGTGCCAACTGGTGGCCATCGCGGAGTGAACGCACCGTGATTGCACGTCTCCTGACGAGGATGGCTTTTCGCAAGCATGCCCTTCGGAATCTGCCTCCCGGTGAGGCGGCCATCGCCTCGCTCGAGGTCGTGAAGTTGCGTCACAGATTACGGGAGATTCTGGATCCGGAAGATCCTGAACCATCCTAATTCGCATGTCTCAAGAGGTGAGACATGCGAATTCGAGTGTCAAACCTTTGTTGAAGACCCTTGCAGGAGTGGTCTCGGACTGTAGGATGGGGCATGGACAGAAAGTCCATCGCCGAACTCGATTCTGACAGCCTCATGGAGTTCGTTCGCAAACGCCGGCTCGATGAGCTCGAGGTCCTGCAGGTATTGAGGTCGCCGTTTTGCACGGCACAGATCGCCGAGCGCATTGCTTCCGATCCAGGACTCATGGGTACGCACGCGGTTCGAGAGAAGGTCGCGGGATTCCCCGGTTTTACCTTTGGTCGCGCTCTGGATCTGCTAGCCACCCTACCCTGGACGTCGCTGCTCTCGTTGTCTCAATCGCCCCGGACCCCGCCGGTGGTGAGGCGCCAGGCCGAACGCAAGCTGCTCGCGCAGGTGGTTTCGATGGCCCTTGGCGAGAAAATTGCGCTCGCACGGCGTGCCCATCGAGAGATCTTCCGCGTTCTCATCGCTACCGGCGACGGTCAGGTGCTTTGCGCCCTCCTCAACAACCCCCGTTTGGTTGAGAACGACATTCTCGTCATTCTCAACACTTCTGAACCGCCTCCGGAGTTTTTTGGAGAGCTGGCAAACCATCGAAAATGGGGGCCGTACGTCAGGGTCCGACGAGCTCTCGTCGCGTCTTCTCACACGCCGCTGCCGTTGGCTCTGAGCGTGCTCGTTCAGCTCTCCGTCACGGAGCTCCGCCGCATCCTGGAGCATCCCGATCTGCCTGAGAAAGTGCGTAACGCCGCACAATCCCTGCTCGACAGGGAAGCCTCAGGGCAGCGAAGGGTGATAGACTTCTCCGGTGATGACAGCGATGGAGGGGGTGCCCAATCACCCGAAGGCTTTCGGTGAAGAGCTGCAACGGCTGCGCGAGAGTACCGGTTTGAGTTTGGAGGACATCGCGGAGGAAACCAAGATCTCGAGGCAGATATTGAGGTCCCTCGAATCGGGCGATTTCCGCTTCCTCCCACAGAAGGTCTTCAGCCGGAACTTCGTCACGCAGTACGCGGCAGTTGTCGGTGCCGATCCGCAACAGCTCGCCGACTCATTCGAGGCAGCCTGGGAACGTTTCCTGCTCGCCTCCGGGGCCCACCTGCAAATCGAAGTCGATGAGGCTCCTTTCATCGACGCGATTCGCTGGCGATTCTGGTTGCCCGTGACCATCGCCGCGGCAATCCTGGTGGTGGCGGCTGTAGTGATAGTGCGAAGCTCGGCGCCCGATGTGCAGCTCGCGGCTGAGAATCGATCCACGCCGATGGCGCGCGCCGCGACCGCGTCAGTGCCAGCAACACCTTCAATGCTCCCAACCGCAACCGAGACGGTGAACGAGGCGGACCGCGTGTCAATCCTGGTGCGGGTCCGTCCAGATATGGAATGCTGGATTCACTATCGGGACCGGGACGGCGTCGCCGGCGGTAAACTGCTCGCCGGAGGAACTGAAGAGCGAATCGATTTGATCGGTCCGGTGAAGCTCACCGTGGGCGATGCCGACGCTGTCGTCATCGAGGTTGCAGGGGTTGAGTACAGTGGGCTCGGCCGACCGGGTCAGGTCGTCCACACCGAAGTCAGCATCGAAGGCCTGGTCGTTCTCGGGCCCAGGGCGAGAAATGACTGACCGGAAACCCATTTCCGGCGCTGATCTGATCGCGGGCATCGTCAAAGGACAGGTGCCGCGGCAGGTCCGACTCTTCGCGGCGCAGGGCCTGCTTCCGATCTCGCGCGAGGAGCTCCTGGGCCTGCAGTGCGTTTTGAGCTCGGATCCTAACGAGGAACTGGCCAGGGTTGCAGCGGATTCAGTGCGGGGCGAAGAGTTGAACACCATTCTCGATTGGATTCGGGACCACCCACCGGAGTCGTTGGTGCTGGATCAGTTGATCCGGGTGCGAGACGAGGAGGCGATCTGGGCGGCGGTAGCTTCGCACGCTAATGTTTCCGACGAAACACTGCGCGTGATTGCAAAAAACGCGACACCGATGGTTCAGGACATCATAATCACCAATCAGGTACGGGTCCTCGGTTGCCTCGAAATTCTCGACGATCTCCGTGCCAACCCCCAGATCAACCAGGTGGTACTGCGGCGGGTCCGCGAGTTCGAAGAAGAATTCATCGCAAAGGTGCTGGCGCAGGAAGAAGCGGCGGCCGCGGTGGGGCCGAGCGTCGAAGACGCGATCGAAGCGTTGCACGCAATCGGTGCCCATATCCCCAAGGAAACAACGATGCCGTACCCGTTGACCGAGGATGAGGAGCTCGAGGAAGCGGTCAAGAAAGCGGGCGAGTCGGTTCACGGCAAGCTCCTGAAAATGAGCGTTCACGAGCGGATTGTCTGCGCGCTCAGAGGCACTCGTGAAGAAAGAGCAATCCTCGTCAACAGCCGAAATCGGTTGATTCAAAGATCGGTGTTGGCCTGTCCAAAGCTCAGCGACAGCGAGATCGAGCAGTACGCATCCTCCCGCAGTGTTGCCCAGGAGGTCATCAAGCTGATTGCCGACAACAGTCGATGGCTGCGTCAGTATCCGGTGATCGTCGCCCTCGCGCTGAACCCAAAAACCCCGGTCTACACAGCCAAATCCATCCTCCCTCGCCTCAACCAGCGCGACAGGATGCGGGTCTCCCGTGACCGAAACCTTCCTCCGGTCACTCGGAAGATCGCTGAGAAACTACTCAGCACGAGGCGGTAGGCGGCCTCAGAGGCATCGTATCCAGACTCATCCTCAGTCGTTGCGAAGGTATTATGGACGTGGTAGTTTCGTCGTGGTGCCGATGGAGTGATCGAGGATGCGAAAGCAAGTCACGTTATATGACACGTTGGGTGTCGAGCGGGATGCCTCCGACCAGGATATTCGGAAGGCGTTTCGCAGGCTGGCCCTGAAACATCACCCGGATCGCTTTGCCGGCAAAGAACGGGATGCTGCGGAAGTACGTTTTCAGACGATCACGGAAGCGTTCAACGTCCTCAGCCATCCTGAGAGTCGAGAGAAATACGACAAGGAAATTTCGCACGGCACCGATGCAAAATCGATGGATGCCAAGGAGATCTCGCGCCGGCTCGCGGCCAAGGGATCACAGCTCATGCGCGAGGGCAAGATGGCGGAGGCGCTCGAAAGTCTGAAAACGGCGATCGACCACGATGACGACAACGCGCGAGCACATTACTTTTACGGCCAGGTCATCGGGCGAATTCCGGGTAAGGAACGTGACGCCCTGAGGCACGTCGAAAAGGCAGTCAGCCTCGAATCTGGCAATGCGACGATGAAGGCTGAGGCGGCAGTGCTTTCCCTGGCCGCGGGGATGAAAACCCGCGCCCTTCGCCACGCTCAAGAGGCACTCATGCTGGACCCGACCAACGCCAAAGCGACGGAAGTCATCAGCGAGGCTGAGGGTGGGGACAAAGGTAAGGGGGGAACCCTTTTGGGGCGCCTCCGGGGAAAGAGCTGAACCATAGTGAATCTGAAATCGGATGATCGATTCTATCTGGAGGCAACGGGAGCCACCGACGTCGGCATGAAGCGTCGCCGCAACGAGGACGTTTTCGTCATTGATGCCGATGCGGGTATGTACCTCGTTGCAGATGGCATGGGCGGGCATGCCGCGGGAGAGGTCGCTTCCAGGGTCGCCACGGATGAGATCCTGCGAGCATTCAAGGAAGGGCCCAGTGACGCGGACGAAACGTGGCCCGAGCATTGGGACCCAGGGCTCAGCGCGACCGCCAATCTCATTGTGGATGCCATCGTGGCGGGCCACCATCGGGTCACTCTGGCGATGGACAAAGATGCCGACCTCAAAGGAATGGGGACAACCGTGGTGGTGGCGGTTCATCTCCCGGGCGAAGGCAAGATCGTGATTTGCCATGTTGGCGACAGTCGGGCGTACCGTTACCGACGGGGTGGACTGGCGTTACTCACCAATGATCACTCGTGGGTTCACGAGCAGGTCGAGGCCGGATTCCTGACCGAGGAGGCGGCACGTACGCATCCTTTGAAAAACGTGGTGACCCAGGCCCTCGGCGGAAACAGCGAACCGAAGGTCGGCGTTCTCGAGGTCGAGATCGACAAAGATGACATCTACCTGCTGTGCTCCGACGGGCTGAACTCGATGCTGACCGATGGCGAGATCGCCGCCGTATTGGAAACGGGTGGTTCGTTGGACGAGACATGCACCCGCCTGATTTCCGAAGCCAACGAGCGGGGTGGTAATGACAACATCAGCGTTGTCCTCATACGCCCGAGAAGCAGCAATCCGGCCAACCCCTCCTGACGGTTCCAAATCTGATTGTGGCCCAGCGCCGAGAATGCGGTGTGTGAAACCGATGTTGCATCTGAGTGGAGCCTAAATTGACTGAATTCAAACTCGAAAGACACCCTCGGTACGGAGGCGTTCCGGGGCAACTCCTGCTGGTCATCCTCGATGGCGTCGGACTCTACCGGGGACGCGCCGACGGCTACGATGGCAACGCGTTCGACATCGCGGCAACCGCCAACCTCGATCGGATGTTTGCGGACGCGCCGGTTTTCCTCGAGCTCAAGGCGCATGGTACGGCGGTGGGTCTGCCTGGCGACGAGGATATGGGTAATTCCGAGGTCGGGCACAACGCGATCGGCGCAGGTAGGATCTTCGAACAAGGTGCGAAGCTCGTGAATCAGGCGATTTCGAGCGGCAGGATTTTCGAGGGACATCCCTGGCGACGCCTGGTCGAAAACGTCCAGGCCAACGACAGTCAATTTCACCTCATCGGGTTGCTGTCCGATGGGAACGTCCACAGCCATATCAACCATGTAGAAGCGCTGATTCGACACCTCGCGACCGAGGGCGTGCGGAGGATCAGGGTGCACGCTCTAGCCGACGGTCGGGACGTGAACCCGGTTTCCTACCATCTCTTTTTGGAAGACCTCGAACGGTTGCTGGATGGCATCAGCAACAATGGCGTCGACGCACTGGTGGCCTCGGGTGGCGGCCGGATGCAGATCACCATGGATCGCTATGAGGCTGACTGGGAGATGGTGCGGCGCGGTTGGGCCACGCACGTTGCCGGAGAGGGGCGAGGCTTCACGAGCGCCGCCGAGGCGGTCGAGGTGCTGCGGAGTGAGAACCCGGGCGTGATCGACCAGGATCTGCCTCCGTTCGTGATCATCGGTCGAGATGGTTTGCCAGTGGGCCCTGTCTGCGATAAGGACTCAGTGGTGTTCTTCAACTTTCGTGGTGACCGTGCCATCGAGATATCGCGGGCGTTCACCGAAACCGATTTCGACGTCTTTGAACGGGTGCCCAACCCGGAGGTGCTGTACGCCGGAATGATGGAGTACGACGGGGATCTCAAGATCCCTCCGCTCTACCTGGTCAGTCCTCCGGCAATCTCTCGTACAATATCCGAGTACCTGGTCCATAACGGCGTCAACCAGCTTGCGATTGCTGAGACCCAGAAATTCGGACACGTGACCTATTTCTGGAATGGCAACAACTCGGAGCCCTTCGATGCCGGGCTTGAAGACTGGATCGAGATTCCGTCCGACACCGTGTCCTTCGACAAAAAACCGGAGATGAAGGCGCGCGAGGTCTGTGAGCGGGTGATCAGAGATCTCGAGACGCGGGGCCATCGGTTCATCCGTGTCAACCTCGCAAACGGTGACATGGTTGGTCACACGGGCTCACTCGAGGCGGCGGTGCGGGCAATGGAGGTCGTCGACGAGTGCATGGGGCGCATCGAAGCCGCCGTTCAAGAGGCGGGAGCGACGATGGTCGTAACGGCCGACCACGGCAATCTCGAAATGATGTGGGAGGTCGATCGACGCACCGGAATGACTAGGCTCGACCGCGACGGCAAACCGGTTCGCAAGACCAGTCATACACTGTCGCCTGTGCCGTGGTGCCTTGTCGGAGCGGACGCGAATCGTTTTGCCATCAACGCCTCGGTTGTGGAACCGGGCCTCGCCAATATCGCAGCAACGTTGCTGACCCTTTTGGGATACGAGGCCCCTCCCGATTACCTGCCCCCGCTCATCAAATTGGTCGAGTGAGGGGGCTATCCGCTTTGACTGAGTTCACCGCCTTCTGTTAGAGTCCGCAAATGGCAATTCCTACCCCACCATTCCTTGTGCCCATTGAGGAAATGCGATCTCGCATCATGGGGCTTGAGGCTGCAGGCACGTCGAGCTCGACGAGCGAGGAAGACCTGATTCAGGCCAGGCGTGAGCTCGCTGCGAGGATCGATTCCGTCTTTTCCAAGTTGTCGCCGTGGCAGCAGTGCCAGCTCGCGCGCCACCCGGAGCGGCCCTACACCATGGCGTACATCCATAGCATTTTCACCGATTTCACCGAGCTGCACGGTGACCGCGCATTTGCGGACGATCCTGCCGTGGTCGCCGGTCTCGCTCGTTTCGACGGCGAACCGGTCGTTGTTGTCGGCCACCAGAAAGGTCGGGACACCGCCGAGAAGCTTCGGCGAAACTTCGGCATGCCGCGTCCTGAGGGCTATCGCAAGGCGATTCGGATCATGAAGATCGGGGCACATTTCCGGCGACCGATCATCTCATTTGTTGATACTCCCGGGGCATACCCGGGAATTGATGCTGAACAGCGGGGCCAGGCAGAAGCCATCGCCAACAATCTCGTTGAGATGGCCGTCCTGCCGGTGCCGATCATCGTTATCGTGACCGGCGAAGGAGGGTCGGGTGGTGCCCTCGCTCTCGGGATCGGCGACCGGGTTTTGATGCTCGAGCATGCGATCTACTCAGTCATTTCGCCTGAGGGATGTGCGGCGATCCTGTGGAAAGACCAGGCTCGGGCCGAGGATGCGGCGCGCGCACTTCGGCTGACCGCGAAAGATCTCAAGGAATTCAACATAATCGACGAGATCGTCCCCGAACCTCCCGGTGGGGCCCACATGGACCCAGGGGAAATGGCGGAATCCATTGCTGCTGCCATCCGGCGAAATCTCAAGCCCCTGCGAAAACTCAAGCCAGATGCACTGGTCGCGAGGCGTTACAAAAAGTTCCGGTCGATGGGTGTCTTCGCCGACCGCTGATCGAACATCCCCATGTCCACTCGCGACCATCCGGCCCACGGCACACCCGGTCAATCGGTCCCGACCGCCATATCCAAAAAACTCTCCGACCTTACACCGAATCCTGTTGAGGTATGCGGGCTCATGTCACACTGTGGCGTCATGGCCATTTTGATTGAAGGGTCGGCGAGATGAGTGCAGCGTCGCGAATCTGGCTGAGGCGCATGACGACTTCGGCAATGATTCTGCTCCTGGTGGCTTTGGCGGTGACGGTCGGTCAACGCTTCCGAAAATTCCGAACCCCGGTCACGAAGGTTGCAGGTAGAGACGTTCGGAGCAACGGGGGTGTCCGCGCGGTCGGCGTCTACACGGGGTTTGAGTACGTCGAGAGAGTTGCGGGGAAACTGATATTCGAGCTGATGTCCAAGCGGACTCTTGGGCTTTCGTCGGGTTGGCACGAGATCGAGGGTGTCAGGCTCCAGTTTTATCGAGATGGAGACCCAGGGCCGGTTTTGATCTCTGATGGCGCGAGCTTCAACATCCAGACCCGGGATGCGCGTCTCGAAGGCGGCGTCCGGATCGAGATGCCGAGTGGTGCTGTGTTGGCGACGGACGCAGGGAGATTCGAGGCAAGCTCGCGACGTTTTACCGCCAACTCAGATGTCTATTTCTATTCCGGTGCCAGCTTCGGTAGAGCTCGCAACGCGGCCTATGACCTCGAACGCGATGAGGTCATTCTATCTGGTGGGGTGGTGTTTACTGCCGATGACGGCACGACCCTCGCTGCTCCTTCCGCCGTCTATCAGAGATCGAAACAGACGATCGTGTTTGCGGATGGCGGCAAAGTGCGGCTCGGAAACACCGAAGTCACGGCGCCGCGAATGACGGTGGTCCTCGAAGAAAATGACGGCCCGCCCAAAAAAATCGACCTTGATGGCGGCGTCGAGGCTCGGGTCGCCGGGTTGTCGGAAGGGGATTCCGTCGATGCCTGGATGGAGCGTGCGATCGCAGAGCGCGATGCCACGGGCCGCTGGCAGATTGATGCCACCACTTCCGGCCCCTGGGTCACCGTCCGATTCGTGGGCGGGGAGGGTTACCTCGAGCGAACCCTCCAGACCTGGATCCTTCGTGCCGTCATCTCCAGCCACGGCATCCTCAACCTCCGGGCCGAGCGGGAAGTGTGCATTCACGAAATTCCAGCCGAGGGCCCTCAAAGGTGGGGGGAAGCCCAGGAAGCCCGTGTCTGGTTCTCGGATGGTCAGGCGACCGACGTCGAGCTCCTGCGCGATGTCGTCCTTCGCGCCAGTGACCTCGAGGGGCGCGGCTTTCGCGCCCGCCTTTCACCACAGGCCGGGCTGACGATGTTGCACGGAGACCCGACCGGACCCGAAAGGGTTCTCCTCCTGAGCGATCGCGGCCGGGTGAGCTGCGACCAGGCACAGATCTTCAATGAGGATGGCCGCGCGGAAGCTCGTGGCAATGTCCAGGGCTCCATTGCCGGCGTCTCGATAATGGGCGGTGGTGGCAACGGCTCTTCCGAGCCCGCCCACTTTGCCTCTGAAATTCTGGAAGTGAGCGGGGAAGGTGAGATGTATCACCTCCGTGAGAATACCAGGCTCTGGCAGGGCCATCGATTCCTCCTTGCCGACGACGTCGTATACCGAAACGACGTCACCACGGTGCGCGCCGCCGGCCATGTGAGGACAACCTTCCCCGCCTCACAGCTCGAGCTCGAGGGTAGCTCCGAGGAAGACGTTGTGGTGGTTGCCCGATCGCTGGACTACGAGCGGGCTGCGGGCACTGCAATCTATCGTGGAAACGTCCGCTACAGCGATCCGAACCATACTCTCTCGGCGGCCGAGCTGACGGTGTTTTTTGACGACAACGACGATGTGACCGCGGTCGAAGCAGTCGGTGCGGTCGAGCTCGTCGAGCTGGAGACCGGACGCCGAATGGCCGGCCAGCGGGCTCGACGCGAAGTTGCAACACAGGTAGTAACCATCACCGGCAACCCGGTGCGTCTCTCCGATAATGCGGGCAACGTGGTCTCGGGGTCTTCGTTGACCTGGAATCAGGCCGATGGTACCGTCTCGGTCGCTGGAGGCACGGAGACCATTTACTATCCGGAGGAGAAGCCCTGAGCCCCAAAGCCCTTGACCTCGTGGCACAGGGCCTTCGCAAGGCCTACCGAGGCCGATGGGTCGTCGATGGGATTGCGCTCCGAATCGCACCGGGTGAGATCGTCGGTCTTCTCGGACCGAATGGCGCCGGCAAGACCACCACGTTTTACATGATGGTCGGTCTCGTGCAACCGAATGAAGGTCGCGTGATTCTCGGCGACCGCGACATCACCTCCGAACCGATGTACCGTCGAGCTCGAATGGGTGTCGCATATCTCGCGCAGGAACCCAGCTCGTTCAGACACCTTTCGGTCGAAGACAACATCTGGTTGATTTTGGAGGCGCTGGGAGTCGAAACCCGGGAGGCGAACGACAGGATCGATCACCTGTTGAACGACTTTGGCTTGGCCGACCTCAGGCTGCAACGCGCAGAAACTCTATCTGGCGGAGAGAGACGACGGCTCGAGATCGCCCGGGCTCTCTCTACCGAACCGACCTTTATCTTGCTCGACGAACCCTTTGCGGGTATCGACCCGCTGGCGGTTCTCGATCTGCAGCGCATCATTCGTCGTCTTAAATCTTTTGGAATAGGCGTTTTAATAACAGATCACAACGTTCGAGAAACATTGAAGATCACCGATCGCGCCTATATAATCAAGGACGGCAAGATTTTTGCTACGGGTGACCCCGTCGATCTATCGGAAAACCGGGACGTGCGTCGGATATACCTCGGCGAGGACTTCTCGCTCTGAGGTCGCCGCAGTGGCCGACGAAAAACGATCAGCCGGCACCGACTATATCCGCGCAGGGGTCGAGTTGAGGATTCAATCGAAATATGGCCCTGGAACAAAAACTTAGATTGAAGCTGGCACAGCGATTGGTGATGACACCATCGCTGCAGCAGGCGATCAAGTTGCTTCAGCTCTCGCGCCTCGAGCTCGAGGAAACCCTGGCCCAGGAGATTCTCGAAAACCCGGTTCTCGACGTCGAAGACTCACCCGAGGACGTCAGTGCCGAAACCGAAGAGGCCGCAGGAGACGAGACCTCAGTCAGCCCGACTGCCGAAGACGATCCGCTGCCAACGGCGGAAGAAACCTATGACGACATCGACGTCGAGGCCTTTTTTTCTGACTACCTGGGCGACGGGCGAAGTGAGGGCCCGTCAATGGCGGCTCCTTCGCTCGAACACGACAGTCGGCTCGAGAACGTTGTCTCGGCTACGGGTGGGCTCTCCGAATACCTTCAATGGCAGCTCCATCTCCTCGATCTCCGACCGCGAATTATCGAGATCTGCGAATTCATTATCGGCAACCTCGACGAAGACGGATTCCTGCGCGCAAACGAAGAGGAGATCATGCGTGGCACCGGTTGCGATCGTGACGGCGTGGTTGAAGCGCTGGCGGTCGTGCGCTCTCTGGACCCACCCGGAATCGCCGCGGAGAGCCTCCAGGAGTGTCTGGTTGCGCAAATCGAGCACGTCATGATGGACGCGGCCGAAAACGGAGATGACGAGATCTACCAAAAAGCCCATCT
>CAYRFI010000067.1:0-24654 GCA_964423595.1 uncultured Thermoanaerobaculia bacterium | reverse complement strand
CAGAGGCGCGGAGACGCAGAGGCGCAGAGGCGCAGAGAAGGAATCAAACTCCGGGCCCCATCCGATTTGTTGCCGGTGGGAACCACGTAGGCAGCTCTCCTTCCGAATCTACGAATTTCTATCTGAGTGCATCGTGATTATCCGAATGACTCATTCAAGCGAATGTGTTCGGACTTCAATAAACCCTCTGCGCCTCTGCTTCTCTGCGCCTCTGCGTTGAAAATCAACCGTTCAATGCAGCGAACTCAAGGGCGGGAATGTGTCGCCCCTCCGGGGCTTGCATCTTATTTCCGCGCCCGTTCCTGGGGCTCACGCCCCAGGAAAAATTCATATCGCGCCTCCAGCGCCCAAATCAGGGCGTCATTCCTGATCCACCATCTCGGAGTTTCTTCCTCGAAGTCTCCCGAAGAATCGCGGGTCGGGCGCTGATTACTCGGCGGAGGGTGGGACTGGTTACTGGGTAGGAGGGTTGGCGGACGGTTCAGCCCATCTCCACCATCGTCAGCTCACCGGCCGCCTCGACAAAGGTCTCCGCGGTCGCCGGGTGACAGGTGAAATAGACGACCTGGCGACGGGCAGCGAATTCGGCGATCACACGCGCTGCAGCCCAGCGGCGCTCGTCATCGAAGTTCACGAGAACGTCGTCCATCAGAACCGGCAGAGCCGGGTGCGCGCCGGCGAGGTTGTCGATGTAGCTCAACCTCAGGGCCAAAAACAACTGTTCAGCAGTAGCGCGCGACAGACGATCAGGGGCTTTCCCGGTAGAAGCGGCACCACTCACCAGTGGCTCGAATCGCCCGAGGGGCGTCGTGAGACGCGTGTAACGACCGCCGGTCAGCCGGGTAAAGATGTCCTGTGCGCTCTGAATCACCGATGGCTGACGCTCCGCTTCGTAGGCTTCCAGGGCATCCTCGAGGAGCCTCGCAGCCACGGACGACACCGCGTAGGATTCAAGGCTCTGGCGGATTCGCTCGGTGATTCCCGCCTCTTCCAGGCGCAACCTCGCTGACGCGCTCTCCTCGGCGCCTCGCTGCAATCTTCCATCGAGTGTGCCCCGCGTTTCCAAGAACTCACTGCGTTCGGATTCGATTTCGCGGGTCTGGCGTCTCGCGACCGCCAACAATCCTTCGAGGTCTACCAGCCCTGCGTCTTTGCCAAGGCCCGACTTCTCGAGCAATTGACCGAGAGACTTTTTGGTCTCGGCAGCACGGCGGGTCTCGGTCGCAGCGCGTTCCTCGGAGGTGATGACATCTGCTTCGGCGTCGCGCCGCTCTTCGCTGAGCCGCCGCACGGTCACCAGGCGTGAAAGCAACGACCGCACTCCGAGCGCCACCTCTTCGAAGCTCGCGGTGGTCGCGTCGGCCTCTTCGATGGCGCCGATCGCGACCGCATCGTCAATGAACTCCCTCGCCGTCGTGCGCCGTCTCGCGATCTGTTTTTCGAGCTCACGCCGTCCTTCGATCCTCGATCTGAGATCCCGCATGAGCCGCAACACCCTGCGCACGCTTTCGGGATGATTCGAAGGTGTTCTGAGGCCGTACTCGTCGAGCCACGCCAACCACTTCCGCCATGCCTGGTCGAATCTCTCGGTACCCTCCAGTGCACCGGTCTCCCGCGCCGCCGCGACCCGTCCGAGCTGGCCCTCGATAGTCCACAGTCGCCGACACGCATCGAGAGAGGTCCTCATCTCCATGAGCTCGGGGGCGGACGGTGGACGGTCGAGGCCGATCACCGGCAACAGCGAGGCGACCTCGCCCGGAATGTGGCGCCGAAGAAAAACCGGTCGCAGGAAGAGGCCGATTGCCAGTGCCGCAGGCAAGATTCCCGCAAAGGCAAGAATGCGATCATCAACGACCACACCACCTGCCACCAGAGCCACCGCAATCAGCGCGGCCGCGATCGCGGGGAAAAGCGACGCCTCGTGAGACCGGGCCGCGGAGCCAAGTGCGAGGAGCCTATCCACAGTCTGGAGCCGCACCCCGATTACATTCGGGACCATGTCGTCGTCGCCGAGTCCGAGCTCAGCAGAACTTTCTTTCGCTACCCGGAGCGCCTCCTCATGCTCGGCGCTCGCTTCGGCCGCTCTTCGCACCGCCTCGTCACGTTCCCGCCTCGCCTCGCGAATGCGTTCCCCCTCCTCATCGAGACGGTTCTCCAGGTCAAGATCGAGCTTGTACGCCGTCGGGGTATCAACGGTCCAACCCTCGCCCATGTCAGCGACCCGCCTCCGGAGATCCGCTTCGAACTCCTTGAGCTGCCCCTCGTCCCGGTGGAGCTGTTCCGCCTCGGCGCGGAACAATTCACACCTCGCGCCGAGGCGTTCAATCGCCTCCGCACGATCCAACAATCCGGTGTCTACCTCGAGCGCGTCCGCCTCTCGTCTGGCGCGTTCGGCGGCCAGCTTGTGCTCGTCCGCGGCATCCTCGTCGGCGCGAATCCGTTCCTCGAGCCGGCGTCCTTCGGCCAGCAGGGCGGCCAGCTTTTCCTCCTCTTTCCTGGCGGCGGCGAGCGCCATGTCGGCCGCATCCAGCTCCCGAGCGACAACAGTCCTGTGTTCGCGGTCGGTTCGATACCGTTCCGCCATTTCCTGAAGTCGCCGCCTCTCGTCCCGGATCGACCGCAGCTCGTTGTTGAGAGTATGGATCTTTCGAGTTCTCGCACGCGGCGCCCACTGCTCGTCCGAAACCGACTGCAGATGTCCCAAGACATCGTGCGGGTTGACGCCGAGCCCGGTAGTGGTGGCATAGAGTCGGGATTGAATCCCGGCAAGGGATCCCAGATCGGAAAGCTCTTCGAGTGAAAAACCGAAGACAGTCCGGTAGACGGCGGCACTCACCGAGCTGGTCAGCGGTTCGAGAAATGCCTCAACGGGCTCCTCACCTCGCGGTCCATGGACGACTGCGTCACCGCCGTGGACACCCTCCGTGCGTTCCACGACCCAATCGGCCCCGTCGTCGGAGAAGACCAGACGGCCGACCCGCTGGTCGCCCGAAGTGGGTTGATAAAGCCTTTCCGCTGTGCGCCCTCGTGGGAATCCGAACAGCACGTGACGGACCAGCGCGGTGAAGCTGCTCTTGCCGGCCTCGTTGCGTCCGACGACGAGGTTGAGGCCTCCGCCGAAGGGGCCGAGCACGACCTCGGAGAGCTCGCCGTAACGGACGGCTTCGACCATCCGGAGATACATCACAATCCCTCTCGTGAAAGCAGGTCGAGGCAGAGGTCGAGCGCGCGGGCAACCACCTCCTCAGAGCTGATGTCGAGCTTCGGTCGGACTGCGAGTGCAAATTCCACCGGCGCCAATACCTCTTCAACGGCCTGTTCCGCTTCGACCGGATCGCGGGCGAGATCGCGGGCGAGGCGCGCCAGATCGCCGCGTAGACCCTCCTCGGCCAGAATCTCATCGAGGTCGAGCGCTGGCCTCGTTCGGTCGTGGATCCGGTCCACCCAGATCCAGGGTTCGAGCTCGAGCTGCTCCTGGCAAAAATCAGTGGAGAGGTCTGAAAGGACCCCGGGGCGACAGAGGTCCGCGTGGACGCCCGACCTCCCAGTCAGTGCAAGCCTGACAATTGTCGGCCGGCCAGCGCTCGATTCTCTGACCACTGCACAGGTCTCTTCGAGCGCCGACCTCAACTCATCGATGTTCTGCAACTTCGACGTATCGACCTCGAGCCCCCTCCACCTGACCGACGCCGTTTCAACGAACTCTTCGATCGCACCGTCTTCGTCGAGATGCACGACATAACAACCGCGAGGACCCTCTTCGGTTGGATTGAGGCCCTGGGTGGAACCCGGATACACGGCCGGCGGGTTGCTCGACACACGGCCCGCCTCATGGATATGACCGAGAGCCCAGTAGTCCATTTTCGAGGCGCGCAGATCTTCAACGCTGCACGGCGCGTAGTTATCCCAGCCCTCACGCTGGCCCACATTGGCATGGAGCACGGCCACCGCCAACGAATCACCATCCTCCCTTGTAAAGCCGAGCACCAGGTTTTCCGTCACCTGGCGGGTCGCAAAGCTGCGCCCATACACCGCACACGCGACCTCGCCGTCCCGGATCGCCTCGCGCCGCTCGACCCTGTCCGCGGGGAAGACCACCACCGAGTCCGGCAGCTCGAGCCCCGCCGACCAGCCGTCGGCCGGATCGTGGTTGCCCCGTACCACGAAAGCGCCGATACCAGCGTCCGCGAGTCGCCGCATCGCCCGCTGAAATGCAAGCTCAGCGCGCAGACTGTGATCTGCGCTGTTGTAGAGGTCCCCTGCAACCACCAGGAAATCCGCCTCGCGATCGATGCACAGCTGAACGACACGGTCGAGAGCCTCGAGAGTCGACCGCTCCAGGGCGGAGGCCACCTTGCCGTCGGTGGCGTCGACACCGCCAAAGGTGGCGTCGAGGTGAAGGTCCGAGGCGTGGACGAAGCGGATAGCCCGCATTTTTCTATAACCCGAGATAGATCACCGAAAGCCCGGCGGCGGCAATCACGCAGCCGGCCAAAACGTGCGACCACCGCTCGAGGCGACCCAGGTTCAACATCTTCAGTCCCTGGAGTCCGGCGAGCGTTGTTCCCACCATCGAGACAAGTGTCGCAACGCCGAAGACAAGAGCCGTGGCCACCGCCATGTCCCACCTGCCCTGACTGGCCGGAAGGGCGAAGAGCGGAATCAAGGGCTCGCACGGCCCGAGGACAAACACGATGAAGAGCGTCCAGAACGTCGTGGTGGCGCCGATCGCGTGATGCTCATGGCCGTGGGGGTGGAGGCCGTGGCTGTGGATGTGCACGTCATCGCCATGGACGTGGGCCTCGATCCCCTTGCGCGCGCGCAGCGCGTGGCGAACGCCCCAGAGCGCATACGCAACCCCGAAGGCGACAAGAGCCCAGGCGGCCAGCGGCCCGCGGCCCGATTCCACCGTCTCCAGGTGACCGATGGCGAGGCCGAAAACGACCCCGAGGCCGCCGAGGATCACCGAGGATGCCACATGTCCGAAGCCGCAGATCGAGGTCACCGCGATCGTTCGCAGACGGGACCAACCACGCGCTCTGGCCAGCATGATGAAGGGCAGGTAGTGATCGGGCCCGAGAATGGTGTGAACGACACCGACTCCGAAGGCGGCGGCGAGGAGGCTCGGTGAAAAAGTACTGATATCCATCAGCAGATCCTCGGGAGGTCGAGTCCGGACAGCAGGTCGAGTGGCCGCTCGCCACCGACTCGGGTTTTCATGACGACAGGCGGAGCACCAGATACGGCTGCATCCATGCGACCGATGATCGCAGATCCCGTGCCCAGGTGGTGAGACTGCATCGCGTTGAGGGCCCGTTCCGCATCTTCAGCCGCGACCCATACCAGCGCCCGGCCTTCGCAGGCGAGCGCCAGGGGATCGAGGCCGAGCAGATCGCAGACTCCCGCCACCTCTCGACGAATCGGCACCGCCTTTTCTTCGAGCACCACCTTTGCGCCGCTCCGTCCGGCAACCTCGTGACAGACGGTCACCACGCCGCCCCGGGTCGGGTCGTGCAGGGCCCTCACCGTCGCACCGCTCTCCAACAGAGTCTCGACCAGTCCCGCCAAGGGCGCACAATCGGATTTCAAACCCGAAGCGAGAAGGTCGTGGCGGTGGGCGAGCACGGTGGCCCCATGATCACCGATCGAGCCCGAAACCAGGATGACGTCCCCGGGCTCGATATGGTCATCCGAAAGATCTCGTCCGGGCGGGACCACTCCGAGACCGGCGGTGACCGCAAAGAGACGATCACCCTTACCGCGCGGTACGACCTTGGTGTCACCCGCAACCACCGTCACCCCGGCGTCCTCAGCGGCGCGCGCGGCGCCGCGAACGCAGGTTTCGAGGAGAGCTCCGTCGACGCCTTCCTCGAGGATAAGGGCCCACGTCAACCACAGTGGGCGTGCCCCGGACATCGCCAGGTCGTTGACGGTCCCACAGATGCTGAGAGATCCGATATCGCCTCCGGCAAAGACCGGGGGATCGACCACGAAAGCATCGGTGGTGAGTGCGGGTCGTCCGGGCGGCATCTCCGGCAGCACCGCGGCGTCGGTCAGAGTCGCGAGGTGCGGGTTCTGGAGGGCCGGAAGAAAGAGTTCCTCGACCAGCCGGCGCGTCAAATGACCGCCACCGCCGTGCGCCAGCAGCACCCGATCGGGGGCCTTCATGATCCGGCCCCTTCCGCCCACCGCTCGTGGCGGTACCACGCGGCGCAGGTCCCCTCGGAGGACACCATGCACGCGCCGATCGGGGTGTCGGGATCGCAGCCGGAATCAAACAGCGGGCACTCCGGCGGGTCGATCACCCCGCGAAGCACATCGCCGCATCGGCAACCCACCGGCTCTGCCGGCGGCGGCACCGTGACCTCGATCAGGGCGGCGTTGCGGTGGTCGTACTCCGGACGGAGACCCAGTCCCGAGCCGGGCACCGTGCCGAATCCACGCCACACCTCGTCGGACGGTTGGAAGAAGCGATCGACGAGCTCTCGCGCACGGGTATTCCCCTCCGCAGTCACCACCCGGCCATAGACATTCCCGATCTCGGCCTTTCCTTCGACGGCCTGGCGAACCAGCGCCAGGACTCCCTGCGCCACGTCGGTGGGCAGGAAGCCGGCCACCACGCCGGAGACGTTGAAGTCGTCGGCCAGGAACTGGAAAAGCTTCCAGCCGGTGATCACCGATACGTGGCCGGGCAACAGGAAGCCGTCGACATCGAGCTCGGGGTCGTCCACAAGCACCCGCATGACCTGCGGCATGGTTTTGTTGCCTGGCAGGATCAAGAAATTCGGCACCCCGTCCGCCTCGGCCTCCGCAAGGGCGCCGGCGATCGTGGGCACGGTCGTTTCGAATCCCACGGAGAGGAAGATCACCTTCTGATCGGGTCTCGCGCGGGCGATGTCAAGGGCGTCCCGTGGCGAGTACACAACCTCGACCCTCGCGCCCTCGGCACGTGCGTGCTCGAGGCTGACGGTGCTCGAGGGCACCCGCATGAGGTCGCCGAAAGTGCAGATGAGGTTCTCTGGGATGGCGGCGAGGGCCAGCGCACGGTCGAGATAGTCGACCGGGGTCACACACACCGGACAACCGGGGCCAGATATCAGACGGACCTTCTGCGGCATGAGGCGGCGAAGGCCGGCACCCGCGACGCTGTGGGTGTGGGTGCCGCAGACCTCCATCAGAGTCACTCGGCGTTCGAGCTTCTCGGCCGCCTCACGGAGCTGGTCGAGAATCCCAGCCATCGCCGCCGGATCCGAGTACGGGCTCGTGCTCACAGCTCCGCCATCGAGTCGGAATACTCGCGGAGCAACTCCAGGGTCTTCGCCGCTTCGTCGGCGTCCACCTGACCGATGGCGTAACCCGCGTGAACCAGCACGAAATCCCCGATCTCCGCCTCCGGCACGTACATCACCGAGATCCGCCGCTGCACGCCATCAATCTCGGCAACGCCCTCGAACTCGTTCCGCTCGACCAACACCATCGGAATGGCGAGACACATCAGAACCCCCTCACTCAATCCGGTTCACGGCACCCTCATGGAACGGATACCGATTTTCTCGTCCGTATATCCTACAAGGACCAGGGGCCAAAAGCGCTATCCGGGTTGCAATCGCTATCGCTATCGAAAGGGATCCTGAGATATCGTCTTGTCGACAGCGATACCGAGAGCGATAGCGATAGCGACTCTACCTCAGTCGTTTGAATCGACCTGTCTCGGCTCCACACCCCGCGCGGCCGCAACCGCGCCGATCACCGCCTGCCCGTACGACAAACCACCATCGCCGGGTGGCACGTTGCGCGGCAGAAGGACATCGAAACCGAGCTCTTCGAGGGCCCCAGCGAGTCCGGAGGAAAGGATGCGGTTGACCGCGCACCCACCACCGAGAGCCACGACTCTGCCCTCACCACCACTCACCTTGACCGTGAGATCGGCCGCAAGATGACAGAACGTCGCATGGAACCCTGAAGCCACCGATGCTGGAGCCTCGCCGTCGGCCGCACGTCGCGCGACCTCGACCAGCAGCTTCGACGACGGCAACGACAGATCCCCGTCCCGGTCCTCGATCTCCAGGCCCGGCCACCGTTCGGGGTTTCGGCCCGAGCGCGTCGCCAGCGCCTCGAGTCGCGCCGCAGCCTCGCCCTCCCAACGGTTCACCTCACCGACCCCGAGGAGGGCCCCCGCCGCCTCGAAAACGCGGCCCGCGCCCGACGCCAGCGGCCAGCTCGGATCGCCAGCCAACTGGATCATCGTCGCGACGCGAGCCTCTTCAACCTGTTTCGCCATCGGCGTCGACGCGATCAGCGCCTCCTCGCCCCACTTTCGCAGCGCGGCCACCGCCACCCGCCACGGCTCACGCACGGCCGCCTCGCCGCCGACCAGGGGAAGCGGTTCGAGATGAGCCAGCCGGCGCCACCCGAGATCGCCGCTGAGTGACAGCCACTCGCCACCCCAGGCCGTACCGTCACGTCCCCAACCAGTACCATCGAGAGCGATGCCGAGGCATCTCTCATCAGCGCTCGGGAATCTCCGGTTCTCCGCCAGCACCGCTGCCGCGTGTGCCAGATGATGTTGGACCGGCAGGACCTCGGCCCCAATTCGGTCGCCGAGGTCTCTCGCCAGCCAGCTGCTTGGGTAGTCGGGGTGGGCGTCGGCGACGATCATCGCCGGCTCCACCTGGAGAAACTCGAGGAGACCTTCGATCACCTCTGCGAGAAACTCTCTCGCCGACACCGAGTCGAGATCCCCGACATGCTGGGAAAGGAAGGCCTGCTCGTCCTGAGCGACGCAGGCGGTCACCTGCAGATGGCCACCTGTAGCAACGATCACCGAAGGCGTGGATACCGGCAGCGGCAAAGGTTCCGGCACCCAACCACGGGCCCGGCGGACCAGCGTCGGGCCGCGTGGCGAGGTCCGGACCACCGAATCATCGAGCCGACGGACGACATCGCGGTCGTGGAGGAGGAAACGGTCGGCAATACCCGCGAGACCCTCTACCGCTTCGCGATTCCCGCGGCGCAACGGTTCTTCGGAGAGGTTTCCCGAGGTCATCACCAGCGGCGGCATCTGCGGATCGCGCAGGAGCTCCAAGTGGAGCGGGGTCGTCGGCAGCATCACCCCGAGGTCGTCCAGGCCGGGCGCCACCTCGGACGCGACCGAACAAACGTCCAGACGTGGGGCGAGAATGATCGGCGCTCTGGGCGACTCCAAGAGGGCCTCCGACGCAGAATCGAGGTTGACCGTCCGCTTCGCAGCGTCGAGGTCGCGAACCATGACCGCAAACGGTTTGCCAAACCGTTTCTTGCGTCGACGGAGCCTCATGACAGCGTCCGACGAATCGGCGCGGCAGGCGAGCTGAAAGCCGCCGAGCCCTTTCACCGCCACGATCCGGCCCGCCAGCAGCTCTTCACGAGCCGCCGCCACCGGATCATCGCCTGAGTCCAGCGGAACGCCCTTCTCGTCCGCGAACCACAGCCTGGGTCCGCATTGCGGGCATGCCACCGGCTCGGCGTGGAACCTTCGGTCCGAAGGATCGGTGTACTCCCTTTCACATTCCGGACACAGGGGGAAGCACGCCATTGAGGTGCGCTCGCGATCGTAGGGCAGGCTCCGCACGAGCGAGAATCTCGGTCCGCAGTTGGTGCAGGTCGTGAAAGGGTAATGGAATCGACGGTCGTCCGGGTCCTCCATTTCCCGGCGGCAGTCATCGCAGAGCACCGCGTCCGGAGGCACCAGGGCGCCCTCTCTCCGGCCGAGGGTCGAGCTGCGGACCTCGAAGCCCTCCTCCCCCACCGGCTCCATCTCCCGCCGTTCGACCTTTTCGAGACGTGCCAAAGGTGGCAGCTCCGTAGGTAGACGTTCGAGAAAGTCATTGACGACCTCGTCAGGACCCTCGATTTCCATCGTCGCCCCCTGGGGATCGTTGATCACCCAGCCTGCGAGGTCGAGGGCCGTAGCGATCCGGTGAATCGCGGGCCTGAAGCCGACCCCCTGAACCGTGCCGCGGCATCTGATCTGCAGCCGGATCCGGTTTCCGTCGCTCACCCCAGGGCTTGCCTCTTGGCCGCGAGGCGAGCCCGAAGGAGGTCGAGCCACCCGTCCAATCCATCACCCTTGAGCGACGAGGTCACGAGCACCGTGCCGTTTGGATTGAGGCTCGCGATCTGTGATTTCACCGAACCGAGATCGAATGGAACGTGCGGCAACAGATCGGATTTCGTGATCACCGCGACCTCGGCGCGGGCGAAGATTGCCGGGTATTTAACCGGCTTGTCATCGCCCTCCGTCACCGAGAGCAGAACGACCTTGAAATCTTCGCCGAGATCGTAGGTGGTGGGGCAGATAAGGTTGCCGACGTTTTCGATGAACAGGATATCGACCTCCGGCAGTCTGCCGTCCTTTATTCCTGCCTCCACCTGACGGGCGTCCAGGTGACAGGCACCGCCGGTGAGAATCTGGTGGGCTGGAACGCCGAGCGCACGGATGCGGTCGGCGTCGTTCTCCGTCGCCACGTCGCCCTCGATCACCGCCATCGTGAGCTCGCCGTCCAAACCGCGCACGGTTGCCTCGAGCAGGGTCGTCTTCCCCGACCCGGGCGAGGAGATCAGATTGGCGACCAGGGTGCCCGATGCCGCAAATCGCGACCGCAAGGTCTCGGCGCGCTCCTCGCTGGCGGCAAGCGCGCGGCGTTTGACCGTAACCACCTTCGTCATCTCGGCTCCTTCTTGATGTCTGGTCATCGCATTCAGCCCGAAGCCTCGGCCGCATCGAAGCTCAGATCAATGACGTCCAGCTCGCTGCCGCCGGAGACCTCGAGCGGCATCCCGCAGTCGGGGCAGATCCGCATCCAGGAACCCGCCGCGCGATCCTTGGCCTCGCCACAGGCGGCACAGCGCTGCACGGCGGGATGCCATTCGATCATCAGCTCTGCGCCAGCGTCTGGCCCACCCTCGACCACCGCCTCCCACGCATAGACCAGCAGCTCCGGCTCGACCGCCGACAGCTCTCCGACCGCCAGGCGGGCTTGCCGCAGGCGGCCTCCGCCGTGCGCTTCCACCGTGTCGCGGCAGGTCCGATAGACCTCGAGAGCGATACCCATCTCGTGCACCAAGAGAGTCTACCAAGCCCGTGCCCGTCTCTGTATTCGTATCCGCGCCCGAACGGGTTGGGGGCGCGCTCATTGAAACGCGATATCGGGCACGGGCACGGGCACGGAGACGGATACGGACACGGAGTCCTGTACAATGCATCGCGCTGTATGGAACTGCCCCGTCTCATCATCACCGGCGCTTCCGGATTCATCGGGCGGCATCTCCTCGACTTTTTCAAGGAGAATTTCCGAATCGTCGGGCTTGCCCGTCGGTCCCAGCTTCACTGCGGTGCCCCCGTCCACAAGAACATAACCTGGTACCAGGTGGACATCGGCGACCGCGAGGACCTCGGCGCCGCGTTTCGCGAAATCCGCGAGTCGGGCGGCGCCGACTTCGTCATTCATCTCGCCGCCCACTATGACTTCACCGGCGAGAAGGACCCCGAGTACTGGCGGACAAATGTCGAGGGCATGCGTAACGTGCTCGAAGAATGCCGCGGCCTCGATCTCAAGCGTTTGATCTTCACCTCGTCGTTGGCCGCGTGCCGGTTTCCCGAGTCCGGCGACACGCTGACCGAAGACAGCCCACCAGATGGCGAGCACGTCTACGCGGTCTCGAAGCGCCTCGGCGAGGAAATGTTGGCCGAGTACGACGAAGACGTACCCTCGTGCATCATCCGTCTCGCGGCCCTCTTCTCCGACTGGTGCGAGTATGCGCCGCTCTATATCTTTCTCGAAACCTGGCTGTCGAAGGTCTGGAACAGCAGCATCATCGGTGGACGGGGCACCACCGCCATCCCCTACATGCACGTTCGCGAGATGGGCCCCTTCATCCGCAAGCTCTTCGAGCTCGATAGCGAAATCAAACAGCGTGAGGTGTTCATCGCCAGCCCGAGCGGGACCTTGTCTCACAGGGCCCTCTTCGACCTCGCCTGCATCGATTACTTCGGCCAGCGGCGCCGACCGCTGTTCATCCCCAAGCCCCTCGCGAGAGTGGGTGTCTGGGGTCGAGACCTGATGGGAAGGCTTCTCGGAAACCGGCCGTTTGAACGGCCGTGGATGATCCGCTATCTCGACACCGACCTCGCGGTCGATGCCAGGCGCACCTACGAAAAGACCGGGTGGCGACCGAGAAAACGGCTGTTGCTGCAAAGGCGCATGCCGTTCATGGTGGAGTACCGGAAAACCAACCCCGACGACTGGCATCGCCTCAACCGCGCCGCCCTCAAAGAGGTCCACCTGCGGCCGAACCTCCGCATCAACCGCCTGCTCGAGAGGCACCTCGACCAGATCTGCACCAATTTCCTGGACCAGCTCCTGTCGCCTGGATCTGCATCACGTT
Source organism: uncultured Thermoanaerobaculia bacterium (assembly GCA_964423595.1). GTDB lineage: Bacteria > Acidobacteriota > Thermoanaerobaculia > Thermoanaerobaculales > Sulfomarinibacteraceae > Sulfomarinibacter. The sequence continues at coordinate 12,228 of CAYRFI010000067.1, read as the reverse complement.
TCCCGTCCTACCAGAATGTGGCGCGTGATGTCCTCGAGTGGCGCTTCATGATCCTCCTGCGCCACCTCCAGAGCTCGATCCGCACCCGTGATCGGGGTCTGTTCACCACCTACTGTCGAGACCTCGCCGAGAAGCGTCTCATGCAGGGCTTTGGCGTCCGCGAGGTCGTCGGCGCGTTGCTGACGGTGAGCGCTCTCTGCGTCGACGCGCTCCGTTCAGATCCTGACGGTGAAGACCTCGAGGGTCCGATTCATGATTTCCTCTTGATGACCGTGCAGTTCGGTTGCGACCAGATCCTGGAGATCTACGAAGAGGTCGGCGGCGAAGAGCTCGAAGAAGAATTCTGAATTCGGAATTCGGAATTTCCGCGCAGACGCTGGAACCGCCAGGTGCCATCTTTCGCATTGTCTGGCTTCGATCACCAAAGCTATCTTCGCGCTAGGGCAGACAATGCGAAAGGTGGCACCTGATACTCGGTGGCGCCAAATACCCTTCGGGAAGCGCGATCACAGATTAATACTCAGTGGCGCCAAATATTGTCAGCTCTTCACAGCCCGATGCACCACATACGCCACCAGCGCCATAGCGCCGTCGGCGAAGCCCGAGAACCATACCGCCCACGGGGTCGCTGTGAGGAGCGATCCGCCAATAAGAAACACGCAGGCAATGGTCTTGGCGATCAACAAAAGAGTAATGCTCCGCGAACGGGAGTACTCGACCAGGTAACCCGTGGCCAGCACGAAGTGGAATGCGCCGGCCTGCCAGATGAAGAAGATTGGGTCGGCCCTCGCCCAACCGGCGAAGCGCACCGCCCAGTCCGCAGCGAACAGCAGCATCAGGCCGACGATGAAGCTGTGGAGTGAAATGAGAATGATGAGCATTCGTTCGCACTTTTCAGCCAGGTGCATCGAAATTACTCCCACCACAGGTCGAGCTCTGCCTGCGGATCGCGCCGAACGGGCGGATGGCCCAACCTCTCCAACTCCACCATTACCGCGTCCACGACCTGCGGAACCGCTGATCTGACCGCATCGGTCAACTTCGTCCCCTGGCCGGTGCTCTCCGGCACAACGCCGATGAGAAGGATCTCTTCAGGGCTGCAATCCGAGAACTCGGTCGCCATCAGGGCCTCGCGGAGCCCGGGCTCGTGGGGGCTCATGCGGGACGGCGGCGGTTTGGCCACAATCTCTCCATCGCGCAGCAGCCGCAGAGTGCCGGCGGCTTCCTCAGATTTTACGGTGTCGAGCACGATGACCATTCGAGCGTTGGAGAGATAGGGGGTGAAATCGAGTCCGGGCGTGCCGAGGTCGATGACCTCGACATTCTCGGGGAACTCGAACTGCGCCTCGAGGACCTTGATCGCGTAGGGCCCGAGGCCGTCGTCGGTACAGAGCACGTTGCCGACGCCGAGAATGCGGATGGGTCTGGTCTCAGCCATCGGACGATGATGCCAGAGCCAAGGCGCGAAGGACAGTCATGGTGCGCCTTTCGACGAGATTTCGGATTTCGAATTTCGGATTTCCGCCCACCCACCCCCGGGCTTTGAAGCACTATCTGAAAAATTCGAAATCCGAATTCCGAAATCCGAAATAAAAACGGGGCCCGGGAGTTCCCAGGCCCCGTGATGTTGAAAATCCGCACTCAGAGGACGCGTACCTTCGAGACCTCGTTCCCATCCGGATCGTGGGTATGGATCGCGCAGGCCAAGCACGGATCGAACGAGTGAATGGTTCGCAGCACCTCGAGCGGGCGCTCCGGATCGGCGATCGGGTTGCCGATCAGCGAGGCCTCGTAGGGACCCATCTGATCTGCACCGTCACGCGGCCCGGCGTTCCAGGTCGAGGGCACCACGCACTGGTATTTCTTGATCTTGCCATTTTCGATAATGCACCAGTGGGACAGGGTGCCACGCGGCGCCTCGTGGAAACCGAAGCCCTGGATCTCGCCCGCCGGGAACTCGAACGGGGTGAAGATGTCGGTGTCGCCCGACGCGATGTTGGCAACCAACGCTTCCCATTGGCTCATGGCGAGATGTGCGATGACACGTGCACGAATCGCACGCGCCGCGTGTCGGCCGAGGGTCGAGTGGAGGACCGCCGGTGTCAGCTTGGCGCCGGCCACCGAACCTGCCACCTGGAGGAACTCGGTCGCGAACTTGGTGGTGAGCTCGTCACCTGCTGCGAGAGCTCCCAGCACCTGCGCCAGCGGACCGACCTGCATCGGCCTACCGTCGAACCGGGGCGATTTCACGAATGAATAGCTGCCGTCGGGGTCGAACTCGGTATAGGCGGGGACGGTGTCCTCCTCCCACGGATGCTTCTGCCAGTCGCCGTCGTACCACGAGTGGGCGATGCTCTCGGCGACGTTGTCGCGGAACATCTCATCGTTGAACGATGTGATCGGCTTGAAAGTACTGAGGTCCGCGTCGACGATCACGCCGCCGGGCATGGCGAACTCGGTGCCGGCGGTGTCGAGCGGCAGGTCGGGCACGGACAGGTAGTTGGTGACGCCGGCACCGTAGCCGAGCCACGGAGCGTACATGGCGCCGATCGCGGCCACGTCCAGGAAGTAGACCTGGTCGATAAAGGCCTTGACCTCCTCGATGTAGCCCTTGATCTGGTAGAGCTTCGCCATGTTGAGCGTCGCCTCGTTGTCGAGGTTGATGGCGTTCGCGACGCCGCCGACCGCCAGGTTCTGGATGTTCGGCGTCTTCGATCCGAGCACGGTCACGATCTTGTTGGCCGTCTTCTGCGCCTCGAGCGCCTGCAGATAGTGCGACACCGCCAGCAGGTTGACATCCGGCGGCAGGTCCATCGCGGGGTGACCCCAGTAGCCGTTGGTGAAGATCCCGAGCTGGCCCTTGGACACGAAATCGGCCAACTTCGCCTTGACCGCGGCGAGGTCTTTCTCTCCGTTGTTCGGCCACGGTGACAGCGACTCGGCGAGGCGCGACGTGGTGCGCGGGTTGCCTTGCAACGCCGACACCACATCCACCCAGTCGAGCGCCGACAGGTGGTAGAAGTGGACGATGTGGTCGTGCAGTGCGTGCGCCGCAACCAACAGATTGCGGATCAACTGCGCATTGAGCGGCGGGTTGATCTGGAGCGCGTTCTCCACCGCGCGAACCGAAGCGATGGCGTGCACGGTCGTGCACACACCGCAGATGCGCTGGGTGAAGATCCACGCATCGCGCGGATCCCGTCCTTCGAGGATCTTCTCGATCCCGCGCCACATCTGACCCGAGGACCAGGAGTTCTGCACCTTGCCCCGGTCGACCTCGACGTCGATGCGCAGATGACCCTCGATGCGCGTGATCGGGTCAACAGTAATCGTTCTGGCCATCAGGCCCCCCCTTCTAATGAGCCGCCTGAGCGGCGCGCGTGCCACTCAGGATCGGGTAGCGTTTAACAATGACGATGTAGAGGAAAACCTCGAATGCGACGGTTCCGAGCGTTATCAAAATTTCGAGAGTCGTCGGGAAGTACGACCAGTTTCTCCCAGGATTGAAGGCGACAATATAGGCGTCGAAACGATACAAGGCGCCGGCAAGCATGATCAACATCGACGCCTTGAAAATCGTGCCGAAATTCGCCCGGTCCTTGGCCCGCATCAACATCACCATCGGAATCGCGAAAAGGGCAATCTCGAGCCAGAACATGAAGCTCAGGAAGCCCGACGTGAACATCAGGCCGAACTTGCCGCTGATGATGATGTCCGCGAAACGAAGCAACAGGTACAGACCCAGGACGACCACCATCGCACCGGACAGCGAAATCAGCATGCTGTCCTCACGTCGGCGGTTGAAGACCTTGCTCGATACCGCCGACTCCCACACCACCACCGCATAGCCCATGCCGACGCAGGAGATGAGGAAGAGGAGCGGGATCCAACCGGTGCTCCACAGGGGGTGCAGCTTCCAGCCGGCTATCAGCATCAAGGTGCCCAGGGACGACTGGTGCATGGTGGGCAACAGCACGCCAAGGGCGATGATCCAGATCAGCGCTTTGTCGTAGAACTTGAGACCGAACCTGGCGAAGCCAACCAGGGCCGAGCTCTTGGATGTGGCCTCCCACTTTTCGAGGAAGGCGGGACCGAGCTCGATCCACAGGACGCCGACATACGCCATGACGCACAGGGCTACCTCGAGGAGCGCCGAGTTCCAGTTGTAGCTCCCCATATCCGGGAAACCACCGAGCGGAATGCGCCAGATCCCCCACCAGCGACCGACATCGATGATGATCGCCAGGGCGGCCATCGAGTAGCCGAGAGCGCTGGTCAAGAGCGCAGGTCTTACCAGCGGGTGGTACTTGCCCTTGTTGAGGATGTAGGCAAGGATCGCGATCGCGTAACCGCCGCACGCCAGCGCGGTGCCGGTGACGACGTCGAAGGCGATCCAGATACCCCACGGGTAGCCATCGGTGAGACCCGAAACCGTACCGATTCCTGTCAGGAATCGATAGAGAAGGATCAGCACCCAAAGGCCGAGAAACATCACCAGGAACTTGGTGAATCGGTTGAAGATAATGGGACCGCCGACGGGTTCAGCCTGGTGCTTACTCATCGGACCCCCCCTTCTTCTCCGCGCGACGGTTACGCCAGATCACCGCACCGAGGATGCCGTAGAGTGCGACCGGCGCGATGAATCCCTTGTAGATCCCGTGCTGGATGCTCCGGGCCTGGGCTGCAACGCCCTCGTCACCGAGCACCGGGAGACCGAGCTTTTCGAAGTCGACGCCGGCCAGGTACAGGACCTGGGTGCCGCCGCCCTCGGTGTCGCCGAAAATCTGAGGGTCACCCGCCGGATAATAGCGCTCAGGGTGATCGGCAATGCGCTGCTTGGCATCCGCCAGCAGGTCCACATAGGTGCCGAAGATCACCGCCTGTTTGGGGCAGGCCTGGCAACACCCGGGCTGGGTCCCTTCCTTGTACTCTCCGGTCTGCGGGTCGACGATGATGTGGTGGCACAGCTCGCATTTGACGATCTTGGGTATCGCCGTGTCCCACTGGAACTTCGGGATTTCGTAGGGGCAGGCCACCTGGCAGTAGCGGCAGCCGATACAACGATCCGGGTCCCAGGTGATGATGCCGAGCTCGCGCTTCTTGAAGGCGCCGATCATGCAGGCGTTGACGCAGCCGGGGTCGATGCAGTGCATGCACTGCTGCTTCATGTACGACTGCTCACCGTCGCTCTCGTAGAGCTTGATGATGTTCTTTGTGTCGCCGCTGAGATCATTCGGCGGATCGTAGAGATTGCCGGGCAAATTGTTGGCTGCCTTGCAGGCGGTCACGCACGCGCGGCAGCCGATGCAGCGGGTTGCGTCGTACAGCATGCCGTACGCGTTCGGGGGCGCAACCGGCCGCTCCGATGAGGCCTCGGCCGGTCGCACGGCCAAGGCCGCAGCGCCGGCGCCTGCCGCGGCGGCTCCTTTCAGCAGAGTTCGTCGATCCATGGTCATGACGACCCCTCCTCACTCCCCCCTTCCGACATCTTCTTCGAAGCCATGAGCCCCGCACCGACCACTGCGCCACCGACGAGACCGGCGACTCCAGCAGCGGCCGCGGACGGACTGGCCCGATGGTCGGGGTGAATTGGCGGAACCGCGCCCTCCGGCAACGTCGCCGCTTCGAATTGCGGCTTGCGGAATCCGACGGTCTGTTCGGTGCACCCGAAGCATGGGTGGCCGACGCCGATCGGCCACGCATCCGGGATCTCACCGAAGCTCATGACCGAGCAGTTGGCGTGGGTCTCCGGGCCTTTGCAGCCCATTGCGTAAAGGCAGTAGCCGAGCCGGTGCCCCTCATCACCGAACTGGCGAACGAATCGACCGGCATCGAAGTGCGCACGGCGCGGGCATTGCTCGTGGATCGTTCGCCCATAGGCGAAGAGCGGACGGCCCTTGTCGTCAAGCGCAGGCAGCGAGCCCAACGCAACGAACTGGAGCACCGTTCCCAGGAAATTGTAGGGATTCGCCGGGCAGCCGGGAATCGTGACCACCGTGGTTCCCTCGAGAATCTGGGGCGCGCCAGCGCAATCGGTCGGATTCGGATCGGCCGACGGAATGCCGCCCCAAGAAGCGCAGGAACCGATGGCGACCACCGCGGCCGCCTTCGAGGCAACGTCCTCGAGGATATCGATCGCGGTCCGTCCACCGATCTGGCAGTAGATTCCGCCGTCCTTTCTCGGGATCGCACCCTCGACCACGCACACGTACTTGCCGGCGTTGGTTTCCATCGCCTGGTGCAGGGCGTCCTCGATCTGATAGCCCGCCGCGGCGGCCAAGGTCTCGCAGTAGTCCAACGAGATCAGGTCGAGGATCAGCTCCGCAATCCCTGGATGCGAGGTGCGAAGCAGCGACTCCGTACACCCGGTGCATTCCTGGAAATGGAGCCAGATCACCGACGGTTTGAGACCTGCCTCGGCGGCCTCCGCCCATTGCAACCCCACACTCGCGGGGAGCCCGACAGCGGCGGCAGCCATCATGCAAGCCTTGACAAAGTCCCTTCGGCCGAGACCCTCCTCGTGAGGGGAACCGTCGGGCACACTGAACCTCTCAACCCTCCTACCCATCATGGCCTCCTTTGGATTTTTCCCATCGGACCAACAAAAAATCTGTTCCGCATTTTTGACCGATACACACTACGGCGGTCGAATCTTCGTTGTCAATAAGGTGTGCTGCAAATCCTCTGATTCTCAAAATAACTTCTGATTGTGAATGCGATTCAGTTGCAGAAATTCTGCGCTGGGAGGCCGAAATCTGATGGAATTGGCAGGGACACGAGATGTCATCTCCGGCCGAATATGGATTGAATGGTATTCGAATGGCGGACGACGGACCTCTTGTCGATCATCCACCACCTCACCGAAACGAGATTCCCGGTTGCCACGATTTTCTGATCCAGATTCAAAACGATGCGGATTGACCCGATCCCGTCGAGATTGAGTTGCCGAATGTTTTTCGGAGGAAAACTCGACTTCGACTCACCGGGGCGGGCGGCCTTTCTCCCGATCTCCCCGAGGGCATTGCGGCCGTCAGTGTTTCAATGGTTCGAGCTTGCCCTCGTCCACGTACTCGCGCACCCAACCCTTGACCAGGCCGGTGAGGAGGAGGATCGAGATCAGGTTGGGGATCGTCATCAGACCCAACGCCATGTCTCCGAAAGCCCAGACCAACTCGAGCGAGTACACGGCGCCCAGAAAATGGGCGACGCAGAAGACCACGCGGTAGGGCACGACCCACCGCGGACCGGCAAGGTAGAGGATCGACCGGTCACCATAGTAGGACCAGCTGATGGCGGTAGACAGTCCGAACAAGAAGACGGCCAATGTGACCAGCAAGTGGCCGTTCCCGAACGCAACCCGGCCGAGACCCTCACGGAATGCCCATGCGGTGAGCGGCGAACCGTTCTGCATCGCCTTACCGCGCAACACGAGGACTCCACTTGCGGCCTTCCCATCTGCGTCCAGCACGGTCGTCTCTTCCAGCTTGCCCCCATCCTCGGGCTCGAAGGTGAGGCCGCCGGTAAACGCCCGGAGGTTACGCAGGAGAACTGGATCGTCGGCGATCAGCAGCTCCACATCATCGACCAGGGCATGGTTCCGCACCAGAGCGAAACCCACCGGCCTGCCCTCAACAACCTCGTATGCGCCAGTCGCCAGATCGCCCTCGTCGAGTCCACCATCGACCCCGACGTCCGCTCCCGACACGATCGCAACCACGGCCGATTGCTTGTTGACCAGAACCTGCTGCTCCTGCTTGTCCTGCCACACGCCGGAGATCAGGATCACCAGGCCGGTCATGGTGCAGATGATGAGGGTGTCGATGAACGGCCCCAACATCGCCACGACCCCCTCGCGGATCGGCTCATCTGTCTTGGCGGCGGCGTGGGCGATCGGCGCCGAGCCCTGGCCGGACTCGTTCGAGAAGAGCCCGCGCTTGACGCCCCAGGTGAGCATGAAGATGAAAGTTCCGCCGGCAAAACCACCGATCTCGGCGGCCGGTTTGAACGCCGACGCGAAGATCAGCGCGAGGGTGCCGGGCACGTGCTGGATGTGCAGCATGAGAACGATGAACGCTGAGCCCACGTACAAGGCTGCCATGAACGGCACCAGCTTCGAGGTCACCCGGCCGATGCGGCGGATGCCGCCCAGGATCACCGCTGCTACCAGCGAGGCGAGGATCAACCCGGTCACCCAGGTTGGCACGCCGAGGTCCTGGCGGAACTGGTCAGCAACAGTGAACGATTGGACCGCGTTGCCCGAGCCGAAGGACGAAATGACCGCGAAACAGGCGAAGGCGACGGCCAGCGGCTTCCACCGCCGGCCGAGCCCGCGTTCGATCGAGTACATCGGCCCGCCGGCCGCCGAACCACCGGGGAGGATGATGCGGGTCTTCATCGACAGCGTGCACTCGGTGAACTTGAGCGCCATACCGAAGACCGCCGTCACCCACATCCAGAAGAGCGCGCCCGGCCCGCCGTAGTGGATGGCAGTGGCGACGCCGGCGATGTTGCCGATGCCGATGGTGGCGGAAAGCGCGGTGGTGAGCGCCTGGAAGTGCGAAAGGTCGCCCTCGTGCTCGGGGTCGTCATACTCGCCGCGGATCACCCGCAGGCCGTGACGGAAATAGCGAATCTGGATCCAACCGAGGCGAAAGGTCGTGACAAGGCCGGTGCCCACCAGGAGCACCACCAGGAGCGGCATCGCCGCGGGCCACCCCCAGATGATTCCGCTGACCGTGTAGATGGCCTCACTTACCCATTGGAACAGAGAACTCATCCGACCCTCCCCGAGACTCGAGCCCGCCAATGCTAGCGACGCACTCTCAAAGAGGCAAGAGGCGAAGCTCCTTCTCGCTTCTCGCTTCGGCGTGCGTGGTGCCACCCGTCGCATTGTCTTTGTCGACTTTCCGCAAGCAGCGCGCCGATGACAATGCGACGAGTGGCACCTGTGTCGCCGAAGCTGCCTAGCGCCTCAAATTGGCGGCGAGCCGAGCTATACTTCCCCGCCGAAGGAGATCGATAATGCGCTTCCTGTTAGCAACAGTACTCACCGTCCCGCTGATTCTCGCCGGCTGCGGAGCCGGCTCCGATACCGGCGAAACAGACGTCCGGACCATGCCGGGAGACGACGTCCCCGCCTCCGCCATCGGCGAATCCATGGGCGGCATGATGGGCGGACTCAACACCGGCATCAGCCTCGATCCAGAGATCGCCGACGCCTGGTCGGGCATCAGAGTGCAGGTGGTGGACTCGGAAACCGGTGACGTCCAGATCTATGACGTGGCTCTCGGCGAAAAGATGGTCCTTGGCGACAGCGGTCTCACCCTGTCGAGCGACATATTCATCCCCGACTTCGTGATGGACGAGGACGGCATCACGAGCCGCTCGGCAGAAACGCAGAACCCCGCTGCGCGAGTCGTCATCAGCGAGGAAGGTATGACCGACTACGAAGGCTGGCTCTTCGCCGCGATGCCGGAGATCCATCCATATCCGCATGATCGGTACCAGGTGCTCTTGGTGGAGGGCATACCCACAGGGGAACGCTGACAGTCGGCAGATTTAAAGTAGCTTCCGCAAATTCGCCAGCAAGGTGGTCTTCCTGACCCGCTGCCAAAACCTCTTCGTCCCGGCGAGTGAAAAAACGGTCGAGAACTTTCCCAAACCCTTGCGGTAGAGCATCGGCAGCGCGGCCCCGAGGAAGGAACCGAGGTCCTCGTCGTACGGGTAATACCAGGGCATGGCTTTGTCGGTGCCGGGATCACGCATCACGTACTTCACGTTGACCATCTCGTGAAAACCGAACTGACCGTGCGTCCGGCCGATACCACTCTCTCGTACGCCGCCCCACGCCCCCGTTTGCTCGCCGAATGCAACCGCGTGGTCATTGATCGTCACTACTCCTGCCTCCAGCTCTCGTTGCAGCCGGGCAGCCGTCGCTCTCGACCGCGTCCACCCGGACGCGGTGAGCCCGAACTTCGATTGGTTGGCGCGTCGAATGGCCTCGTCGATAGAATCCACCGGAACAACCGGCAACAACGGACCAAAAGTCTCCTCCCGCATGACCTCCATCTCATCGCCCAAGCTGACCAGGACGGTCGGCGGGTAGAAAAAGCCGCGACCAGCCGGCCGCACGCCCCCGGTCAGTGCCTTCGCACCCGCTGCCAACGCCTCCTCGACCTGGCGGGCAACGATGTCGAGCTGCCCCTTGGTGGTGAGCGGACCTATATCGGTGTCGGGAAGGGACGGATCTCCTACCTTCAGTTCGTTCGTCAGCTCGACAATTCTCTTCAGCAGCCGATCATGAATCCCCCGCTCGACGTAGATGCGCTCGATCGAAGCACAGGTTTGGCCGCTGTTGACGAACGCCCCCCAGACAACACCTCGCGCCGTTCGCTCGAGATCGGCATCGGCCGCGACCACCGCCGCATCCTTGCCGCCAAGCTCGAGTTGAGCCGGTACGAGCCGTTCCGCGCAACGGCGCGCGACGTGACGTCCGGTATCGACCGAACCGGTGAAGAGGACCTTGACGACCTCCGGATGATCCAGAACGACGTCGGTGGCCGAGCCCGGCAGAACAACCGTGTTGACGACCCCGGGAGGGAACCCGGCCCGTCGCGCCATGTCACCAAGCATCAAACCCGTGAGCACAGTCGCTGACGCGGGTTTGAAGACCACCGTGTTGCCGGCGCCGACTGCCGGAACGATCTCGGCCATCGGAATTCCGACAGGATAGTTCCACGGCGTGATGATCGCCATCACCCCGAGTGGGTCGAAGCGATAGCCCGCCTTCCAGTGGGCGAAGAGAAGCTGATACGGCTTGACCGGTTTGAAGGCGAGAAGCTTTGACAGCTTTTTCGAGAAAAAGGAGAGGGTCTCGAGTCCCGGAAACACGTCAACCAGCCGAGCCTCGTTGACCGGTTTGCCGCCCTCCATCGACACCAATCGCGCCAGCTCGTCGCGCTCGTCGAGCATGATCTCGAGCCAACGGGCGAGAATCTTTTGGCGCTCCTTCACCGGCGTGTGAGACCAACCCGGAAAGGCTTCCCTCGCAGCCTCGACGGCGTCCACCGCACCGTCACCGTCGAGAGCGGATATGGTCGCGATCTCTTCCTCGGTCGCGGGGTTGTAGCTGGTGATGGTACGTGGGCCCTGAACATCCACGTTGCGAACAATGGAGCTGATTTGAAGGCTCATGCCGAGATTGTAGCAGCGGATCCCACCCATCCGGTCTCGCGTCTCGCTTCGGCGTGCAGGGTGCCGCCCTTCGCATTGTTTGGTTTCACCACGTCTCAGGATGGTGGTGCCTCACGGACAAACAATGCGAAGAGTTGCACCTGTGTCGCCGACGCATCATCGCGCTACTTACGGGCGGGTAGGGTGAATTCGCCATGACCGACGAACACAGGTCCGTCGCCAGACTGGGTTTGCTCGATCGCGGTCGTGATATCCCAACGACCGAGCTCAATGGCCTGACTGATCCGCGACCACTCCATCGTCCAACGCCCGACAGGGAGCGGGCTGCTCGGGGTGATGACCACCAGACGCTCCTTGCGCCGGACCCGCGCGAGCTCTTCCCTCAGCTCGCGGAGACCGTTGGGCGAGCAGGCTGCGATCCACAGCTCGTCAAAACGCCCCTCCGGGATCAGGTCGAGGGGTACCCGGTGGACCAGACCGCCGTCGAGGTAGCGCTCACCGTCGATGGACACGGCGTTTCGGAATCCGTTGATATACGGGACGAACGCGGTGGCCCGGAGCATCAAACCAAAAGCGCCATCGTCCGCTGCAGCGCGATTGCCGAAGTACGCAGGCTCGAGCTTCGGCAACGGCAGACCGGGCCCAACCACACGCGCAGCCGCCACCACCACTTCGGCGTCGCCCGTCCTCGCGGCGCACACGTCCATCGTCTTGAGCGTGATCTCCTGGATCAGACGGTCGACTGTGCGCAGCCTGCCAAACGAAAGCCAGGGATGAGGGGCAATCCGCCACGGGTCCGCCTGACGCCACGAGTCGACCATCGCCTCCGGGTCGCCGGCTGCAAACCAGGCTGCGGCGATGCCTCCCGCCGACACCCCAGCCATCAACTCGAATTCGATTCCGGCCTCCTGCAGGAGCCCGGGGAAACCGGCGTAGTAGGCACCGCGGTTGGCGCCCGAGGCCATCAGGAGCGCGCGCCGCACTTTTTTAACCTGCATATCACACCAACTTTCTGCTGCGGACGCCGATGCACCG
>CAYRFI010000066.1:8264-24755 GCA_964423595.1 uncultured Thermoanaerobaculia bacterium | reverse complement strand
GCTTGTTGGGCAACCATTGTTCCGCATACCGGAGAATTCGGTGATCCGTCCCGGACGTGCCCGAGGACGGGCTCTCGGTGGGAATCTCGCGGTGCTGACGTCCCTGATCGGCACCCCGTGGGAGCCCGAGTTCGACGGCAGCGTCCTCTTCCTCGAAGAGGTGAATGAGCCGCTCTTCCGCCTCGACCGAATGTTGACCCACCTCAGGGGCTCTGATAAATTGCGAAACGTGAAAGCATTGATTGGCGGGAGCTTGCGCGGTTGCCGACCGGCATCAGAACGGTCAGAATTGTGGCGCCGACTGCTCCTCGAAGCGGCGCCTCCGACCGCTCCGGTGGCGGTCGACCTGCCCTTTGGGCACGGCGCGGCCAATTTTGCCTTCCCGATAGGAGCGATGGTCGAAATCGACACCAACTCTCTACAGATCGTTTGGAAGTAGCATGGCGAAGTTCAAGGTCAAATCCACCGAAGGCACCCACGACTCGCTGGAGCCGATGCGCACCCATTTCGCGAAAGGCAGCGCGATCTTCGCCGAAGGTGATCTCGGGCTCGCGATGTACGTCATCGAGAGCGGTACTGTCGAGATCCGCAAAAACCTCGGCGGTAGGGAGCGCGTGCTGGCGACTCTCAGCAAGGGGGATTTCTTCGGAGAGATGTGCATGCTCGAGGAAGAGACCCCGAGGTCTGCGGCCGCCTACGCGGTCGAGGACGTGACGGCGGTCATGATCGATCAATCCGCTTTCACCTTCATCCTCAAGCACAACCCGGAGATTGCCATCCGCATGATGCGCAAGCTCGCGATCCGCCTTCAGCAGACCACCGAGCTGCTCGAAGAGGCAGTTGGGCACAAGGTCGACATCGAAGAGTCAGGCATCAAGGACACCGAGAGCGGAGCCGAACCCGATCCGAACGCCCGCTTGATAGAGGTCAGCAGCGGCATCAGCTTTCCGCTCGCCGACTCGCGGGAGACGACTGTCGGTCGGATCGACCCGGTCACCGGTATTCACCCGGACGTCGATCTGACGCCGGTCGACGGCAAGCGCTCGATCTCCCGCCGCCACGCGCGTCTTCGGCGTGAGGATGACGGCACCTACGCTGTCATCGAGGACGTGGGGACGATGAACGGGACCTTCGTCAACGGCGTACGTCTGGTGGCCGGAAGATCGGTGCCGGTGGCGAACGGTGACACCGTGGTCTTCGGGACCATCCAATGCCGCTTCGAAATCGACAAAGATTGACCGCGGTCGGGACAGATCTACTCCCCGGCGACCTTCTGACAAAACTCAAAGGCATCGGTCCGAAAGGTGCTGCCGAGATGGCGGCGGAGGACATTCGGTCGGTGCTCGATCTGCTGCTCCATCTGCCCCGTCGCTACGAGGACCGCACGCGGCTCACTCGCCTTGACGGACGCCTCGAGCCAGGCTCGCGGGTGCTCCTCCGTGGACGCGTCAATGGAATCAAGGTGCGGCGAATACCACGGCGCAGAATGTTGATCGTCGACGGATTCATTGATGACGGTCGCGGGAACCTCAAAGTCGTATGGTTCAACCAGCGGTGGATCCATCGGCGACTCGCCGACGAACCCGAGCTGTACTTCTTCGGGCAGGTGCGGGAGGCGCGTGGCGGATCTCTCGAGCTCGTCAATCCGGAGATCGAGGAGGTCGGGGACGAGGCGGAGCGGATCGTGCCGGTCTATCGACGCCTCGGCCGGTTCGGTGGGCGGCGCCTGAGACGGCTCATTGAGCAGTGTGTTCCGGCCGCCGCGCGTTGTCGGGATCCGATTCCGGAAGCGATTCGAGAGAGATTCGGTCTGCCTTCTCTCCACGATACGCTGCGCGAGCTGCACGCGCCGAACGTGCCGGAGAATGAAAAGGAACGCGAATCGGTAATGATACAACTCAACAATGCTCGCAGCATACACCATCAGCGGCTCGCGTTTGATGAGTTGCTCGCCTTTGCGTGTGTGATGGTCTCACGACGCGTGAGGCGCGCCGCCTCCGAGGCGAGGGCGATCGATGCCTCGATCGTCGACGGCGAACGGATTCGAGAGCTCCTTCCGTTCGAGCTGACCAGTGCTCAGCAACGCGTGCTTTCAGAAATCAGTACCGATCTCGGTAGCGGCGAGCCGATGGCGAGGCTGGTGCAGGGAGATGTCGGTTCCGGCAAGACCGTGGTCGCGGCGTTGGCGATGTTGATGGCGCTCGAATCCGGATACCAGGTAGCATTCATGGCGCCGACCGAACTGCTCGCAGAACAGCACGCGCGGACATTCAGCGCGCTGCTGACGGCGGCCGGCCACACGAGCCATCAGCTCATGAGCTCGCTGCCGGTTGCCGAACAGCGGCGGGTGCGTGACGGTCTCGGAGATGGAACCGTTCGACTGGTGGTCGGGACCCATGCCCTCTTCCAGGAGTCCGTCACGTTTCGAAACCTCGGTCTGGTCGTGGTTGACGAGCAACATCGATTCGGTGTCGGACAGCGGCAGGCGTTGGCGAAAAAGGGCCGCACGCCCCACCTCCTTGTGATGACTGCGACTCCGATTCCGAGATCGCTTGCCCTGACGGTCTACGGCGACCTCGACCTGTCGATCATTGACGATATGCCGCCGGGACGGCGGCCGGTGCGAACCCACCTGCGCTTCGAGGGCGCACGATCGAAGGTCTTCGACTTCATTCGCACTGAAATCGAGTCCGGAGGCCGGGTCTTCGTGGTCTACCCGATCATCGACGCCAGCGAAGAGATCGAGGCCGCCGCTCTAACCGAACACGAGGACGAGGTGCGCGCCGCGCTGCCAGGCGTCGATGTCGAAGCGCTTCACGGTCGGCTCGATCGGGCTCAGCGCGAAACGGCCATCTCACGTTTCAGGGACGGTTCGGTGCAGGTCCTGCTCGCAACAACGGTCGTCGAGGTGGGGGTCGACGTACCAGAGGCTTCGGTGATGGTCATCGAGTCTGCGCAGCGCTTCGGACTCTCGCAGCTCCACCAATTGCGGGGCCGAGTCGGGCGGGGAGATCGGCAGGCCTGGTGCATCTTGATGGCGGACGACGGGCTCCGGGAGGATGCCCGACATCGCCTCGAGGTCGTTTGTGAAAGCAATGACGGCTTCGAAATTGCTGAGGCTGATCTCGAGTTCCGCGGCCCGGGCGAGCTCACCGGTACCCGCCAGTGGGGTCCGGCGGGTTTTCGATTTGCCAACCTCTCTCGCGACCGTGACCTGATCAACCTCACGAGGGACCTGGCCAAGGATTTTGCAGCGTCAGGCGATTTGGACCGACTTCTCGAGGCTCTGGGCGCGTACCTCAGGGTCGATATCGGGTGGGCGGGCGATTGAGAGGTTAAACTCCCCAGCGATGGAACGGCATGTCAAAAGGATCGTCGTATTGGTGATCGGCTGGACGCTGATGGCCCTCGGCGTGGTCGGACTTTTCCTGCCGTTCCTTCAAGGGGTGCTCTTCATCATGCTCGGCCTTTTGGTGCTGTCTCGGGAGTCCGAGACAGCCCGCAGATGGCTGCAGCGTGGGAGGCAACGGTACCCGCGTGTTGATGCGAAAATGAAGGACTGGGGCGAGTGGTGGCGACGCAGGTTCGGTCGTCAACCGGAGAAAGATGCGGCGAAGGGAGATTGAGAAATAATGTGGGTCCGACAGGAGGTTTGACGGGTAGGTACAGGTGACATGATCGAAGAAAAGCAGGCGCAGGATTTCTACCGACGACTCCGCAGACGGCTTGACGAGTGGCTGCAGTCTCGGCGAGGTCGGGCCTACCGGTTCGCCGACTATCTCCTCGTGCTACCGGACTTCGTTCACCTGATTATTCGGCTCGCTCTCGATCCTCGGGTGCCGGCGGAGTTGCGAACCCAGACCGCGGCGGTCCTCGCCTACGTCATCCTGCCGTTGGATCTGGTGCCGGAAGGCCTCGTTGGACCTATCGGATTCGGTGACGACCTACTTTTGGTGGCGCTGATGGTACGGCGCCTTTTGACAACGGTGCCGCCGGAGATCGTTCTTGCCCATTGGGCGGGGCCGGCGGGTCTGATGGAGACTATCAGAGCCATCCTCGACGCAGCCGAAGAGATGGTCGGCTCGCGAGTGTGGGGGAAATTGCAGCGGATCATCGGGGGGAGGCAGAGTTGAGGGAGAATGAACACGACAGGCTCGATGCCGGGAAACCTGAGTTGGTGGTCGAGGCTGCGCAACTGGTCGGGGTCGACGCGAGCCCGAAAAAAATGCTCCCGATCCCGGGCAGCAGAATGTTCGAAATCAACGAGGCCCTCAAGGTCTATCTCGACCGCGAGCCCGGCGGTGCGGTCTTTGACGCCAGCCAGGGCGACGGCGGTGCCAGCCTCCCCGGAGTCTCCAGGGAGCTCCTCGATGCCGCCCACAAGATGCAGGTAGACCACGGCACAGGCTATGACAAACCGTTCGGCACCCCGGCGTACAGACGCACGGTCGTGGAAGACTATTGGGGCCTCGACGCAGCGACCGGCTGGGGACCGAACAATGTCATCGCCTGCCAGGGCGGGCGGGACGCGTTGGTCAAGGCGTACGACGCGGTCCAGTTTCTCGGTCTCGGGCGCCACGGAGACTTCGTGGTTGTGTCCCGGGTGCCCTGGATCTCCTACAACTGGGGTCCCTACTCTGTCGGTGCAAACGTCATGCTAGCACCCGGGCGCGAGGATCAGGCGTGGACCCTGACACCGGAGGCGATCAACGCCTGCGTCGAGACGGCGCGGACCCTCGGCGAGCGACGTATCGCCATGCTCGTCATCACGAGCCCCGACAATCCGACCGGCCGTACCATGAGCCCTGAAAGGCAGATCGAGCTGGCGCGGGAGGCGTTTACGGCGGGCGTACCTTACGTCTTGTTCGACTGGATCTATCACCGTGTCACGGACGGCGAGCCGCACGATCTCAGCGCGTTTCTCGGTGCGCTGGAACCGGCCGAACGTGAGCGTTGCATCTTCCTCGACGGAATCACAAAGTCGCTGGGTGCGAGTAATGTCCGCAATGCTCATCTGATGGCATCCGAACAAATCGTTCGATTTATTCAGAGCCGCGCCTCACACGCGGTGATCCCGTCGTTTTACAGCCTGGCCGTAGCAATGGCTGCCTATCACATGGGTTTCGATAAGGCGGCGGCGCCGATCATCGGACCGACCAATGCGAGCCGGCTGGTGGTCGAGGCCTTCCTCAAGGGGCACGAGATCAACCATATTCTCGGCAAGGGCTACTACGCCTTCCTGGACATGAGCGGGTGGATCGAAAAGGCGGGCTACTCGGACTCGGCTGAACTCGGCTCCACCCTCGCTGAACGCTTCGGCATTGCCGTGGTGCCGGGGGTCTATTTCTCGGATTTCGGAAGGAACTGGATCCGATTCTCCTACGCCCTACCGCCAGAGGTCACCAAGGGCGCGCTCGATCGCCTGTGGTTGGCGTTGTCATCATTGTGATCGTACTCATCGTGGGCGGTTGTGGATGAGGGGCACCGACTGGGGACTGTACGCCGACAAGGTGCGGCTCGCGCTCGAGAACTCCGAACAAGGCGACCCGCAAAGTGGGACCTCAGGCCTCGAGCTCGAGTTCAACCTCCTCGATCGCGAGCTGAGGCCTGTCGGACAGGTCGGATATGGCCCCGAAGCGACGTCTTTCAGCGATTATCTCAACGGCGAGGGGCTCCCGGAGTGGGTGCGCGATCGATTCCAACTCGAGGTCTTCCGTTGGATGACGGAGGTCACCACCCGGCCGTGCTTTTCGGCGCGCGCAACCGCGGCGCAGGCGCGGCTTCTCGAGGGGATTCTGCTCGACTCGCTGGCCGAAATCAGCCAAGACTACGGGACATCATTCCTCGCCCTGCACGGCAACATTCCGCGTCCGCTGGAGGTATCGGCCGCCGACATTCCCAGTGGCTGGAATCTGGCGCGTCGGCGCTATCTCCGGCGCTGCGTCGAACTCTTCGGTAGCCGCCTTGCGACCGCCGGGATCCATACTAATCACAGTTTCCCCGAGGCCCTGCTGTCCTGGGACTTCTTTCACCTCCCACTTACCGATCGGCAGGGCCGGACTCTGGTCGACTATCGAAACCAGGCGGTGATCCGCGCGACTCGGCTGTTGCGGCCAATGTGCCCGGTTTTCATCGCCGTGAGCGCAGCCTCACCTTTTGCGTGCGAGGAGGTTGGCGGCCGCCAGGAGGTAGTCCTCACCGGAGACGATGCCCGCCGTCTTCTCGCCTTTCCCAATCCGGAGAGTCTGGACCTGCCGGGTCTCTACGCCAGTCACGCTGACTATCTCCACATTTCCTACGGACTGGTGCGTTCGGGTGTACGGTTCGGCGCCAATAACTGGACGCCCGTTCGTGCACGATCCGACGTCGACCCTGTGCGTCGCAACATCATGGCCACCAGTGAGCAGCTACGAGAGCTTTACCGGCGAGGAATCTACCCAACCGGCGAGCACGGCAGCCTCGAGGAGGCCGAGCGCGCTCTGGTGGTGGAGAATCTGTGCGCGCGGGTCGATTTGCCGATGGAACGGGTCGAGGTGCGAACCGACGAGGGTGGCGATGACCTGGAGCTGTCCACCGCCAAGGTCCTCTTCAAAGAGCTGTTGATGCTGCGCATCTATGCCGAACCCGGGTATGGGGCCGGCTACACATATGACGCCAGAGACATCATCCGTGCGCGACGCAACGAGGAGGCGGCCGCTCGCTGGGGCGTGGCAGCAGAGCTGGAGCACCCCTTCAACGGCGCCACGATCACCGCTCGCGATTACCTGGGTCAACTCTTGAGCGAGATTGCACCGTTGGCAGAAGCCCTGGGTGAATCAGAGGGGCTGGAGCCGCTGCGTGAGATGGCGAAAGGCGGCAACAACCCGGCAGGCGATATCAGGGCCTGGGTCCTCGATCGACTCGGCGGCGAAGAGCGTCGGGCCCCGAGTGGCGGCATCGTGGTGCCATCTCAAATGCTGGGCGAATGGTTCGATGAGCGCAGAGAACTGGTGGCGAAGGAGGTGGGATCCATCGCCGCTGATCCCGGGTCTTTCGGTTCCGAGTGGACGAAGCTCGCGCCTCTGGTCTTGGGTCTTCAAAATCTCTCCAACCACCGCCCTTCAATACCGGTGCGCGTCGGGCGCGCCAACGAGGCATTTGTGGTCAAAGGGGTCGGCGAGCGCACCACGGAGGTTCTTCAGCTGGCCGCCGAACTGGTGCGGATCCCGTCGGTCACGAACTGTGCCGAAGAGCGCATCGACCAGGTATTCTCATGCGCCGGTTTTGTCGCCAACCAGCTGGCACGTGGTGGCCTCGATGTCAGACTCTTCGACCGCGGCCGTTATCCGGCCGTCCTGGCCTCGTTCACGGACTCGGGATCCGCCTCGATCACCCTCTGTGGCCATCTTGATGTTGTCCGGCCGGAGCCGGATGACAGCCAGTTCGAACCGAGGATCCAGAGTGACTATCTCTGGGGACGGGGCGCCGCCGACATGAAGACGGTGGTTGCCAGCTATATGGTGTGGATGCGCCAGGAGGCGGCGTCCGGGCCGCCTTACCCGCCATTCAATCTGCTCCTGGTCGGCAACGAGGAGAACGGTGAGGGTGATCCATTCGGGACCCCTCATGTCCTCAAGACCCTCGAAAAGGAGAGTGGTTGGCGGCCCGGCCTGATGGTTGTCGGCGAGCGCACCGGTGAGGCGGGCGATGAGCTTTTCGGTTCCATCTGCACTGAGAGCCGCGGCGTCCTGCGGATGGAAATCGCGGCTCGCGGCGCCTGCGGACACACCGGCACCGGCGGCGGTCCGCGCGACCTGCTCGACAACCTCTTCGAGGTGAGAGCGGTTCTCGGATCTTCCTTCAACCGCCACCTTACCCTGTCCAGCATGAATGGCTGGGAGACATCGGCACGTTTCCCCTTTCTCAACGTCGGCGAGACCGGGGTCTACAACATCACCGCCGGACGTGGAGTGCTCGGGGTCGAGGTTCGGCCGATCCCTGGTGACGACCTCGATGGCCTATTGGCCGAGGTCAGGAACCTGTGCCGGGAGCTCGACCTCGAGGTCTCGGTCGAGGTGATGGAGGCCGGTGTCTGCTGTCCACCGGACAATCCCCACCTCGCCCAACTCGTCGCCGCGGTGGCATCGATTTCCGGCGCGCCGGCGGTGATCGGCAGAAAGAAGCCCGGATCATCGGCCCGGTTCGCCCCCGGAGGCAACCAGGTGGTATGGGGCCAGACTGGTATCGGGCCCCACTCGCGCGAGGAGCGCCACTACATACCATCCATCGAGCCGTATTTGCTGGTGCTCGACGAGTTCGCGAAACGGGTGCGAAAGGGGTGAAAACTGTATCCGTGCCCGCATCTGTCTCCGTGCCCAGATCGAGAGTGGGGCGCGGCCAGATCGAATTCGGATTCGGGTACGAATACGGAGAGGGAGACGGGTAAAGGAGTGTCAATTCCCGTCGAAGATTCCGCCAACACCACCCATCTTGCCGAGGATCGAACCCTCGCCGCGGTCCTTGCCGCCAGCCTGCGGCGCGGCCTGCCAGATGCGGCCGGCCAGTCGTGAGAACGGCAGCGACTGTAACCACACCTTGCCCGGTCCCTCGAGACGGGCGAAGAAGAAGCCCTCGCCGCCGAAGATGGCCGACTTGACGCCGCCCACGAACTCGATGTCATAGGTGACCGAGGTCTCGAGGGCGACCAGACAGCCGGTGTCGACGCGCAACCTCTCGCCGGAGCCGAGCTCACGCTCGATGATGGTGCCGCCAGCATGCATGAAGGCCAACCCGTCACCTTCGAGCTTCTGCATGATAAAGCCCTCGCCGCCGAAGAGAGCGGTCCCGATTCGCTTCTGGAAGGTGATGCTTATCGATACGCCCTTGGCGGCGCACAGGAACGCATCCTTTTGGCAGATGAGCGCGCCGCCATGGAGGCCGAGGTCTACCGGGACGATCTTGCCGGGATATGGGGACGCAAACGCGGCCCGGCTCTTGCCGGACCCGTGGTGGGTGAAGATCGTCATGAAGAGGCTCTCGCCGGTGAGCAAGCGCTTGCCGGCCCCGACCAGCTTGTCCATCATGGTCGATTGCTGGGCGGATCCGTCACCGAAGATCGTCTGCATTTCAATGCCGTCACCCATATACATCATGGATCCGGCCTCCGCGACCACGCTCTCGCCGGGGTCGAGCTCGACCTCGACGAACTGCATCTCCTCGCCGTGGATTTCGAAGTCGACCAGATCGGTTTTACTGCCGCGTCGCTGGGTCGGCGGTGGGGGAGGCGCCACGTGAGCTGTGAGATCCGCGACCGTATGGGCAGGGGCCCAGTCGGTCACACCCTCACAGTAAACCTGGGTATTGGGAGAGTAGGCGCCAGCCTGAAGGGCATCTACGAGTTCCGCCTCGCTCATCGGACCGACCGTCTGACCGTCGACTGCTACGTACCACATTGCGTCGCTCATGTTGCCTCCCGGAGTCTCTCGGTTGCCTGAGTATACGCACCGCCGCCGTGCCCGCTTCCGTCTCCGTCTCCGAGTCCGGGAAAGACACGACACTTCATTCGGGCACGGATACGATTCTGATCAGCCCGTGCGCGCAACGCACTCAGGGCCGTCATTCGCGGGTTTGTTGACGTAGGAGCTCACCGGATAGGCCTCCATCCCGTCGGCGGGGTGGGGGACGAGGAGATCCTCGAGCCGCTCTGGATCCAGGGGCGCGGGCTCGAGCCATTCCGTAAACCGATCAGGGGGCAGAATCACTGGCATGCGATCGTGAAGGTTCGCGATCAGGTCGTTGGCGGTGGTGGTGATGATGGTGCAGGAGTCCAGAGGGCCACCCCCTCCCTTGTGCCACCTTTCCCACAGGCCGGCGAAAGCAAACACTCTGCCGTCCGAAAAGTGAATGTAGTGGGGCTGCTTGCTTTCACCGGTCCGGACCCATTCGTAAAAACCGTCGGCCGGGATCAGACAGCGCCGGTTCTTGACCGCGGATCGGAAGTACGGTTTTTCGGCCACTGTCTCACCGCGGGCGTTGATCATCCGAGCACCCATCTTCTCGTCCTTGGCCCACGACGGAACCAGGCCCCAGCGAACGAACGCGCACTCACGGGGTGTTGCCTTTCCCGCACGAATGATCGGCACGGTCTGGGTGGGGGCGATGTTGAAGTGGGGCTGGAGCTCTCTCGGCGGATCGACATCAAAGACATCAGCCAGCACAGAGGCGTCAACAATGAGTGCGAATCGACCACACATGTACGCAATCCTAAACGATTTCAATAGCAGAATCCGCAGATCAGATAGATGGGCGCAGAAACCTGTGACGAGTGATCATTTGGAGCCCTCAATGATATGACAGGGTGGGCGGGTACGAGTCACTGGACACCGGTTACTGGATATGGATTCCTGGTTACTGAGGAGAGTGATAGGCTTCAGCACGCGAAGCGCGATGAACGGAGAGTGAGGGGCAACGATGGCAGGTATCTTCAAGGCATACGATATCCGGGGGACCTATCCCGATCAGCTCGACGAGACGACCGCGTTCCGAGTCGGCTACCACTTCCGCGACCTCCTTGACGAGGAGGACCTGGCGCGCGGTCCTGTGGTCGTCGTCTCCCGCGATATGCGCTCGCACTCGGTTCCGTTGGCCCGTGCGCTCAAGAACGGATTGCGCGCACGCGGTCTCGCGGTCATCGACATCGGTGTCGCCGACACGCCACAAAACTACTTCGGGACCGGTTTCCTCGCCGCTTCGGGTGGTATCCAGGTTACCGCGAGTCACAACCCGGCGGTCTACAACGGCTTCAAGATGTCGCGCCGGGACGCCATTCCGGTCTCCTACGATACCGGTATCGAGAGACTCGAAGAGCTGGTGCAGTCCTCCGATGTCGCCACCGATCTGGCACCACAGGCGGGGGAGGAGGAGCGGTCGGTCTTTGATGAGTACACCGAGCACGTTCTCGCAGAGCTCACCGTCGCCGAGCCACGGCTCAAGCTCGCCGCCGACGCAGCCAACGGCATGGCCACGATTTACCTGCCGATCCTCGAGCGGCTCAACGTCGATCTCGTGCCGCTCTTCTTCGAGCTCGACGGCACGTTTCCGAACCACGAGGCAAACCCTCTCAAGCACGAAAACCTGGTGGACGTCGAGAACGCGGTGAAGGAGCACGGCTGCGACCTCGGTGTGGCATTCGACGGCGATGCGGACCGCGCGATTCTGATCGACGAAAAGGGACGGTCGATTTCCGCCGACAACATCACCGGTCTCGTGGCGCCGCGCTTTCTCAAGGACGAGCCCGGGGCCGCCATCATCTATGACCTGCGTTCATCGTGGGCCACCAAGGAGGCGATTGAAGAGGCCGGGGGAGTTCCGATTCGCGAAAGAGTCGGCCACTCCTTCATGAAGGCCACGATGCGGGAGCATGGTTCGCCTTTCGGCGGCGAGCTCGCCGGCCATTTCTATTTTCGGCGTAACTACACCGCCGATTCTTCGATCATGATTCTGATCGAGGTTCTCAACCACCTGCGGGAAACCAATACGCCACTGTCCGAGCTGGTGGCTCCCCTCGAGCGTTATTTTGGTACCGGCGAAATCAATTTCTACGTCGACGACAAGGACGCCATGATCCGACAGCTCGCCGAAGTGTTTTCGGACGGGGAGATCGACTACCTCGACGGCGTCACGGTGCAGTACGATGACTGGTGGTTCAATGTCCGCCCGTCAAACACCGAGCCGCTGCTTCGACTGGTGTTGGAGGGACGTACGCGCGAGCTGATGGACGAGAAGAAGGAGCTCCTTCTGAGCTACCTGGGGACGCCCGAGTAGCGAGAAGCGGGCTAGCCGAGGAGCGCCAGGAACACTCCGGCAGCGACCGCGGATCCGATGACTCCGGCCACGTTGGGGCCCATGGCGGCCATCAGTGGATTGACCTTGCCGTCGGTCTCCGACGAAACAAACTCCTGAACCACGCGCGCCGCCATCGGTACTGCCGACACTCCGGCGGCGCCGATGCACGGGTTGATCTTCCGACCGGCCGGCAGCACGAGATTGAGGAGCTTGGCGAAGATGACACCGCCAAAGGTGCTGAAGGAAAATGCCACTGCCCCGAGGACGAGGATAAAGATAGTCTGCCAACGAATGAAGGCAGTGCCCTCCATCGTCGCGCCGACGACGATTCCGAGGAAGATGGTGACGATGTTGACCAGCGCGCCCCCGGCCGTCTTTGAGAGCCGGTCGGTAACGGTCGATTCCCGAAGCAGATTCCCGAACATCAGCATGCCGATGAGGGGGGCACAGGGTGGGATCGCGAGGGAGGCCAACACCGCGGTGATGATTGGGAAGAGAACGACCGCGGTCTTTGAGACCGCCTTGGACTGTGGCATGTCGATGGCCCGCTCGCCCCTCGTGGTCAGCAGACGCATGATCGGTGGTTGAATGATCGGCACCAGGGACATGTAGCTGTAGGCGGCGACCGCGATGGCGCCAAGCAGGTGGGGGGCCAAGATCGAGGCGAGGAAGATGGATGTCGGCCCATCGGCGCCGCCGATGATGCCGATCGCGGCGGCCTCCCGGGCGCTGAAACCAAAGACGTAAAACGCCCCGAGCGCTGCCACTGCGATACCGAACTGGGCCGCGGCACCGAGCAGGAAGGTCAGCGGTCGCCCGAGCAGCGGACGGAAATCCGTCAATGCACCGACCCCGAGGAAAATCACCGGCGGCAAGAGCTCGGTCTTGATGCCTGCGTTGTAAATCAACTGCAGCAATGGATGGCTCCCGCCCGCAGCCGCAACCCAATCCGTGGATGCGCTCATCATTGCGCTTGGAAGATTGGCCAGAATTGCTCCGAAACCGATCGGGATCAGGAGCAGCGGTTCATAACCCTTGCGGATGGCGAGGTAGATCAGAACGCCACCGACCACGAACATCACCAGGTTCTGCCAGGCGAGGCCGGCGAAACCGGATTGCGCAACGAGGGTGGTCAGCGCCTGCATATCGGCCTCAGCCTGCGATCGTCAGAATCGGTGAGCCCGCCTCGATGTCGGCGCCGATGTCGGCCTCAATCGTCAGGACCGTGCCGGCGCAGGGTGCCTTGACGTCGTGCTTGGCCTTCATGGCTTCAACCGCGGCAACAACCTGGCCCTGGTTGACGGCGTCACCGATCTTGACGTTGATCTCGACGAGCTCGGTCTTGCCCTGGAACGGCGAGAAGACCGGTGTGCCGTTACTGGGCTGCTCGGCTGCCGTGGTGGCTGGGGCAGGGTTGGCCGCATTGGCGGCAGGCGGTTCGATGGTTACCGTGAATCTCCTGCTGGCGCCGTTCTCGACTACCGTGCAGGTCGTGGTCACCGGGCCGGTCAGGGCCTGACCCGATGTGGCGGCGGTCGGCGTCGGCACGGCGACCTGCTCCTTCTTTTTCAAGGGCAGCACGATCTTGCCCTTGCCGGTCAGCAACTTGATGCCCTCGTTGAGGTCCATGTTCTTACCAGGAACGGCGGCCGATGCAACCAGGAAGATATTCTCCTCCGTAACCGGAAGGCCGCGTTCCTCGAGGGCGGCTTTTGCCAGTGCGAGGCTGTCGGGAGCCGCTTCGAGCGGGTCGCCCGTGAAGGGCGGTTTCCCGAGCTGATCTGCCGCGATCTTGACCACCTCGGGATCGGGCGAAAGCGGTGGCCGGCCGAAGTAGCCGAGGACCGCCTTGCCGTAGCCGTCGTTCATTTTCTTCCAGCGCCCGAGGAGGACGTTGTTGAAGGCCTGCAGCCAGTACTGCTGGCTGCCCGGGGTTACGCTGGTCCACGCGCCGCCCGCCTTCACGACAACCGGAAACTCGGCGAGGACGTCGGAGTAGCGGTCGAGGATGCCGGCCTCCGTCATCATGTGCACGTTGGGGCCAATGGCGCCGCCGGGCATTGGAAAGCCGACCACCCGCGCGTCGGCGGTGGTTGTCACCGGGTTGAACTCGTACTCGGCCATGCCCTCGTTGAGCATGTTTTCGATCTCATCCATCTTGGTGTGGTCGATGTCGAGCGAGAAGCCGGTGCCCTTCAGCGCGTGCCACATCGACCGCACGTCGGGCTGCACGGTCCCGGACGCCATAGGTCGAACCGAGAGGTCGATGCCGTCGACGCCACCCTCGATGCCGGCCATGTAGCAGGACACCGCCATCGATGCCGTATCGTGGGTGTGCTGCCAGAGGATGACCTCCGGCGGCAGGATCTTCTTGAGCCCTTTGGCGGTCTCGTAGCAGGTCGTGGGGTCGGTGGTCCCTGAGGCGTCCTTCATGCAGACGGAATCGAAGTGTACTCCGAGGTCAAGAAGCTTCTTGATGATGCCGATGTAGAACTCGGCGGTGTGCACCGTCTCATCCTCGAACGGGAGACCCATGAGGGCGACGCACACCTGGTGGTGCATGCCGGCATCGACGATCGGTTTGCCGGTCTTCGCCAAATTGTCGACGTCGTTCATGTAATCGAAGTTGCGGTCCCATGTGGTGCCGTGCTTGGCCATGAGCTTGGCCTGGAGTTCGAGTGCATCGAGCCTCTGGGTGGTCAGGGTAACGCCCGAGACCGAGCGGGTCAGGATCTGCAAATCGACATCCGGGCCGACCGCGTCGCGCATCTTGTCCATGCAGTCGAACGGATCTTCGCCGACATAGAAGAACGGCGCCTGGTAGCGTGCTCCACCGCCGAACTCAAAGTGACGGATGCCCGCTTGCTTGGCCGAGAACTCCATTGCCGGAAGGATGTCGGCGAGCCGGACCTTCCCCCCAAAGGAGCTCTGTAGCCCGTCACGGAAGGGAGTGAACATGACACGGATTTTTTTGGGGTTTTCGGTGAAGATCATGAATCCTCCTCGATGCGGGTCACCCGCGCGCCCGGTATGACCCGGGCGACGGTGGTGGAGATAGCGGCTGCGAGCGCGGGATCGATTGCGTGCCGACGTTCCGGAAAAACGGCAGTGATCAGCTCGATGGTCAGTGCGAGCACGCCCAGAAGGGCAAAGACGGCGACGAGAGCGATCAGGCAGGCGGAAAACAGGCTTGCGGCTTCCAAAAAGAAGTCCTCTTTATTGACCTTTGAGTTTTGAATTCACAACGATTCGCATCATCAACGGGCGGCACCTCCACGCTGTTGACGACCAGAATACGCCGAATTTTCGGATCGTCCAGTCGCAATTTGTGATTATTTTCACGTCAGCGATTTCGCGCGGCGGGGCGAAGTTATTGTCTCGGCCTGTCTCAACTGCCGCCTTTCCGTTAAGCTGGAGCCATGGGTGAAGCTTCCCGTCCGCGTCTCGGCGCTCGTTTCCTGATGGTTGGCGCTGCTGCGGTGGTGGTGCTCGCCGGGCTCAAGGCGGCGCAGTCGCTGGTGATTCCGTTCCTATTGGCGCTGTTTCTGGCAATTATTTGCACCCCGACGGTCGCGTGGCTCACGTCGCGCAGGTTGCCGGTCGGTCTCGCGGTGTTGGCGGTGGTGATCGTCCTGCTCGCCGCATTTTCGGGTTTCGGCGCCATCGTCGGCGGTTCGGTCAATGAATTCACCGCTTTCGCAGCCCAAAATCAGGCCCGGTTTGACGGCCTCGTCAAAACTGCCTCGGCCTGGCTCGAGGCGCGTGACATCGATCCCGCGAGCCTCGACCTCCTCAACATGCTCCAGCCCGGCAAGCTGATCAATCTCATCGGCGGCGTGCTGAAAAACCTCGCAGGTGTGCTCTCGAATTTCTTTCTCATCCTTTTGACCATGATCTTCATGCTCCTCGAGGCGGCGAGCTTTCCGGTCAAGGTCAAGGCCGCCGTCGGCAAGGGCCGTTTCGACATCGACAACATTCGCCTTGCGGTCCTCCAGGTACAGCGCTATCTCGGCCTCAAGACCGTTACCAGCCTGGCGACCGGGCTCTGTGTGGGTCTCTGGACCGCAATCCTCGGTCTCGATTTCGCGGTTGTGTGGGGGCTGTTGGCCTTTCTGCTCAACTATATCCCGAGTATCGGGTCCGTCGTCGCCGCCGTTCCCGCCGTCCTCCTCGGTCTGGTGCAGGGAGGGCTCGGCTACGCGATCCTGATTGGCGTCGGGTATGTTGTGACCAATATCGGTATCGGCACGTTTGTCGAACCGTGGCTGATGGGTCGCACCCTCGGCCTGTCGACCCTGGTTGTTTTCCTCTCCCTGGTCTTCTGGGGCTGGATGTGGGGCGGCGTCGGCATGCTGCTGTCGGTGCCCCTGACGATGATCATCAAGATCCTCTTTGAGAACACCGACGATCTGCAATGGATCGCGGTCATGCTGGACAATCGCCGGGGAGCGGAGAAACGCCTGGAAGAAACCGAAGCTGCCGCCAGCTAACCGGAAAAGGGCGTGTGCATGGTGGATCCCAACACCCGAGGAAGTGATTCGTGCCCGCCCACCCAGTGACCAGTGCCACCCGCTCCCCCAGTAACCAATGACCACGAGCGAGTGACCAGTAACGAGTAAGCAGTTTGAGATTCCGAGGGGATGGTTGGGTGGGGACTGATGAATGGTT
>CAYRFI010000066.1:0-8254 GCA_964423595.1 uncultured Thermoanaerobaculia bacterium | reverse complement strand
GTTTTTTCTTTTCGGGGGGGGTTGGTGGGGGGGGTTCTGTTTTTGTGTGGTTTTTTTGGGGGGGGGGGGGGGGAAACTCGGCGGTCGGTTGGGAATCGTCTCATTTGACAGTGGGCATACAATGGGCGCGCAAGGAGGGGCCTGACGATGAAAACCGAGCGTCGAATCGGCATCCTGTTTCTGATCTGTGCGACCGTTTCCACGTTTGCGATCGCCCAAACGCGCCTTGAGATCCGGAGCCCCGAAAGCGTGTTCGGTTTTGTCCCGGGCAGCGACCGTCAGCTCATTGATTACGAACAATTGGTCGATTATCTGCTCGATCTGTCGGCGGCCTCTGACCGCATCGAGATGCGCGAAGTCGGCACGTCACCTCTCGGCCGGACGATGTACGTGGCGTTCATCTCCGCCCCTGAGAATCTGACCCGCCTGGACGATCTCCAGAAGATCAACAGGCGCCTCGCCCTCGATCCCGCGATTCCCTCTGAAGAGAGAGTCGGGTTGGTCCGCGATGGTCGCGTTTTCGTTTTGGCAACGCTCTCCATGCATTCGGGTGAGGTCGGTCCGAGCCAGAGCCTGCCGATCTACGCCCACCGCTTGGCAACCACCGAAGACCCGGTGGTTCTCACCCAGCTCAACGACGTCGTGCTGATGGTGGTGCCGTGCCACAACCCGGACGGCATGGACATGGTCGTAGAGAATTACCGCAAGTACGTGGGCACGCAGTATGAGGGCTCGACACTGCCGCGGGTCTACCACAAGTACGTTGGCCACGACAACAACCGCGATTTCGTGACCTTGACCCAAGAGGACACCCGGGTCATCGCAGCCCTCTACAGCACCGAGTGGTATCCGCAGGTGATGGTCGAGAAACACCAGATGGGCTCCACCGGGCCGCGTTACTACGTGCCACCCAACCACGATCCGATCGCCGAGAACGTGGACGAAGGCTTGTGGACGTGGTCGGCGGTCTTCGGTTCGAATCTGTCGCGCGACCTGACCGCCGACGGGCTCCAGGGGGTCGCCAGCCACTGGGTCTTTGACGACTACTGGCCGGGATCGACGGAGACCTCGATCTATATGGGAGTCATCAGCCTTCTGACCGAGGCGGCGAGCTGCCGCACGGCGACCCCGATCTTCGTGGAACCGACCGAGCTGTCAGTGCGGGGCAAGGGGCTGGCCGAGTACAAAAAGGGCGTCAACCTGCCCGATCCGTGGCCGGGCGGAAAATGGAGCCTGGGTGACATCGTCGCGCTCGAGCTGTCGTCTATAGAATCGATCCTTGGCACCGCCTCCCGGCACCGCGCCGAGATCCTCGAGTTCCGCAACGACCTCTGTCGGAAAGAGGTGGAGAAGGGGCGCACTGAAGCTCCCTACTACTTCGTGATGCCGCGGAAACAGCGCGATCCCGGTGAGCTGGCTGCACTGGTGCAGCTGCTCGAGCGCCACGGGATCGAGGTTGATCGGCTCACGGGCGAGGCGGTGGTGGGTGACCACCATTTCTCGTCCGGCGACATCGTGGTTCGGCTGAGCCAGCCCTATCGCGCATTCGTCAAGGAGGTCATGGAGAGCCAGCGCTATCCTGAGCGCCACTACACGCCGAATGGTGAGCTGATCCGGCCCTACGACATCACGAGCTGGTCGTTGCCGTTGCACATGGGGGTGTGTTCGATCCAGGTCGATACGCGTTCGGAGAAGCTGGAAGCGCTGCTCGCGCCGGTGACGGGAGAGGACTTCTCCCCTGACGTCACCCTTCCGGAGAAAGTGTGGGCGATTGCCTACCCGTCGACCAGCAACCAGTCCTACAAAACGGCGTTTGCGGCGCTCAAGGCCGGTCTGAAGGTCGGTCGTTTGACCCACCCGTTCGGTGCGAAGGGGGACGAGCTGCCGGCCGGGAGCTTCGTGATCTTGGCCGGGTCGGCCTCGAGGGATCAAATCCACCGGATCGCGGATCAGGCATCGATCACACCGCGGGTCTTCGAATCGGAGATCACGGTCGCTTTCATGCCTGTTCGCTTGCCCAGAATCGGGCTTGTCGAGACGTATTTCCATGATATGGACGCGGGCTGGACACGCTACCTCTTCGATACATATGGGATAGCCTACCGGGTGCTCCATCCCGAAGACTTCGAGGGTGCCGACCTGATCGGTGATTTCGACGTCATTGTCTTTCCGGACGCGAGCAAGGACGTCCTGACGAAGGGCAAGTACAAGAGATTCGATCGCTATGTCACGAGCGACTACCCTCCGCAGTTCCGGCAGCCGATTTCGAAGAAAGGGTTCGGCAAGCTGACGGAGTTCATCACCGGCGGCGGGGTGGTGGTCTCGTGGGGTGAATCGACCGGGCTCTTCACCGAGGGCCTGCCGTTGCCGAAGGACGGCGACGACAGTGAAACTCTCGAGTTGCCGGTGCGGGACGTGAGCGAAGACCTCACAGAAGTCTCGGTACCGGGCGCCTTCCTGGCCGTTGACTTCACACCGGATCAATTCCTGACCTGGGGGATGCCGCAGCGGGGCGGAGCCTTTTCGCGTGGCGCTCCAGTCTTTGCGACCTCGATTCCGGTGCTCGACACCGACCGCCGGGTGATTGCCGTCTACCCCGAACGTGACCTTCTTCTCAGCGGTTACCTGGCGGGCGAGAAGGAGCTCCAGAACCGACCTGTGATGGTGTGGGTGCGGGCCGGCAAAGGCCAGCTGGTGCTCTTCGGATTCCAGCCGCAGTTCAGGGGATCAACGGCGGCCACCTTCAAGCTGGTATTCAACTCTCTGCTGCTACCACCCGTGAAGTAGGTCGCCGAAAAAGATCCGAAGTGCGCCGTTGTCCTCGAGATCGGCTACGCCTGGCTGTGGGAGGTGTCGGCACTACCACCCGGATACAGGATGCACCCGCCCGGCCACTCATCCGGGCACATGGCAATGAAGGAGCGTGCATCCTGTATTCTGAACGGCGGTCCCCCTGGTGGACGATCGGAAATCATCAATCTCCGCCGGTCACGGTCGGTCGGGCGTGCGGATTCGGAGGCAGACGAAGAAGCCCATGAATGCGATCGCGCCGGCGAGGATGAAAACCCACTGGAAGCCATAAGCCTCCCAAATGTAGCCCGACAGAACCGGCAGGGTCATCGCAACCGCGTGATCGATGGTGATACCCATCGAAATTGTTGGAGTGATATCCGCCGGGTCGTCGGCGATCTTCTTGAGGTAGGTCGTGCGCGCGACCCGCAGCGCGAAAAGAACGATGTCCAGAACGTAGGCCCCGTAGAGGGCGAATAGCACTCCGTTCCCGGAGAATATGTCACCGGCAAAGGCGTAGGTGAGGCAAATGCCCAGGAGAAGGATTTCGTCGGTCGCCAACACCGTCCGCTCTCCAAGCCAGTCAATGACCTCGCCGAGAAGTGGGCGCATGACGACGCCGAGAGTGGCGGCAATGAAGTAGAGGAGAGCGATGGTGCTCACCGAGACTCCGTGGATCTCTACCAAGACCCAGGCGCCGAAGGCGAGGAAGATCTGCTTGCGGATGCCGAAGAGGGCAGATATCAGGTAGAACAGGCGATACTTATTATTGAAGACGAGACGTCTGGACGGTGCGTCGCCGCGGCCTATATTGAGCCCGGCGTACAGCACTCCGGCGACCAGCGCGCTGGCGGCGGCGATCGTGTAGAAGATCGAAAAGCGATCTCCGAGAGTGCGCGCAAGGACGAATATGACCCCAACGCCGAGGATCGTCCCGAGGTTGCGGGCACCGCCGAACTGACCGAGTCGGCGCCCTTCCTTGCCGCCTTTGGCAAGCTTGAGCCCGATCGGTCCCTCGACTGCGAAGATGATGTGGTCGCCGAGCGACCAGATGACGATGAACACGACAAGGGCTGCGTGGGTCGGGGCAAGGTAGCCGAAACCGACAGCACCGAGGGCCGTGAGCAGCATCGCCGCCGCCGCCATCTGGGTTTCGCGGAAGACCGTAAGCATCGCCCCAGCAACGAACATGATCAGGAAGCCGGGGAGCTCCCTCGGGAGCTCGAGCCAACCGCGCGCTTCGGCGTCCAGATGATGAATCTCGGCAAGGTAATTGTTGAGGGTGGCGGTGAAGATGCCGGAGGCCGCGCCGAAGAAGAGGGTGGCGAAAAGTGCGCGTTTGAGGTCCTTTGTCGCCATGATCCTCCTGAGAGCCTTCTCCATCCAAACCGCCGGACATCATACGCGTATACTGTGCCGTGTCGAGGAAGAACTGATGGCTCGCTCCACGAAGGTTGTTCGCTTCGCACTTGCCGCCACTCTGCCGGTTGTCGTCTGCCTGTCAGTCGGGCCCGCCGTGGCACAGCACGAGGAAAAGCAGGAAGCGCAGCGTATTCTCTATATCGCCGAAAACGATGCCGGAAAGGTGTGGGCCAACCTCACTCTGACCCTCCAGCGGACGGCCGAACCCTATTTGCCGGTTGTGGTTGCGGTCGAAAATATGTCGAGGGGTTCGATCGTCCTCGACCGTGAGAGCTTCTGGCTGTCGGATCTCGACGACATCATCTATGTCATGCCCACGGTCAAAGAGGTCCGGAAGAACTACGAAAAGATCGTCATGGATTACCGGATGGTCTCGTATGCGGGCATTCCCTGGGAGAACTGGCGCTGGACCAACAGGCTCGAGTCGGCGAATTTCTTTCCCGATCTTCGATCCACCTGGGGTAGCACCGTTCGAGACCACGTGACCCTGCGTCAGCGGCATGCGATGGTGAATCTGCTCTACTTCGAACGACCGCGAAACCTGCAACCGGGAATCCCGTTTTTTCTGAACGTTCAGCCCAATGGTTGGGAGATCCCGATTCGGATCCGGCTCGTCATTTCGTAGACATGCGGGGAATTCCAGCAGCTAGCGGACCTTGCGAGCATGTGATAGATTTCACGTGCTCGGCGGTCGTCGCCGGAGCCCCATTGTCTGGAGTGCCGATGGCGAAGTTGAAACCTTTCAGGGCGTGGCGTCCACGACCCGATGTCTGCGATCAGGTCGCAAGCCCTCCGTACGACGTTCTGTCGAGCGCGGAGGCGCGAGAGATGGCGGCGGACAACCCGCTGTCATTCCTCCATGTTGTCAAACCGGAAATCGACCTCGACCCCGGCATCGATGTCTACGCACCAGAGGTGTACGCGGCCGGTGCGAAAAACCTCCGGCGGTTGATCGATGACGGAATCCTGATTCGCGAACGTTCGCCGGCCCTTTACCTCTATCGCCAGCGGATGGGTGACCACGTCCAGACAGGTCTGGTGGCCGGCGCCAGCGTCGACGAGTACGAAGCGGACCTGATCAAGAAGCACGAACACACGCGGCCGGCGAAGGAAGACGACCGCACCCGGCACATCGACGCCCTCGACGCGAACACCGGACCTGTCTTCCTCACCTACAAGGCGCGCCCGGAGATCGATGCCCTGGTGGACCGGCTTACCGGTTCCCCTCCGACCTACGATTTTGTCGCGCCCGACGGTATCCAGCACGTCCTGTGGGTGATCGACAGCGATGGCGACCGCGACGCATTGTTGGCTGCCTTTGCAGAGGTGTCCGAGCTCTATGTTGCCGACGGACACCATCGCTCGGCGGCGGGCACCAGAATCCGTGCGTTGCGGCGGGACGCCAACCCGGATCACACGGGTGACGAGTCTTACAATTACTTCCTGTCGGTGATCTTCCCCGACGATCAGATGATGATTCTCGACTACAACCGGGTCGTCCGCGATCTGAACGGACTCGATCCGGACTCGTTTCTGGCGGCCGTTGGAGAGCGATTTGAGCTGGAACCGACAACGGATGGCCGCCCCACGCGGAGGCGCTGCTTCGGGATGTACCTCAGAGGGCGATGGTACAGGCTGACGGCCAGGGCCGGAAGTTTCCCGGCGGATGATCCGGTCAGCAGCCTTGACGTCGCCATCCTGCAGGACAATCTGTTGGCACCGGTGCTCGGCATCGGTGATCCGCGTTCGGATGAACGCATCGACTTCGTCGGCGGAATCCGGGGTCTGACCGAGCTCGAGCGGAAGGTCGATTCGGGTGAGTGGGCGGTGGCCTTCGCCTTGCACCCGACCTCGATCGACCAGCTCTTTGCCGTCGCCGACGCCGGGCTGGTGATGCCCCCGAAATCCACCTGGTTCGAACCCAAGCTTCGCTCCGGTCTCATCGTGAGGCCGTTGAGCAGCTGAGAAATCGAGGAGGAATCAATGAAAATACTCATTTCTGACGCGTTCGATCCCTCGTTGCCGGCCAAGCTCGAGGTCTTTGGTGAGGTCACCGATGACAAGGACAGGCTGTCGGAAACGGATGTGGTCCTGGTGCGATCGAAGACAAAATGCACCCGAGAATACATCGATCAAGCCAAAAACCTGCGCCTCATCATTCGCGGGGGAGTTGGTCTCGACAACATCGACGTCGAGTACGCCCGCTCGAAGGGGATCCAGGTCTTCAACACCGCCGAGGCATCGGCGGTGGCAGTGGCCGAGCTTGCATTCGCACTGATGATCTCCGTGCCGACGCGCATGGTCGAGGGCCATCTCGGGATGAAGAATCGCGAATGGCTCAAGAAACAGCTCAAACGGACAGAGCTCATGGGCAAGACCCTAGGTTTGATCGGCGCCGGCAACATCGGCACCGAGCTCGCGCGCAGGGCGATCGCGTTCGGCATGCGGGTCATCGCCCACGATCCGCTCCTCAAGAACCATGAGTTCGTCGATCTGGTGAGCCTTGAAGAGCTTTTTGCCGAAGCGGACTACATCTCACTGCACGTTCCGCTGACCGATACGACGGAGGGCCTGATCAACACCGAGACGATCGGCCGGCTCAAGGACGGCGTCGTCATCATCAACACCGCACGTGGGAAGTGCGTGGTGGAGAAGGATATGGCGGCGGCGCTCGAATCAGGGAAGGTGAGGGCCTATGCCACCGACGTGTGGTACTCCGATCCGCCCGACGAATCGTGCCCTCTCTATGACGCGCCCAACGTCATCATGACCCCGCACCTCGGTGCCTCGAGCCGGGAGAATATGTTGCGGATCGGCGACGTTGTCGTCAGAATCCTCGAAGATTTTGCACAACAGACCGCTTAGGAGGAAGCCATGAGCCGCACCTGGAACTTCTACGCCGGACCCGCGACGCTGCCACCGCCGGCTCTCGAACGGGCCAAAGCGGACATTCCCGACTGGGAGAACACCGGGATGTCGGTGATGGAGACCTCTCACCGGTCTCCCGAATATGACGCCGTTCATAACGAGGCCATCGCCCTCATGACCGAGCTTTTGGAATTGGATGATGACCACCAGGTTCTCTTCCTCCAGGGCGGAGCCTCGATGCAGTTCGCGATGTTACCAATGAACTTCATCCCAACCGGCGGGTCAGCGGACTACGTCAATACCGGCGCCTGGTCGCAAAAAGCGATCAACGAGGTGAATATCATCGCCACCTGCCGGGTCGCCGGGTCGAGTGAGGATGACGGGTTCACGCGGATCCCGAAGCAGACCGAATTGGAACTTGATCCCGACGCGGCCTATGTCCACATCACCAGCAACAACACCATCAAGGGCACCCAGTATCACGGTTTTCCCGACACGGGAGATGTGCCGTTGGTAGCCGACATGTCGTCGGATATTCTGTGGCGACCCTTCGACGCCAACAGCTTCCACCTTATCTACGCCGGTGCGCAGAAGAACATCGGGCCGTCGGGTGTGACCGTGGCAATCCTCAGGAAGTCGTGGCTCGGCCGGGCCAACGAGAATCTACCGACCATGCTGCGTTACGCCACCTACTCCGCCAAGAACTCGCTCTACAACACGCCACCGACCTTTGCCATTTACATGGTGCGTAATGTTCTCGCGTGGGTGAAGGAACGGGGTGGTCTGGCGGCGATGGAAAGGACCAACCGCGCCAAGGGAGATCTTCTGTACGACGTGATGGCGGACAATCCGGACTTCTACAAGTGTCCGGTCGCCGAGGATAGCCGCTCGTACATGAACGTCGTCTTTCGCTTGCCGTCGGAGGACCTCGAGGCCAAATTCGTGGCTGAAAGCAAGGCTGCAGGGATGGTGGGTCTCAAGGGTCACCGATCGGTCGGTGGCTGCCGCGCCTCGATATACAACGCAATGCCGCTCGAGGGCGTCCAGGTCCTGGCCTCTTTCATGGAGGAGTTCGCCAAGAACAACGGTTGACGGTCCGTTACAAGGGTCCCATTTCCGCCACAGACCTGGATACAGGATGCAGGTGCCACCCAGCCAAGGCCCTAGCCTGCAT
>CAYRFI010000065.1:0-25083 GCA_964423595.1 uncultured Thermoanaerobaculia bacterium | reverse complement strand
ACCCACCCGGGAGAGTTTTGAGTTACCGCCCACTATCCCCGTTCTTCGGGGGTGCGGGGGGAAAATCCAGAATCCGATATTCGAAATTCAGGGGAGGGCGGAGGGGAATTCCTAATTCCTCATTCCTAATTGGGCGGGCCGTCTACGATCCTTTTTCGATGCCAAGGTCCTTCATCTTCCGCCAGAGGGTAACGCGGGAGATGCCCACGCGGTCGGCCGCCTCCTGCATCCGCCATCCACTTCGTTCGAGTACCTCGCGGAGGAGCTTCTCCTCGAGGGCGGCGAGAGGTTTCGGCGCCTGCAGGAGCTCATCCACGAACGCCGTGCTATAGCCATCGACCGGGAGATGTTCCTCTTCGACGCAACTCCCAGCAGCGGCCAGTGCAACCCTCAAGACGCTTTCCAGCTCCTCGAAACCACGCTCCCGCACCACCCGAGTGAGCCGCTCGAGGGCCGCCTGGGAAACCCTGGTGCGCGGAGAGAGTTCCTCGATCCAGGCCACGATCATCTGCAAGAGATCTTCTTCGAGCTCCTCGACCGAGGGCAGGTCGACTACTTCGAGGGACCACGCCTCGGCAGGGCAGGGTCCACCAACCACCACTCGCCACCCTTCGGGACGAGTCGCGTCGAACAGGCCGTCGGCCCGGTCACCAGGAGCGTACATCGTTCCGGGCGGCCACGGACTGATCCCGTCCCAGCTCCCGCCCCAG
Organism: uncultured Thermoanaerobaculia bacterium; assembly: GCA_964423595.1. Lineage (GTDB taxonomy): Bacteria > Acidobacteriota > Thermoanaerobaculia > Thermoanaerobaculales > Sulfomarinibacteraceae > Sulfomarinibacter. The sequence goes on along the minus strand of CAYRFI010000065.1, from coordinate 24,373 downwards.
GTTTGGAAGAGGTGGTCCGGCATGCCCGAATACCGGTGCATGGCGCGTGCCACGTCCCGACAGACCGGTGACTCGCCGACAAGGCAGATGTCCGACTTCTCCCTCGCGAGCGCGGCGACACGTGATCTGAAAACGTCGGTCGCGGCCGAGGACCCTGCCAAAAAGAAGCCCGGGTTTGGATCAGTGGGTCGCAGGATTTCGACCGCTCCCCGGAATCCGCCACTTTCGTCGATCAACGGAATGACCGTGATCCTGAGCGCAAGGGCGCGACCGTCGACCGTGTGATAGACGGTGGCAAAGTCCTCGACCCGATCGAGACCTGTTTCGAGTGCGAAGGTCAGGGGACAGGCGTTGTCGCAGTCGACCCCGCGAGTCGTGAGTTTGCACCTTCCACCTAATCGCTGCCCGTGATCGTAGCCCAACAAGCGTCGTGCAGCGTTATTGACATGTCGAAGAGTTCGCTCACGGTCGAGGACGATGATCGCCTCGCCGAGCTGATCGAGGACCTCAACCCACGCCCCCCCTATGAGATCTTCTCTGTTTTCGGCCACGCTTCTATAACAGCGCAGGGAGCGGGCTTATTCGCAGTGTTTTCGGGTTCGGCCCGCCCCGCGTCAACGCTCGATTTCGAAACCCTCCTCGGCCTCGGGCTCGGGCTGAGTGAAGTACAGGGCGGTGTGCGCAATAGGCAGCAGCATGACGTGGGTGTGTCCCTTGATCGGAACCTCAACCTGGAAGTAGCCATGATCGGACACGGTCACCAGCGTCCCGACGGTCCCTTTGGCATCGATCAGAGGGCAGTACAGTGCGACCTTGCCGGGAATTTCCATCACGAACTCCTTTCCAGTCCTTTAATGTTATCACCGGTGCCTGGACTCCGGCCTCGTCTGTCCGGCTTTGGCGCGCGCTTCTCACAACGCGCTTTCCGAGCAGTCGCTAGTCTCCACTCTCCGCCTCACCGTTCTCCCGCGGAGCGATCTCCCCGTACTCCTTCAGCTTCCGCTGCAGTGTCCGAAGCCCGATCTCGAGGAGGTCCGCGGCGCGAGCGCGGTGGCCGCCGGTGTATGCAACGGTGCGCAGAATGGCTTCCTTCTCGATCTCGGCCATGGGTCGCGGCCGCCACTCGGCGGGTTCCGCCGGCTCAGTTTGCTGGCTGACCGTCCGGTACTCGGCGGGCAGATCCTCGAGTTCGATTTCGCTGGAACGCGCGAAGAGCACCATCGTCTCGATAAGGTTGCGGAGCTCACGAACGTTGCCCGGCCACGTATGCCGTTTCAGGGCTGTCAATACGGCTGGATGGACACCACTGACATCGCGCCCCAACTCCTCGTTGAAGTACTCGAGAAAGTGCTGGACAAAGAGCGGAATATCGTCGGTCCGGTTGCGCAACGGTGGAATGCTGAGCTCGACAACCTTGAGCCGATAAAAAAGATCTTGACGGAAACGACCGCTTTCGACCCATCGGGCGAGATCGCGGTTGGTCGCTACGACGAGCCGAAAATCGACGTCAATCTGAGTCGCGCCGCCGACGCGCATGATGTGACGCTCCTCGAGCACCCGGAGGAGCTTCACCTGTAGATCGGGGGACAGCTCCGAAATCTCGTCGAGAAACAAGGTCCCGCCGGAGGCGCGCTCGATCAGACCGATACGGCGCTGGTGCGCGCCAGTAAAGGCGCCCTTTTCGTGTCCAAAGAGCTCGGACTCGAGGATTTCGCCGGGTATGGCGCCACAGTTGATGGCCACGAAAGGCCCACGGGAGCGTGGCGAGTTCTGGTGGAGGGCGTTGGCAACGAGCTCCTTACCGGTGCCCGACTCGCCGACGATGAGTACCGTCGATCGGGTTGGTGCAGCCACCCGCAGCCGTTCCAGAAGTTCCTCCATGGCGTGGGAATGGCCGACAATGCCCTCGAAACCAAAGCTCTTTTCGAGTCGCTGCCGTAGGCGACGGTTTTCATCCGACAGCACCCGTCGCTCGAGCTGAAGCTGCACACGCTGGCGAAGCTCCTGCACCTTGACCGGTTTGGTGAGATAGTCATCGGCGCCCTCCTGGAGCGCCGCCACGGCGTCTTCCACATCAGCATAGGCGGTGACCAGGAGGAATGGGAGTTTGGGATGATCAGCGCGAACCTCGCGCAAGAACTCGTAACCATCCATGCCCGGCATTCGCACATCGGAAACGACCGCGTCGACCTGCTCACCTTCACGCATTTTCTCGAGCGCTTCTTCGGCAGAGGCAAAAGCCCGCAGGGAATACCCCACCCGTTCCAGGGTGCGGGTCATGGCATCGCGCGACCCGTCATCATCGTCAACAAGAAAGATCACAGGCTCCACAGCACCAACTCCCTTACGAATCCAACATCTTTGCGAGCTCGGTCTCGTCAATGACCTTGACGCCGAGTTCGCGCGCCCTGGCCAGCTTGCTGCCGGAGTTCTCTCCGGCAACCAGGAATGAAGTCTTCCGCGATACCGAACCTGCCACTGTAGCTCCAGATTTCTCCAGCTCCTCCTTCAGCTCACGCCGCGACCGGCTCAGGCTGCCGGTAATGACGAATACCTGACCCGCAAGGGCAGAGTCCTGTCCTCCTTTGTGAATCTTCTCATGGGGATCGATTCCACGCTCGGCCAGGCGCAGCAGGAGCGACTGATGACGCGGATCCGCAAACCACTCACTCACCGCGGCCGCGATCACCGGGCCGACGCCATCAACCTCCTCCAACGCTTCAGGCGTGGCAGCGGCGAGAGCGTCGAGACTACCGAAGCGCCTCGCCAGGAATTTTGCCGCCCGCTCGCCGACGTGAGGAACACCGAGTGCGAAGAGCAGACGGTGAAGAGGCCGGCCGCGAGCTTGCTCGAGTTCACCCAGGAGATTGCTCGCCGAAAGTTCCCCCCAGCCGGGAAGCTCCGCAAGACCATCGGCTTCGAGGTCCCACAGCGAAGCCTCGTCGGTTACCAAACCGGCCTCGACCAATTGCTCAAGCAGCCGCCCCCCGAGACCTTCGATCTCCATTGCACCCCGAGCCACAAAGTGTCGAAGCCGCGCTCCCGTCACCGCCGGGCACTCCGGGTTGGGGCAGCGCAGGGCGACCTCCTCCACCTCGCGCACCACCGGCGTGGCGCACACTGGGCATTTTTTCGGCACGATATAGGGCCGTGCCTCGGGCTCGCGCTCGGCGGTCACAACCCCGACCACCTTTGGAATGACCTCCCCACCCTTGGCGACCCATACGGTGTCACCGATGCGAGCATCGAGGCGCAAGACCTCGTCAAAGTTGTGGAGAGTGGCTCGCGAGACTGTCGAGCCAGCCACCTCTACCGGCTCCAGCACCGCTACCGGCGTCAGAACTCCGGTACGCCCGACCTGCACGACGATGTCGAGGAGCCTGGTCGTCCGGCCCTCCGGTGGGAACTTGTACGCGACCGCCCAACGCACCGAACGCGCTGTGCTGCCGAGATCGGCGCGCTCGTCAGCGCTGTCCGCCTTGACCACGATGCCATCGGTGTCGAAGTCGAGGTCGTGCCGTAGCTTCTCCCAGCGATCAATGTAAGCTTCGACCTCGGCGAGCCCCGCACACCGCTCGAGCCCCGGACTGACCGGAAATCCGAGGCCGCGAATCCACTCGAGCGAAGCGACATGACTGTCCTCCTCGCGGCCCTCTGCGCGAGCTATCTGGTAACACCATAGGCCGAGACGTCGTCGCGACGCCTCGCGCGAATCGAGCAAACGGATGGCGCCCGCCGCGGCGTTGCGTGGGTTGGCGAACTCGCGCCGGCCCTCCTGGCGGCGCTCGCGATTGAGCTCTTCCAGGGTGCTCCTCGCCAGATAGACCTCTCCCCTGATCTCGACCAGGGGGGGCAGCCCATCCACTTCGAGCGGAATCTGCCGGATCGTCCGAGCGTTGGCGGTGACGTCGTCACCCACCGTTCCGTCGCCGCGGGTCACCGCACGTTCGAGCTTGCCGTCGACGTACACCAGGGAGATCGAGACACCGTCAATCTTGAGCTCGACGGCGAGATCTCCAGGGTCGTGCCCGAGATCCCGGGAGAGCCGTGCGTACCACGCCTTGAGCTCGTCCCGCGAGTAGCTGTTGTCGAGTGAAAGCATTGGAATTGCATGCTCGACCTGTTCCAGGCCCGGTAACGGTTCTCCCCCAACGCGTTGGGTCGGCGAGGTTGGACTTTGGAGTTGAGGGAACCGGGCTTCGAGCTCTTTCAGCTCTGAAAAGAGCTGGTCATACTCGTAATCCGTGACTTCGGGGTCAGCGAGAACGTAGTAGCGGCGATCGTGGTAGCGAACCAGCTCCCGCAGCTCATCGACCCGACGCGCGGCCTTCTTCAGATCCTCCACCCCCACTTCTCACCGCCTCCGCCGCGAGCGGCGGCGTTGCCGAGAAGGTTCTGTCGTTCTTCTCCGAAGAACCTCGGGCCGGTCCTTGGCACCGACTTTGCGCAACGCGCGCTTCCACCCTTGGTAGGCCTCAGGAGAAATGTAGCCGAGAGCAACTGCAAACCCGTACAGATCCCATGCCACCTGGAAATACTCCTGGCGCACCAGCTTGAGGATTTGGCGCCCACGGTCCGGCGGCCGTCGCATCTTGGTCAACGCGAAGAGGCCCTGGTGCAAAAGGTGCAAGGTTTGATTCGAGAGATGCATGCTTGTCGAAGCCGGTTCCAGTGACTCTCGGAGCCGACCCAGAACCTGGGGATTGTCGACTCGCCCCATGTCAGACGTCTCCTCTTCGGCAATCGCGAGGAACCGTCCCAGAAAATAGCTACCGATCAAACTCGGGTCCGAGATCTCACGGCCCGAATTGATCTCCTTGTCGACCATCTCGAGGACGCGCATGCTCTCGTCGGTATCGATTGGAAGATCCGGGAACGCCCGCGTGAACACGCCCGCGCGACGCCACGCCTCGTGAATGCCAGCGGCATGCCCCGACCGCAGCGACTCCAGGAGCTCGTAAGTCAGGCGCGGCGCCGACGCCTCAGCGATCAAATCTCGTTGGGCGGCGATCGCCTCGCTGGTTCGCGCATCGATCTCGAACCCGAGGCGGACGCTGTACTCCAATGCACGCATCATCCGCACGGGGTCCTCGATGAAACGCTGGTCCGGATCGCCGATGGTGCGAATCAGACCCCGTTGCAGGTCCTCGATTCCGCCGACATGGTCGATGACCGAGAAATCCGCGATGTTGTAGAAGAGGGCGTTCACCGTAAAGTCGCGCCGGCGGGCATCTTCCGCTGGCGTGCCGTAGACGACATCCTCGGTCGTCGGCTGTGGCCGATCTGTGGTCGTGTTGTCCTCAGCCTCCTCGGCGGCCGCTTCCTCCCAGTCATCTGGAGACTCCGGTGGCTCCGGGCTGGCGCGAAAGGTGGCCACCTCGACGATCCCGGTTCGAAAATACACGTGGACGAGGCGGAACCGCCGCCCGATGATGCGAGAGTTGCGAAACAGACGTCTGACTTCCTGCGGGCGTGCATTGGTCGCAATATCGAAATCCTTTGGCTGGTTGCCGAGCAAAAGATCTCGAACGCTGCCACCGACCAGGTAGGCCACATATCCGGACCGGTGGAGCCGATAGAGGACCTTGAGGGCTTCTGACGACAGGCTTCCCCGCGAAAGCTGATGCTCGGGACGAGCCAGCACTCTTGGAGAATGATTTTCGGTCGTCGGCGTGCCCATAGCTTCAGTCAATCTGACTCATTTCGAAGTGCCGAATCGGAGGTATTTGGCGAGCCAACCGTTGACGATTACTGGCTCAGCCATCGATGGACAGCACGATCTTAGCAAATTGTTCCGCCTGTTCCATCCGTTCATACGCCGTTCGGCCTTCAGCCAACGGCAAAACGGTATCGACCACCGGTTTGAGGCGGTGCATATCGACCGCGGCTACCAGCTGCCGCCAGTCCTCTCGCGAGCCCATGGTCGAGCCGATGATGCTGAGCTGGTTCCAGAAGATCAGCCGGATTTCCTCTGCCGGATGAGGCCCCGATGTGGCCCCGCAGGTCACGATCCGACCGCCCTTGGCGGCCGCCTTCAGAGATTGCATCCAGGTGGCCTCACCGACCGAGTCGACGACGACGTCGGCTCCGCGCTTGCCGGTCAGCCTACGAACGCCGCGAGCCACCTGATCGTCCGCCGGCAGCACCTCGTCCGCGCCCACCTCCGTCGCACGGCGGAGCTTTTCTACGCTCCGGGAGGTCGCAATCACACGCGCTCCGACAAGCTTCGCGAGCTGCAAGCAGGCCACCGACACACCACCGCCGATGCCATGGATGAGCACCGTCTCACCCGGGCGCAGGCCACCCCGGTTGATCAGCATTCGCCACGCGGTGAGATGGGCGAGACCGAATGCCGCCGACTCTTCCCACGAAAGATGCTGCGGTCGCGGCGCGAGTGATTGGGCGGATACCACCACGGCTTCGGAAAAGGTACCGTTCGAGTGCTCCCCCAGCACCCCGAAACGCACACACAGGCTGTGCTCACCGGCGCGGCAATACTCGCACTGGCCGCACGACAGTCCCGGATCGAAAACCACCTCGGCGCCGAGCCCGACGCCGTCGACCCCGTCCCCGACCGCGTCCACGACGCCAGCGCCGTCCGCCCCGCCGATGTGGGGCAGACCGATCGGGATGCCGGGCATCCCGTGAAGGACGAAGAGATCGAGATGGTTGAGGGCGGCGGTCTTCAGCCGCACCCGGATCTCACCCGTTCCCGGTTCGGGCTCCGGCCGGTCACCGTAGAGCAGCTTGTCGGTCCCACCGTGCTCTTCGAAGTAGAGCGCTTTCAATGCCACCTCCTGTGCGCAGACATTGTAACTGCGTCCGTGCCACATTGGCATACGGCAACGGATAGTTTTGAGGACGAGATCACTATCGCTATCGGAATCGTTATCGCTATCGATGGAAACCGCTGCCGGTCAGCCTTTCGGGCACGGACGCGGGCGCGGGGATGGCTCCTGAGCTTCGCCCAGTCGCCATCAACAACAAAACCCCGCCGAGGCGGGGTTCTGCGGTTCCACGGGTGGATGGCGAATCAGGGGCTCTGATTGTCGAGAACAAAGGTCCGCTGACCGATGATGGTCCGGCCGCCAAGGTTGTCGTTTGTCCATACAACGAGGTAATGCTCGCCGTCCGCGAGATTGGCGGCAGCCGTATCGAGTTGGTAGTTGAAACCACGGTTTGTGGCAAAGAAGGGCGGCAGCCACGGATAGAGCTCGAAGAGATCCGGTGTAGCCACGGGATAATCAGCATCACCGATGTAGACGCCGTCGATCCAGATCTCGACCCGGGTGATGGTCCGCGTGTCGATGGCAAATCCGGTCACCTCGACCACGCCTCCCGCCAGTTCCATGTGCTCCGGCGTCCAGATATCACCCCACGCGGGGTCATCCGCGTCGTCGTTGCAATCGAAGATCACAGGCAGCTGGGCGATATCGGCGACGTTATTTTCGCGATCACCCGCCCGCACCTTGAACAGGTGCAGACCCTGGGTGTAACCGCGCGCGAGGATCAGGTAGTTGATATCGATGAGGAACGAGAAACCACTGTGCTTGGAGTTTGGAACGTCAACATAGAGATTTTGGATGTCCATGCGCGGATGGCCGTAGTAATTGAAGTCCCACTCCGCGGGATCCCAGTAGAAGCTGCCCTCGTTGGTGTCGGCGATGATGTTGCCATCGAGCAGAAGCTGCACATAGGCCACGCCGCCAAAATCGGTGCGGGAACCCACGTCGAGCGCCCATCCGATGATCATCTCGACGTTGTCCGGATCGTCAAAGACTTCTCCCGACCACGGCGGGAGCGTGCCGTCCGCGGCAGATTCGCATCCGTCCGCGTACATTGTGTGGTTGTCGACCGGCCAATCAATCATCCCGAACGGCGGCAAGTTGGAGCCGGTGTTGAAGGTCTGGACGAAACGCCTCCCGATCACCCGCGAAGCGCCTTCGTTGTCCACCACCCGCACCGCGAGGACGTGGATCCCGTTGTTGAGCGCGGTGGTGTTGAGCATGCGAACGAAACCGGAGAACTCGGCATCCGGATCACTGGGGAACCGGTTGCCGATATCGGGACGGTGAACTCCGGTGACGGCGTTGCCCATCGCCAAGCCGTCGACCATGATCTCGACATAGGCGATCTCTTCGTCATCGAGGGCCCACCCGGTGACCGGAAACACGCCGTTCATCGGCTGCAGCGAGCCCGGAAGCTCGATTTCGCCCAGCGGGGCCTGATTGAGGTTGTTGTCGATGGTCACGGAACGCAGCCCGTAATCCTCGGATGACGAGTCGCTGAAAGTGACCCGCATGAACAGCGTATGCACGCCGTCGGAATAATCTTCGGAATCAAAGGAGGTGGTGAATCCGGGGCGCGCGTAGGGCGTTCCAGCGTACCACGGGTAGGCCTGGAGAATATCGTATCGCGGCTGATTCATGTCGGCCGTGGCCACGAACTCATCATCGACGTAAAGGTCGATTTTGCTCACCAATGCTTCGTCCCATTGGCAGGAGTGCCACGTCCACTGGGGACCGCACTGATCGCCGTTGTCGACAACGAAACCATTGACCTCGACGAGACCGAAAACCGTTGCCCCATCTGCCGGCGTATCAAGCCAGAAAATTGTCTCGGCAACTGCGCTGATCGGCAGCAGGAGAGTCAGCAGTACCAGCGCTCCGGCGATTCCTTTGTAACGCATTGCAAATCCTCCTCTGGACCGATGTTCCAGGCATGCAATTTACGATCGTAATTATGATATACCAAGGCATATCTACGGTCAAATAAAAGATGGAAAATGAAGGGGTTTGGATGCACTTTTGTGCCAAAGACTCACGCGAAAAGCCTTCTCAGTGATGCAGATCACCAAGAATAAATACATCTCGATCTGATGAATCAATCGAGGTTTTCGCCAATTCCTCGACGTGAATGCGTGCGGATTTCGCAAGCGCTTCGAGCTCGAAACCTCCCTCGAGAAAGGACAAAACACGTCCTTCAGACCAACGATTCGCTGCGTCGACCGCGGTGGCTGTCAGCCGCCCGAAGCCAGCCTCGGTCACCTTCATGCCGCCCACGGGATCATCACGATGAGCGTCAAAACCGGCCGATAGAAGGATAGCTGCCGGCCGCATGCGCCCACAAATCTCGTCCAAAGCGCAGGAAAATGCGGTGCAGAAAACGTCGTCTCCGGCGCCCCCCGCAAGTGGCACATTGCGGGTCGTTCCCAGCCCCTCGCTCTCGCCGATCTCATCCCCACCGCCACCACCGGGGAAGGCCGGGTAACGGTGGACAGAAACAAACCCGACCTGGCCGTCCGCAAAAAACTGCTGCTGTGTCCCGTCTCCGTGCAAGGCCCCGAAATCGGCGATCACCACCGGTCGATTCCAGCTTCGAATGATCACTTCTGCGGCCAGGGCCACCGAGTTGAAGAAGCAGTAGCCAGATGCGCGGTCGCGGCCGGCGTGGTGAGAAGGTGGTCGCGCGACAATGAACGCTCGCTGGAGGTGGTGGTTGACGAGGTCGAGCGCCGCCTGCATGGCCAGACCGCTCGCCGCCACCGCCGCATCGAAAGTGCCGAGCGAAACGCCGCAGTCGTGCGAGTCGATCCATCCGCTGCCGGCCGCAGAAGCCTCTCGGACGCGATCGATGTAGACCGGTTCGTGGATCCAGGCGAGCGTGCCGATCGTATCTTCGTCCGGGGGCAAAGGGCTCTCGCGATCCACCACCCAACGACCTTCGGCCCTTGCGGACAACGCGTCGAGCACCACCTGGACGCGCTCCGGCCTCTCTGGATGACCGAGCCCCGGCCGGTGTTCCAGGCACCGCGGGTGCGACCGCACGCTCAGCGGAATTTCGACATTCGATCCGGTCATGGGGCCATCATAGCGAACAGCATCAAACTCCGCCTTTTTCGGGCACGGACGCGGACGTGGGCTCGGGCGCGGGTGACCCGTCTGTGCACCAAACAACAGGTGTTACCCTAGTGCCGATGGCGAAGAAGGCAATCCGAGTCGGTGTGTCGCTTGCTCTGATGGTCGTGTTGCTGGCGATCTTCCTGTGGAACGTGGATTTCAAGGAGGTCGGGCGATCTCTTGCGGGCGCGAATCTTGAGATGCTCGTTGCGGCGTCCCTGGTTGCGCTCTTCGCATATTGGCTGCGCTCTCTCCGCTGGAAGTTCATTCTCCGGCCTGTTGGGCGTGTTCGCCTCTCCAGTGTGTTGCTCACGACCGCGGTCGGCTACGCTGCGTTATCCCTGCTGCCGGCGCGAATGGGCGATCTGATCCGGCCGCTCCTGCTCGCGCGCAGAGAGAAGATCTCTGCCTCGGCAAGCCTCGCCTCGATCCTCACCGAGCGGGTCTTCGACCTGTGGTCGGTGGTCCTGTTCTTCCTCGTCTTCATCATCTGGCCACCCGAGATGTCAAACCTCGATGAAAAGGCTCAGCACAGCCTCAAGGTGCTGTCGCTCAGCGGTTATGTTGTCGGCGCCGGGCTCCTGATCGGCACCTTCATCCTGCTCGGCCTATTCCGCTACCAGGAGCGCTTCGTCGAGCTGCTGACGCGACCGATCGGCTGGATCAAGTCATCGTGGCGGCGACCCGCGGCCAACTTCTTCAACCATTTCCTCGACGGCCTGCGCGTGCTCCAGCGACCTCGCGACCTGATCATCACCACCGTCGCGTCGATCTTCATGTGGTACGTCATCTGCTGGCAGGTCCGTTTCACCCTCCTTGCCTTTGACGTCGACCTCCCATTGCGGGCGGCCTACCTGATTGTCACCATGGCCGTGATCGGCCTCGCCGTTCCGACGCCGGGCGGCGTCGGTGGATTCCACAAGGCCACCCAGGTCGGCATGACCCTATTTTTCGGGATAGGTCTCAACGAGGCGACCGGAATCGCCATTGCCTATCACGCCATCTGCTTCGTCCCCATCACCATCATTGGACTGCTCTGTCTGCCCCTGCTCGGCGTCAACCTGCGCGAGGTCAAGTCAATCGAGCCCGAGGCCGGCGAAGAATGAACTGCCCCTTCTGCGGTCACCCCGACAACCGGGTTGTGGACTCCCGGGATGTCCGTTCGGGTCTGGAGATCCGGCGCCGCCGCGAGTGCTCGGACTGCGGCAAGCGATTCACAACCTACGAGCGGGTCGACGAGCTGCCGACAACCGTCGTCAAACGTGATGGAAGGCGGGAAAGCTTCGACCGGGAAAAACTCCTCACCGGTCTTCTGCGTGCGTGCGAGAAACGGCCGGTACCTCGGCTCGATCTCGTGACAATCGTCGACGCCGTGGAGTCGACCCTTGCGGCCCGCGATGTGCGCGAAATGTCGACCGAGGAGATCGGCAGTTTGGTCATCGAGGAGCTGCGCCGTCTCGACCAGGTTGCCTACGTTCGATTTGCCAGCGTTTATAGACGATTCGAGGACGTGAACCAGTTCATGGACGAGCTCAGAAACCTGCTCATCAAAGAAAAGAATACGGATTCCTGACCGGTGGCCAAATCGCCTGATTTCCCTGATCACGAGCTGTCGCCGCAGGATGCGATCACCATCCCTGATGTGCTGCCGGTGATGGCGTTGAGGGACGCGGTGCTCTTCCCCTTCGCCATCATTCCGTTGACCGTTGGCCGCGACATCTCCGTACGGGCAATCGACGATGCCCTCGCCGGAGATCGACTCGTCCTGGTCCTGACTCAAAAGGACCCACAGTCCGAGAACCCTCAACCCGACGAGCTGTATCAGACCGGGTGCGTTGCGCTCATCATGCGCATGCTCAAGCTGCCCGACGGGACCATTCGCATTCTCATCCAGGGTTTGACCCGGGCGCGAGTCGACTATTTCACCCGAACCGAGCCATCCTTCGAGGCTCGCCTGACGCCTCTCGAAGAGCCCGATCCAGGCGAGACCGAGCTCGAAGCGAAGGCGTTCGTTCGCTCGATCAAACAGGGACTCGAACGGGTCAGCACACTCGGAAAGGGAATCTCACCTGAGGTCATCCTGATCACCTCGGGCCTCGAGGACCCGCTGCGGCTGGCAGATCTCGCAGCTTCAAATCTCGGACTCGACCCGACCGACGCGCAAGATATCCTCGAAACCATCGATGCGATGCCGAGGCTGCGGCGGGTCCACGAGCTCCTCGAACGGGAGCTTGCCCTGGCCGAAATGCAGGAACAGATTTCGTCTCAGGTCAGGGGCGAGATCGACCGAAATCAACGCGAGTTTCTGTTACGCCAGCAGTTACGCACCATCCAGCAGGAGCTCGGCGAGATTGATGACGTCGAATTGGAAATCGCCGAGTACCGGGAGAAGGCGTCTGAGCTTGGCCTCAGCCAGGAAGCACGGGAGGCGGTGGACCGACAGCTTCGGCGGCTCGGGACCATGCACCCGGAGAGCGCAGAGTCCTCGGTGGCGAGGACCTGGCTTGATTGGATGACCTCTCTGCCCTGGGCAACGGTCAGCAAAGACAATCTCGATATCGCGGCCGCTCGCACGATCCTCGACGAGGACCACTTCGACCTCGAGAAGGTCAAGGAAAGGATCCTCGAGTTTCTCGCCGTACGACAGCTGCGCTCCGACAGTAAGGGCCCGATCCTGTGTTTCGTCGGTCCGCCCGGCGTCGGCAAAACATCGCTCGGGAGATCTATCGCACGAGCCATGGGACGTGAATTCGTCCGTTCCTCGTTGGGCGGAGTGCGCGATGAGGCCGAAATCCGCGGTCACCGGAGGACCTACGTCGGTGCGCTCCCGGGACGTATCGTGCAGGGGCTGTCCCAGGCCGGGACCTCGAATCCGGTCTTCATGCTCGACGAGGTCGACAAGCTCGGTGCTGATATCCGTGGCGACCCGTCGTCCGCACTCCTCGAGGTCCTCGATCCGGAACAGAACAACTCCTTTCGCGATCACTACCTCGGAGTCGTTTATGACCTCTCGAAGGTGCTCTTCATCGCCACCGGCAATGTCACCGACACCATCCAGCCCCCCTTCCTCGATCGAATGGAGGTGATTCGCCTCTCCGGTTACACCGAGGAGGAGAAATTGGAAATTGCCCGCCGCCACCTCATTCCGCGCCAGGTCGAGGAGAACGGCCTCTCGATCCGAGGGCTCGACTTCACCACCGCCGCCGTCAGACGGTTGATCTCCGATTACACGCGCGAGGCCGGGCTGCGAAACCTCGAGCGCGAGATTGGATCGGTGTGCCGCAAGGTGGCGGTGCAGGTCGCCGAAGGACGACGATCGATCCACCGCGTCAGCCCGCCTGCCATCGAACGGTTGCTCGGCCCGCCGCGACACCTGACGGATCGGCCGCTGGACAGCGACCGGATCGGCGTTGCCACCGGTCTCGCTTACACGCCTGTCGGGGGCGATGTACTGCTGGTGGAAACCATACCGCTCACGGGCAAGGGGAACCTTGAGCTCACCGGATCGCTGGGCGAGGTGATGAAGGAGTCGGCGGCGGCCGCACTGTCTCTGGCCAGGGCCCGCGCCGCCGACTTCGGGATCGCCGAAAGCTGGTTCGCAAAGCACTCCCTGCACGTACACGTGCCGGCCGGCGGCGTCCCCAAAGACGGTCCCTCGGCCGGCGTGACCATCCTGTCGGCCATCATATCGGCCGCTTCGGGACGTCCCGTCCGCCACGATCTCGTAATGACCGGCGAGATCACCCTCCGAGGCGACGTCCTGCCGGTCGGCGGGATCAAGGAAAAGGTTCTCGCCGCTCTCCGCGCCGGTATCACCGAGGTCCTTCTGCCGGCAGAGAATGAACGCGACCTGATCGACCTGCCGCCGACCGCCCGCAAGAAGCTGAAGTTTGTTTTCGTTTCGACTGTCGATGAAGTGCTGAACGCGGCCATTCGCTGACAACATGGCTTGGGGCTTGGGAATGGCGACTCCTGGCCTCAGAATCTCAAGCCCCAGGTCTCAAGCCTCAGGCCCTGGACAAACGCCGGATATACTTGATCGCCAAGGCGGAGGTGTGATGAATCAAGCCATACGAGCCCTAGTGACCGGTGGCGCGGGTTTTCTCGGCTCCCATCTGTGTGGGCGATTGTTGGACGAAGGCATCGAGGTGGTGTGCATGGACAATCTCATCACCGGTTCGCTCGAAAATATCGAAAGCTATTTCGGACGTGACGGATTCACCTTTGTCCACCACGATGTCACAAACTTCATCCACGTTCCGGGTGAGCTCGATTACATCCTCCACTTCGCGTCGCCGGCGTCACCGATCGATTACCTCAAACTCCCCATCCAGACACTCAAGGTGGGTTCTCTGGGCACCCACAAGGCGATTGGCCTCGCCAAGTCCAAGGGCGCCCGTTTTCTGCTCGCGTCGACCTCGGAAACCTATGGCGACCCTCTCGTTCACCCGCAACCGGAGAACTACTGGGGCAATGTGAATCCGGTTGGTCCACGCGGTGTCTACGACGAGGCGAAGCGCTTCGCCGAGGCCATCACCATGGCCTACCACCGGCACCATGGCGTCGATACCCGCATCGCCCGTATCTTCAATACCTATGGCCCGCGGATGCGATCGGGAGACGGTCGGGTAGTTCCCACGTTCATCTGCCAGGCGCTGGCCGGCAAGCCGCTCACTGCCTTTGGTGACGGTTCACAGACGCGTTCCTTTTGTTTTGTCGCCGACCTCATCGAAGGCATCTGGCGACTGCTCAACTCCGATTATGTCGATCCCATGAATATCGGCAATCCGGCAGAAATGACGGTCCTCGAGTTCGCCAAAGAGATCATCCGGGTCACGGGCTCATCCTCGGAGATCGTTTTCGAACCGTTACCGGAGGATGACCCCAAGGTGCGCCAGCCCGATATCTCGTTGGCCCGAAAGGTCCTCGATTGGGAGCCTCAGGTTCTGCTGGCCGACGGGCTCAAGGAGACCATCGCGTTCTTCTCCAATGGTCCGAAGCCCGCAGAGTGATCATTCGGAGCCGGTGAGCGCTTCGCGCCAGGTGCCACCCCTCACATTGTCTGAAGCAGCCCGCTCATGGTAGGAGCGCTTCTCGTGCAGACAATGTGAGGAGTGGCACCGGTGTCGACGATGCCCCAACGCGCGTCTCAGGGTGCAGAGTTCTCGGCGGTGCCGAGAATCAGCTCCGGCGGATCGACCCGCTCGGGACCGATCGTGAACGCCTGGCGAATGCGATCGGTAAGCCGTTGTTCGTCGACCTCGCGTTCGCCGACCAGTAGGGTCGCCACCGGTTGGTCGGACTCGATTCGATCGCCGATGCGAGCATGCACCAACACGCCCGCGCCGTGCGCCAGCTCCTCGTCCACCCGCCGCCGTCCGGCACCGACCTCAACCGCCACGCGGCCGAGATCTTCACCATCGCAGGAAGTCACAAAACCCTCTGCCGAAGCCAGTACCTCGATCGCGGACCGCGGCCGGGCGAGCAGCTCGGGGTCAGGATCAGCGCCGTGCGCAACAGCGATTTTTTCCCACGTGGCCAGGGCCGATCCGTCGGCAAGCGCTCTGTCCAACACAGCAGTGGCCTCTCCGGGGTCCCAGCCCCGAAGAATCATCACCCCGATGCACAGCTGCTCCGTCACCTTGCGCAGCCGGGCATCACCAGCGCCGGAGAGAACGGCCAGCGCCTCCCGCACCTCGCACGCGGTGCCGAGTGCAGGGCCGAGGGGTTGGTTCATATCAGTGATGAGGGCTTCGCACCGGACGCCGGTGTCAACCGCCACCTGGCGCAGGGCGACTGCGAGTTCGCTCGCCGAGGCCACCGTCTTTCGAAACGCACCGGTCCCCCATTTCACATCGAGAATCAATGCACCCGCGCCGAGAGCGAGCTTCTTGGACATGATGGAACCGACGATGAGAGGCAGGGACGGAACCGTTGCAGTCACATCGCGGAGGGCGTAGAGGGTCCGGTCGGCCGGAGCGACGTCATCCGTCTGGGCGATAATTGCCGCGCCGCAGTCGTCGATGAGATCGAGCGTTTCATCGCGGCTGCGGGTCGAATCCCAACCCGGTAGGGCATCGAGCTTGTCGAGGGTCCCCTGGGAGTGACCGAGACCGCGACCCGCCATCATCGCAACCGGCACCCCGACCGCGGCCAACAGCGGCGCCAGCACCAGCGACACAGTGTCGCCGACACCACCGGTCGAGTGCTTGTCGACGACCTCGGGGCGGTCGCCCGCAAGGTTCCACACCTCACCGGAGCGCAACATCTCCTCGGTCAACCAGCGGGTTTCGTCGATGTCCATCCCACGGCAGCAAATTGCCATGAGCATTGCGGCCAGCTGTTCCGGCGACAGAGAGCCGTCACTCGCGCCACGCACAAAGGCCGCAATCTGGTCGTGAGAAAGTGCACCGCCGTCACGTTTCTCGGCGATTGCCTCGACAAAGCTCACCGGCGAGACTCCGGCTAACCGATCTCGAGGAGCCGCTGGCGGGCGTTGTTCAAAAATGGAGATTCCGGGAACTCCTCAACCAGCATTTCGAGGTAAGTCCTCGCCTTTTCAGGTTGACCCTCCTCGACGAACAGCTCGCCCAGCCGGTAGAGGGCCGCGTCCTTTGGAAGACCGTCCGATCGACCCGTCACTATCGCCTCGAGATCGGCCGCCACCTCTGCACCCTGACCTGATGCAATACGCAGGTTGATGAGATCGAGATTGGCGAGTCTCCCGATGACATCGTCGCCATGTTTCCCGGCCAGCTCGACAAAGGCCGTGCGCGCTTCGTCCTTCTGCCCACGGCTGAGGGCGATCCGGGCCAGGTACAGCCTTGCCATATCAGCTTGCTCGGTCCGCCCGAAGCTATCGATCACCTGTTGGAATTCGGCCTCGGCGGCCTCGAGATCGCCCGCCGGCGTCATCGAACCAGGGGCTGCGTCACCCTCGAAGGTCCGGGTCGCATGATACAAGAGCAACGACGCGTCAGCGGTGCGAGAGCTCATCCATCCGGTCGCCGCCCACCACAGCAGCGCGACCACGACCACTGCGGCAATTCCCACCGAAAGGGGTTTCGCGTTGTCGGCGATCCAGCGGAAAATCACTTCCGCTGTGGAGACGAACTCGTCGTCCTTCTTCAGTTGTTTGCGGGTAATCCGACGTCCCATTGAGCTCCTCCTACCGTACCCAGCGCGTTTCCAGGGCGTACGGGGGCCCCAACTTTAGCACGCACATCTCATGGCGGCGCCGATGAGCTCGAAACAACAGCCAAAACACTGACCGCACCGGCCTCAGGGAACAGGCGCCTCGACGACCGGAATATCGAGCTCGAACTGCTCGAGCAGCGGGAATGCACCTTCAGCGGTCTGGTCAAGTCCCAACGGAGCAATCGTTACCCAACCCCGCGCGAGTGCATTCGAGTCTCCGCCCGGCGTCGTCTCTTTGGGTGGTTTCCAACGGCTCGTGTACCACCGCGTGCCGTCGGAGTCAGCTCGCGCCAGCACGTAGCGCGCCTCCTCCGATAAATCGAGGCCCATCCTGGTGACCCGATAGCCGCGAACTGCATCGGTGTCGACCGGTACGTTGACGTTGAGGTAGACCCCCGGTGGCAGGCCGTTGTCCCGCACTGCGTCAATGACCGGCTTGGCCCACCGGGCTGCAGCCTCGAAGTCGGGCTGCGGATCCGACCAGTCGAGCTGCAGCGAAACCGCGAGCGAGGGGATGCCCGCATAGGCGCCCTCACGTGCGATGGCAACGGTGCCCGAGGTCCAGGCGCCGAGGCCGTCGTTTTCACCCCGGTTGATGCCCGAAATGACCAGATCCGGAAGGTCATCCACCAAAAGGGCAGTGAGAGCGACGCGTGCGACGGTGGCGGGCGTCGCGTCCACTGACCAGGCGGTGCAACCCGCCACCTCGGCGTGTTCGATGACCTTGATCTCGCTTCGAGTGACGAGACCGTGGCCCGAAACGCTCTGTTGTCGGGCCGGCGCCACGATCGTCACCCGGTAGGAGGGATCGGCGGCAATGAGCGCGGCAATTGCCTCGATGCCCGGAGCGTCGATGCCGTCGTCGTTGGCGATGAGGACGTGGATAGGCTCGCCAGCGGTCGCGGAAAACGACACCAGAATCAGGATCAAGGTCAAGCAGATCAGGAATCTATGCAGTCTCATCAGGCCTCCCTGTTGCCTCGGGAGTTTAGCATCAGGATCTGGGGCGCGATCGCTCGGAGCCGAAGCCGGTGCCACCGCTGACGATGTTTCCTCCCGTGCGATTTCCTGACGGAATCGCGGTGGCAGCGGAAAATCGTCACCAGTGGCACCACGCCTTGCTCACTTGAGCGCGGTACACTCTGCGCACAAGGAGGCGCCATGGAGGAGTACTCGCTGACGCTCGGCGCGCACCTGCTGTTGTGGGTCTTCCCACTGGTGCTGGTCGTTCTGGTGATCGTGGAGGATCTCCTCGACCGGTTCAAGTCGGGATCTGAACGATGACGCCGGTTGACGGCTCGACCCTCAGCACGGTCGCCGTCGTGATGGTCGCTTATCTCGGAGTGCTTCTCTTCATCGGTTGGAGGGCTGCGAAGAGGACCCACGGCGGCGAGGACTTCCACCTCGCGGGACGCTCGCTGGGCGCGTGGTCGGCCGGCATCTCCTCGACCGCGAGCTCCGAATCCGGATGGGTCACTCTCGGCGCGGTCGGCATGACCTTCAACTATGGTGTTTCCGGCCTCTGGTACGCCCCGGGTTGTCTCCTCGGCTATCTGGTCAATGTCTACATCTTGGCCCCGCGGCTGCGGCCGCTTTCCGCGAATCAGGGCTCGGTTACCCTCACCGACGTCATTACCCGGCGATGGGGGGACCCTCGCAACGTGCTGCGGTTGACCGCGACGACCATCATCCTGGTCTGCATGATGGGCTATGTTGCGGCACAGATGACGGCGGCCGGCAAGGCCTTTTCGTCGTCCCTCGGGTTCGAAGGACGAAGCGGCTACATCCTCGGGGTGGTGATCGGCGCCGTGGTGATCATCCTCGTAACTTCGCTCGGCGGCTTCCGGGCAGTAGCTTGGACCGATCTCTTCCAGGGTCTGCTGGTGGCGATCGCTCTCATCGCCCTGCCGCTGTACGCCATCGCCCACCTCGGTGGATTCGGCGCTCTCATCGAGAATCTCGGCGCCATCGATCCCAACTTTCTCAGTGCCGGCGGTGGGCGCATCGGGCCCGCCCTCTGGGGCTTCATCATCGGCCAACTCGGCATCGGTCTCGGCTACCCGGGGATGCCGCACGTCATCACCCGTTACATGGCGGCGCGAGACGACCGTCAGGTGCAGCGTCTGCAGGTCATCGCCATGTTCTGGGGAGTGGCGGTCTTCTACGGCGCCGGACTTATCGGTCTCGCGGGTCGCGTCATGCTTCCCAACCTCGCCGACGGCGAACAGGCGTTAATGGCGATCGCTTTGCAGCTCGTTCATCCGGTGCTCGCGGGTCTGTTGCTGGCGGCGGTGATTTCGGCCATCCTCTCGACTGTTTCGTCGCAGCTCCTGGTGGCGGCATCGGCCGTTTCCTACGACGTCGTCGAGGAGACCCTCGGCAAGGCGAGTGACGACCGCCGAAGCCTCATTCTCGGCCGCTGGACGGTGGCGGTGGTCGGGCTCCTCGGTATTCTCGTGGCCCTCAGCGAGGTGCGCCTCGTCTTCTGGTTCGTTCTCTTCGCCTGGTCCGGTCTCGGGGCGGCCTTCGCGCCGCTGATCCTGCTTGCCCTGATGCGGCGGGGCGTCAACCGCCACGGCGCGCTGGCGGCAATGCTCACGGGCACCGGCGTCACCGTCGCCTGGAAGCTGGGTCGCGACGCCGCAACAAGTCCGGAGATCTTCGCCCGCGTGTGGTGGATGGCCTTGCTGGCGGCTGTAGCGATCTTCGTCATCGGCCGCCTGACGCGGGCTTTCGACTGGGGCGATCACGTCGCCGTCGCAGCTGCCGCATCACTGACCGTGATCAGCTGGTGGCTCGTCCAGCTGTGGGGGCTCGACAATCTCTACGAGCTCGTCCCGGCCTTCTTCCTCGCCGGCTTCGCCGCATTAGCAGTGAGTGCGGTAACCAAGGACGACAAGCCGGCTTCTGAGTAGTCTGGTTCCCGATCCGTGCTGGTAGGATTCCGCGCCAAAGGAATACAACGCAAAGACGCAGAGTTTTTCTGAAATCCGGACATCGCTGCCCGCGCGTAACTCAACCCCAATCGCAACGACTGAGCGTCGGGTCGAGGCGTGAGTTGGAGATGTCCTTTGCGACTTGGCGTCTTAGCGACTTTGCGTTATTTTTTTGGCCGTTGGTCGGCAGAAAACCGCTATATCAACGCGGGGGCGGGGTCATGCCGAACGACAGGCGGACGTACTTGCGGGCTTCCTCCTGGAATTCGGCGAGCCGCGACGAATCGGCGTTGACGACCAATCCGTGACGTTCCAAGTTGGGGTTGCGGCAGAAGCCCTCGAGGGGTACGCCGCCGATCCCCGTCTCGAGGTAGAAGGCAACTGTGGGCGAGACCTGGATGTCGTCCGCGACCTTTCGGCATCGCTCCGACAGCCGCGGGTCGGCGTACATGGAGCCCTCCCAGTCGAAGCTCTCGCGGTCTGGCAGGAGCGGCTGCTCCGAGTCGAAGAGATCCCTGTAGCGGTCGAAGGCCGCCGCCATCAGCAGGCGTCGGCGGCGCTGCAGATGGCGGCCGATGCGAAGCTGCAGCTGGATGCGGTGACTCGCGACCTCGGCATCGCCGAGGGCGAACGGCGCGAGAAGGGCGATCGTCACCGCCTGCATGGCGTTGGAGGGTCCCGCCATGATGTTTTGCGCGTAGCGCACGATTCCGTCCCGCAGCTTTGACGAACGGGTCAAGATGGCTCCGGATCGCAGTCCGGTAACGCCGTGGGTCTTGGACAGCGAATCGATGAAAAGCACCGACTCCGCGTAGCGCGGGTCGTCTTCATACCAGGCGAGCAGATCGCGGTACTGCGGGTGGAGCCGGACGTAGACCGAGTCGAGGATCACACCGGCATGGGGCCAGCGGTCGAGCACCACGTCGACAAACGCGCGGAGCTGTTCGGGTGGCAAGGTACGCCCGGTCGGGTTGTTGATCGGCATCAGATAGACGCCGTCGATCTCGACATCGTCCGGAACCTGATCGAGATCTTCCGCGCTCGGGTCCATGTCCTTTCGCCCGGGCGGCAGAAAGAACACGTTCATTCCCTGCAGCGCCATCTGATCCGTCGGACACGAGAAGGTAGGCATCGGCACCAGCATGGTCGCCGGGCGGCCCGCGCCGACGCGGTTTCGGTGTGCCTCGGAAACTCCGAGCAACGACGCCTGCAACGCTTGATTGCCGCCGTGGAAGACCATGATCTGGGGCGGCGAGTCGGCGTCGTTCGAGAAGTCGATGCCGAGCTGGGTCGACCACAGACCGCTCCACGCCCTGGTCACCACCGGGAAACCGATCGAATCGAGGTTATAGCCGTACGGGTGGGGGCTGAGTTGGTCCAGCCAGCCGTCGACGTGCGCGAAGGCCGTCCGCAGCAAGCAGTGCCAATCTTCGCGCAGGTTCGGATCCTCGGGGTCGTCCGCGGGCACCGTTCGCCAGTCGAGATCGCCGATCGCCGAAGCGAGATCGCCGTAGCCCTTGGCCCGCATCGCGCTGACGGTGCGGCTCATCAAGCGGATCGGGGCACTCGCGAAGACCTGCTTGAAGGAATCGAAGACCTCCATTCGGACCTCGCGTTCACTTTGCACCATGGCTGCCCCCTCTCGGTCGACTGGTTGGCATGGTACCCGCCACGCGGCCGAGCGGCAAGGAGACGCCGGCGGCTCAGAAGGAGTCCGGTCGGGTGGCCTGGAGCACGCGTTCCCGAAGCCGGTCGAGAAACGCCTTCTCTTTGGGAGTCAAGGTGTGCGGACCTGTGGTTTCGATCTTGATCCGGATGCGTTCGAACTCCCGCGCTTCATCGGGCGTCAGCGAGGCAGCCCCGGAGGCCGAACGCTGTTGTCGGACGCCCGGGGTCGGGTAGGTCTCACGAAGGTACAGGTAGTAGATCAGCGCACCGGCGAGGGCGCCGCCGAGGTGGGCGCCGTGACCAATCGGCAAGCCACCGCCGCGACCCTGTGCGATCAGACCCCAGAGATCGAGACCGACAAAGGCGAGCACGCCGGCAAGCGCCGGCAGCGGTATGATGCCGAAGAGCAGGATGCGGTGGCGCGGAAAGTGCAGGGCGTAGGCGAGCAACAGCGCGCTCACCGCGCCCGAAGCGCCGAGGGCTGAAATATTGTCGTTTCCCATGACGAACGACGACGCCGCACAGTGGCTGACCGACGCAAACACCGCCGTCGCCAGGTAGAAGAGAACGAAGACCCTGGTCCCCCAAAAATGCTCGAGGACCGTCCCGAAGCTCCACAGGACAATCATGTTGATGGCCAGGTGCCAGAGCTCGCTGTGAGAGAAGGCCGAGGTCATCAGCGTCCACCAGTAACCGTGCATGAGACGCGTGGTGCTGACCAGGAAGTTCTCGGTCATGAACTCGTACAGGCCAGGCGAATAGGACGCCGCCTGCCAGACGAGAAACACGATCACATTGAGGCCGATGACGATCGAGGTTGCCGGCGTCCGCGGACGTCTCGGACGAGACGGTGGAAAGGCCGGCCCATCGATTCGAGAATTGAATGGAGCGTTCATTGTCGCTGCATTATGGCAGAACTCTCACATGCGGGCTGACCGTCTTTCGTGGTAGCCTCGAAGAAAGCGTTGGAGGTCGGCCCTTGCAGCGTTCTCTTTGTATCGTGCTCTTCGCAATGACGTTGATGACGGCAGGGTCTTCTTCCGCTTCAGACCTCGGCGATCTCCTCGATCGAGAGCTCAAGGGCGGCTGGGGCGTGCTCGAACTCGAGGTCTATTCGGCCTGCGGAAGCACCTACTCCGACAACGAAGTCGGCGCGGCCGGAGTCGCCAGCAAGGCCCGACACCGTTTCCCTGCAGGTGAGCTGGTCAAGATCGACAACGTCAAGGTCAAGCGACAGCGCGTCGACCTGATGCTGACCCTCGATGCACCGCTCCGGGTCCCTCGCATGGACGGTCCCTTCGAGCTCTATGATCAGCGTTCCTGCCAGGTTCAGCTCATGGTGTACGTGCCCCGTGAGCTGGTGAAGAACGCGGATCTCGAGGGGCTCCTCACCGAAGTCAAGAAGCACCTCACCCTGTATGCGTCCCGCGACGATGCGGAGATGTCGGATGACTGGAACGGCCGCGAGACGGAACCGATGCCCGATAACTACGAAGAGACCCTGCAGCGCCACGCGGTGTGGAAGGCCGAGCAGACCAACGTTGCGGTCCGCAGCGGCATCGACCACGCCCTCTCCGAGGCGGCTGAAGCGGCTGAGGATTTGGATGACGATGCCGACTACCTCGCCGGATTCGCCGAGGGCGCTGAGAAGATGGGAGAGTTCTCCGTCACCAACTGCGATTCACTTTTGAGCGTTTCATTCACCAGCTATCGCAAAAGCGCACCTGCGGACAGATCGAAGAACTGGAAGAACGGCTGGAATGACGGTCAACAGCTCGTCTTCCACGTCCTGCTTGCCGACCGATTGCGGTCCTGCCTGGTGCCGGTCCCGGCGCCTCCATTGCCGTGATTGTTGCCGGCCTCCAGTTCGACATCGCCTGGGAGAACCCGGAAGAAAACTTCCGCCGGGTGGCTCCGCTTGCACAACGGGCCGCGGCCATGGGCGCAGAGATCATCGCGCTCCCCGAGATGTTTGCCACCGGGTTTTCGATGCGGGCCGAAGAAATGGCGGCGCACGCCAACACCATCCACGAGTTCATCGCCGACCTCGCGCGCCGACACGGCGTGTGGGTGATCGCCGGCTACGCCGAGCCCGGCGAAGAGCGACCGGCCAACTCGTGTTCGGTGATTGCCCCCGACGGCCGCGAAGTCCTGCACTACCGCAAGATCCACCCCTTTTCACTTGCCGGCGAACCCGACCACTTCGAGGCCGGAGAGGGCCTCCATACGGTCGAGCTCGGCGGGGTGCGGGTCACGCCTCTGATCTGTTACGACCTCAGGTTCCCGGAGCTCTTTCGCGCAGCGGCCATGACTACCGATCTCTTCGTCGTCATTGCCAACTGGCCGGCGCACCGTGGTCACGCGTGGCGCACCCTGCTCGCCGCCCGCGCGATCGACGACCAGGCATGGGTCTTGGGAGTCAACCGCGTCGGCGAGGTCGACGGCTACCCCCACTCAGGTGACACCAGCCTCCTCGATCCCTGGGGCATGGTGGTGACCACCCTGGCCGACGACGCGGGCGTCGTCGCCGGCGAGATCGACCCGACGGTGGTTCGCAGGGCTCGTGAACGATTCCTCTTTCTCGCCGACCGTCGACCCGATCTTTACCGGCGGCTGGAAGACGAAGACTGACCCCCCCCCCCCCCCCGGTGCCCCGTGGCGGGCCGAGTGGGG